>JBOIEE010000103.1:0-4640 GCA_050740975.1 Gammaproteobacteria bacterium | reverse complement strand
GGACCCTCCGGTTTGCCTGTGAAGAGATTATTCTTCCACTTTGGGGCACGTTGATGCCGTAGGCCCGTGAGGGTCCCTACCTCGCCCTCCGCTTCGCGGATGCCCCAGGTCCAGTTGTCCACAGCGCCGCTCGCCGGCGGTCCCTCTATCACCAGAGGCGAGCGGCGCTTGTGACAACTCCTACTTAACCCTACGCCCTCCATCAGAGGTGGAAGGTGTCCATACCATTTCATGAAGCCGTATTCCGCGTTTCGATGCTGCGCAGCCAGCCGCCCAGTTGGCGCCCTAGTTCGTCCATCAACCGGGCACCGTGTTCGTACCGGCGATGCGCGACCGATTGAAACTCCAGAGCCAAGCGCCAAAGGTGCTTGGCTACTTCCAGGCGCAAATTGGCTCTATGCAGAGCTGTCCGTTTGTTATGGGTGTATGCCGCTTCCACGCTCAGCTCCAACACTTCCAGCAGCACGCTCTCCAGCCGCTCACCGAGCGTGAAGCGGCGCACCCGGGGAAATTTGTCGATTTGGGGTATTAGCCACAGAAGCAGTTCATGTCCGGCCTGAACCGCCTGTGGCGTGGTGTCTTTCATATGGACTACCCCCTACAAAAAACGGCAGCCCTGCGGGCCGCAAAAAAATGCAAAGGGAAAAAGAGCAAAGCGCAAAGGGCTACAAGTCCTGGGCGAGACGGAAGCCGAGGGTGAAGTTCCGGAAGACCGGAGAGAACCTGAAGCGGCGGGCCGAACGGAGGTTCTCCGGTTCGTCGAACCAGGCACCGCCGCGGATCACCCGCTGGCTGCAGCCGTTTTCCTCCCAAGCCTTGCCATCAGCTGGCGCAGCGTTATAGTTTTCATGGTAGCAGTCCTGTACCCACTCCCACACATTGCCGAGAACGTCGTGCACGCCGAGGTTCGCCGGGAAACTGCCTGCCGGTGCGGTGAACGCATAGGCATCGGGACAGGGGAAAGGTTGCAACCTCACGATGACGTATCGCTTCTTGATCTCCTCGACATTTTTCTGGTCGAACACATTGGCAAAACGACAAGCGGCTTCCGGCCCGCCTGGCCACGGCCGCGGTGTGTCGGTTCCGGCCCGCGCCGCGTATTCCCATTCCGCCTCCGTCGGCAAGCGATACCTTTTCCCGGTCTTGCGGGAAAGCCATTCGGCGTAGCAGTTGGCATCCGACCAACTCACATTGATTACCGGACGCCTTCCCCGACCCCAACCCTCGTCCGATGGGCGCGTCACTTCGTGTCCGTCGGAGCAGCCGCCATCGCCTTTCACCAGGAATGCGAACACATCGTATTCATCGAAGGTCACCTCATATTTGCCCAGCAGGAAACGCTGACCGATGCTCACCACATGTTGCGGGCCTTCGTCGGATTGTCGATCCTCTTCGTTGTCCGGAGAACCCATGCGGAAACTGCCCACCGGAATCTCGACCAATTCCGGTTCGGGGTAGGCGATGCCCAACCAAGCCAGCACGATGGAAAATCCGGACCGCACTGTCAATTGCTGCGCGCCGATCCACCAGCCGAATACGAGCGTAACCAACACCAGGGTGCCCAAGGCGGACCGTTGCTTCCAGCGAGAGGGCTGGAGGCTTCCGATCCAGCGCGCGTCGAACACCCGTTCGTAGATCCGGTTGCGGACCACCAGCCTGCCCTGCGCGTCCGCTTTGACCAGTCCGGATAACTTGAGCGCAGAGTGGATCGGCGATTGCGGCTGGTCCTGGATGCGCTTACCTCGGCGAACCCGGCCATACACCGTCAACAGTTTCGGACGACCCCCGCCAGCCTTGGCGATGCGGTCGTGTATCAATCTCAGATTATCTTCCTTAGCCCGGCGTCCCACCCCAAGAAATTCCGCCGCCACAACACGATCCACCCGCGCCTCGGGCGTTTCGTTCGTGGCATCGTCCATCTGCACCTGCACGCAAAGCTTTTGCGTGAGATAGGGGTGGCCGTTAGTCCAGTGCAACACGCGCTTGAGCAGACGATCGGCGACGCCTTCCCCGTTGCTCAATCCCTGTGATAGACGGCGCGCTTGGTTTAAATCGAAATCGGCGAGATCGATCCGCCGCCCGATGTTGAACGGCGTACGTTCCGCATCGCGAATTAAATCTGTGGGACTGGCGACCCCCAGTAGGACAAAGCAAATTCGGTTGAACTCGGCCTGGTTAGCGCGGGCGTTGAAACAAGCTCGGATCGCCGCGAAAAAGTCGTCGCTGAAGGGCAAGTTGATGGTGGTGTCGATTTCGTCGAAGAAAACCGCGATCCGACCTTCGAGGCGGGAAAGAATCACATCGTGAAAGAAGTTCATCAGGCGATTCAGTGGCGGCAGCAAGGATTGGTCTTTCCACCATTCGGCCAATAACAGGGGAATCTCCAGCTCCCGCAACAGCCGGTTCGCCAGGCCGTAGTACCATTGCTCGGCGGTCATCGATCCGGCGTCGCCGCCGATACCGGTCAGATCGACCACCGCCACATGCACGCCCTCCTGCCGCAAGCGTGCGGCGATCCGCGTCATCAGGCTGGACTTGCCCATCTGCCGGGGGGTGAGGACATAGCAATACTCCCCGGCGAGTACGCTCTGGTGCAACTCTCGATCGGCGGGGCGTTCGATGTAGCTGGGCGCATCCGCTTTCAGTGTGCCACCGGTTTGAAAAAACCCGTCGTTTACAGGAGTCTCGCGGACTGCCTTACTCATAAGTGCGCCCTGAAGAATTCCTCATACAACCGGCAACGCAAACGCGCCTCCTGCCGCGACGCACCGACTACCAGGCCGGCGGTATACAACCGTTGGAAGCTGTGCTCGTCCTCACAGGCCTTCCCCTGTAGGATTTGCAACGTCGTTTTTCGCAGGGGCTCGCGTTGGATCAAAATGCCGGTGAGCCGCCGTAAGTGGTCGCCGAAGGGACCGTCCTGCCGGGTGGCTAAGCGCTCAAGTTCCTCTAGCGTGGTTTTGGCGGTCGCCAACAAATACAGGGATTGCCGCGCGAGATAGGGGTGTCCGCCGATCAGTTCCCGCAAGCGGCCCGCTTCGGCATTGGAAAGCGCCATACCATAACGCCGGCATAAGTCGGCAAACTGGATTGGATCGAAATCGCCCAGGACGATGGGATTCCCGACGTTAAACGGCGATTGGTTGATGTCGTCGATCCACAGCACGGGATCGGTGGCATGGGCGACGACCAAATTGAAGCGCTCCCATGCTGGAGAATTCGCCCGTCGATTCGTCCAGAATCGCAACAAGGCGAAAAAATCGTTGCGGTAGCCGTATTGGAAGACCCGATCGACTTCGTCCAACAGCAGGACCATCATTTTTTCCGGATCGGCGAGCACCGCTTGCTCGACGAAATCCGTAGCGCTGTCCTTGGGGCCAAGTCCATCGTCCCAGTAATCCTTCGGCCTACCGGGCGTCTTCAAATCCCGCGCGATCCGGCTCATCAGGTAGAGGAGCAGGCTGTTGAGGTCGGCGAGTCTCGGCTCGTCTATCCCCTGAAAGTCAATGTTGCAGACCTTACATCCACGTTTTCTTGCTTGGGCGGCGGCGCGCACCAGGAGCGAACTTTTCCCCACCTGGCGCCCGCCCTTCACGATCGTCGTGGACCCGTTGCGATTCAATTGGCGCTCCAACTCGTCGTCGGCAGGGCGACGAACATAGAACGGCGAGTCGCAGGTCATGGAACCGCGCTCCATGGCTAATTCAAGAACGCGCGGATCGATCTGCGGTAGCGGCGCACCGCGTTTTTCCGTGGCCTCGTGTAATTTCAGGAGATCGGTCTGCGAATCTCCCTGTTCCACGGACCGACCAGAATGTGGCAGTTCCGCCGTGTCCTGGATAGCCAGGCGAATGGCCGCTGCGATATCGTCCAGCGACGTTCCCGTGTTCCAGACAGCGTACTGCAGGGGATTCAGATAACCACCCAGGTCGTAGGGCAAGGCCCCGCTAAAATCGACCCGCACCGGTAGAATGCGAAGATTCTTCTGTTGTTTCAGTTCGTGGGCAAGCTTGATTTCCTGTCGGACCATGTCACTGAGGATCGATTCGGCGGACAGCAATACCACGAAGAACTGCGCCGCGCGGATCTGTCGGTCGATTTCTTCCGCCCACTGAGTTCCGACCAAAATCCTGCGGTCCACAAACACCTCATGCCCGTCGGCATTGAGAGCGTGCTCAAGAGCAAGCGCGACGTCTTCGTCCGGTTTGACATGGCGGTAACTGATGAATACACGTTTCATCGTGCGCGCCTGCCTGGAAAGGGTTACACCCGTAGGAATTGGGGTGTCCATCGTCTGAGTCGACGCTTTGGCTATGGCGGGGCTGAGGGGCCCGCGGGGCGAAACTTTCGTAACTTGCCTATTGTCCGTTCTCGCTTGCGTGGCCCCAATCCTTTCAATAAACGCGAGGAGCAGCCGATGCTGCGCCGCATCGCGCTCGCTCGGCTTGGCAATCGAGAAGTGATCCGAACCGGGGACCTTGTAGGCATCGCCGAAATAGCGGGCTCCAGCAAAGGCAGGGTGAATTTGTCCTAGCCAGAAACCTCAAGTGGGTTAAGGGCGTATAGCGGATCCTGGACACCGGGCCCCGGATGCCGTATAAGGGTGCCTATGTCAGGCGTCCGAGAAAACCGTCTTGAAC
>JBOIEE010000102.1:0-3275 GCA_050740975.1 Gammaproteobacteria bacterium | reverse complement strand
ATCTTTGGTTCGCGCCCAACGCCTTGAAAAGGGCGTCGAGGCTCGCCATTCGGTTATAATCCGGCCAATGAAAAATAAAACCATCGCCTTCATCGGCGGCGGAAACATGGGCCGCTCACTGATCGGGGGACTCATCGCCGATGGCTACCCCGCGGCAAAGTTGCGGGTCGCCGATCCCGATATCCATAAGCTAAAACGTCTCACGGCTCAGTTTGGGATCGAGGCGAGCGCGAATAACCGGCCGTCGGTCTCCGGCGCCGAGGTGGTCGTGCTGGCGGTAAAGCCGCTGATCTTGAAAACGGTGGCCATGGAGCTGGCTGGGTCTATAGCCAGCCATACCCTAGTGATCTCCATAGCCGCCGGTGTGCGCACCAGCGCGTTGCAGCACTGGCTGGGTTCAACAACACCCATCGTGCGCGCCATGCCCAATACACCCGCGCTCGTCAGCAGCGGGGCGACGGCTCTATACGCCGCTGACAAGGTGACCCCAGCACAACGCGAGGTGGCCGAAAATATTTTGCGCGCCGTGGGCCTTACGCTGTGGGTGAACGACGAGAGCTTGCTGGATGCCGTCACCGCCGTCTCCGGCAGCGGCCCCGCTTACTTTTTTCGCCTCATGGAGGCTTTGGAACAAGCCGCAGAGGCGCAGGGCCTAACCCCAGAGCAGGCCCGAATCTTGGTAGTGCAGACCGCCTTCGGTGCCGCCAAGATGGCTCTTGAGAGCGGCAAAGATCCTGGGGACCTGCGGGCGCAAGTTACCTCACCCGGCGGCACCACAGAGCGCGCCCTGCGGGTGTTGGATGAGCACGGCATCGAGCGCATGATAGCGGAGGCGGTGGCGCTTGCCACCTTGCGTGCGGCGGAATTGGCGGATCAATTTGGGGAGGCTTAGATGAGCGGCGATTACTTCGGCAACGCCGGGACGTTCTTGATCAGCACTGTGTTTGGACTCTATATCCTGTTGGTATTACTGCGTTTTTTGTTTCAGCTGGTGCGGGCCGATTTCTACAATCCGATCTCCCAAGCGGTGGTCAAATTGACCAACCCCGCGCTGCGTCCCTTGCGCCGCGTAATCAAGGGCGTGGCCGGGATCGATGTGGCCTCCGTGGTATTGCTGCTGATGTTGAAAGTTGCGGAGCTAAGTCTGGTGGCCGCGTTACAGGGCGTCGGGATGGGTTTCATCGGACTATTCGTGTTGGCGGTGGCTGCCTTGCTGCAAATGACGCTGCACGTTTTTCTGTTTGCGGTGCTGATCCAGGTCATCCTCAGTTGGGTGGCGCCCCATGCCCATAACCCGGCCAGCTCGCTGTTGCTCAGCCTGACCGACCCCCTGCTGCGACCTGCCAGGCGTCTGATTCCCGCCATCGGTGGTTTGGATTTCTCCCCGATCGTGGTGTTGGTCGTGCTGCAACTTTCCTCCATGCTGATCATTGCTCCGCTGCGCGATCTTGGCGCGAGCTTGGCGATGGCATGAGCGCCGTCTGGTTGCAAAACGAAGGTGAGACCCTGATCCTCAAGCTTTACTGCCAGCCGGGAGCGCGGCGCGACGGGGTCGAAGGGTTGCACGGCGAACGGCTCAAGGTGCGCTTGGGCGCCCCGGCCATCGATGGTAAAGCGAACGAATGTTTGCGGAGATTTCTCGCTTTGGAATTCGCTGTGGCGCGGCGTGACGTCACGTTGCTGAGCGGAGGGCGGTCGCGCGAGAAGCAGATCGCCGTTCACAGCCCCCGCAACAAGCCGCGCTGGTTTCAGGACTTAACCGATCCGCCCACGACCTAAAGATTGTCTTATGGCTAGCCTCGCTTCGACCACCTGCGCAGGGACGCCGCAGATCTCCATCCCAAGCCCTGCGGGATCCGTGGGTCTGGTTACGCCACAAAAATTGCGCTTCGATCAGCCCCTGCGTTTGGATTGTGGCAGTGTCTTGGAGTCCTATGAGCTGATGTTTGAAACCTATGGCGAGCTGAATCCCGAGCGCTCCAACGCCGTCCTTGTCTGCCATGCGCTAAGCGGGGATCACCACGCAGCCGGCTACCATTTCTCGACCGATCGCAAACCCGGGTGGTGGGATAACGGCATTGGTCCTGGCAAGCCCATCGATACCCGGCATTTCTTCGTGGTTTGCCCCAACAACCTGGGCGGCTGCGCCGGCTCTACCGGACCTAAGGCGCTCGATCCTAAGACAGGCAAGGCGTACGGCCCAAGCTTTCCCATCATCACCGTGCGCGATTGGGTGGAGAGCCAGGCGAGGTTGGCGGATGCGCTGGGGATCCCCCGTTGGGCGGCGGTGATTGGCGGCAGCCTGGGTGGGATGCAGGCCCTACAGTGGGCCGTAGATTATCCCGAGCGGATCGCTCATGCGATCGTGATCGCGGCGGCCTCTAAGCTGTCGACACAGAACATCGCCTTCAACCAAGTGGCGCGGCAAGCGATCCGCTCAGATCCAGACTTCTGCGATGGCCATTACGAAGAAAGAGGCGTGGTCCCCAGCCGCGGGCTGATGTTAGCGCGCATGCTCGGTCATATCACCTATCTCTCCGATGACGTTTTGCACGCCAAGTTCGGGCGTGAGCTGCACAACGGCCCGCTCAATTTCGGTTTCGATGTGGAATTCCAAATCGAAAGCTATCTGCGCCATCAAGGCCGGTCCTTTGTGGAACGGTTCGACGCTAATACCTATCTGCTGTTCACCAAGACCCTGGACTATTTCGACCCGGCCAGTCGCTTTGGCGATCGGCTATCCCAAGCGTTTGCCGCTTCCAAGGCGAAATTCCTGGTCATCTCCTTCAGCAGTGACTGGCGCTTCCCACCGGTCCGCTCGGAAGAGCTGGTGCGCGCCCTGCTGGAAGTAAACAAAGACGTGAGTTATGCCAAGATCGATTCCCAGGAGGGCCACGACTCTTTTTTGCTGCCCATACCGCATTATCATCAGGTCCTTAGCACCTATCTAAAACGTGCCGCCACAGACCTCGAGCCTACATGAGCCTGCGCTCCGACCAAGCGCTGATCGCGGAATGGATCAAGCCCCGCTCCCGAGTTTTGGATCTGGGCTGTGGCGATGGTGCTCTTCTGGCCTATTTAAGCGCGGAGCGCGGGGTGACCGGATATGGTCTGGAGATCGACGAGCAGAATTTGCTCCAGTGCCTCAGCGCTGGGGTGAATGTCATCCAGTCCGACTTGGACGCCGGTCTTGCGGACTTTGAAAGCGATTCCTTCGACTATGTGATCATGACCCAGACCTTGCAAGCCGTGCGCTACCCGCATCGACTGCTGCA
>JBOIEE010000101.1:0-6609 GCA_050740975.1 Gammaproteobacteria bacterium | reverse complement strand
GAGCTTCGGGGCCACGGCGGGCACGTTTCGGTAGTACCAGACGGTATTCGTGCCGCCGATGGTGAGCCGGGAGCGGTCGGCGGCGATGCCCATGGGCTTGCCGAAGGCGCGGAAGTGGGTGTTGAGTGTCGCCCCGTCGTTGCGCACCAGGATAACCTTGCCGGCCTGGTAGGTGGAGACCGCCAGGCTGATTTGCAATTGCTTAAAGATCTCCGGCAGGTTGGAGGTGTGGACACTGCGCAGGGCCTCGGCAGACGAGGGCGGTTGGTCTAATTGATCGGGTGGCGGTACAGTCGGGTTCATGTCGGTTTCGGCGCAGCGAGCGTAGGGCGCGTCCCATTCAAAAGAGCTCGCAGCAACAAGCTCTAGAATTGCGACGCCGCAATGGCCTGGTCGAGGTCTTCCAATAGATCTTCGATGTCTTCTAAGCCGACCGACAAACGCACCAAGGCTTCGGGTAGCCCGGCCCGTTGCAGTTGCTCAGCGGGGATCGCGGCATGGGTCATGGTCATGGGATGGCCGATCAGCGATTCGACACCGCCCAGGCTTTCCGCTAAGGAGAAAAGCCGAGTCTTGGTGGTGAACCGGATATTGCGCTCTTTACCCCCCGCAAGCTCAAGCGAAATCATGCCTCCGAATGCCGACATTTGTTTACTCGCAAGGCGGTGCTCGGGACTTTCGGGCAAGCCCGGAAAAAACACCCGCAGGACTTCGCGCTGCTGCGCCAGATGCAACGCGATCTGTAGCGCATTCTCGCTGTGTTGGCGCATGCGCAGCGGGAGGGTCTTGATGCCCCGCAACACGAGAAAGCAATCCAAGGGGCCGGGAATGGCGCCGACGGCGTTTTGCAGGAATTTGAGATCTTGATACAGTTGCTCGTCGTTTACCACGATCGCGCCGCCGACCACGTCCGAATGCCCACCGAGATATTTCGTTGTGCTGTGGACGACGATATCCGCCCCCAGTTTGAGCGGTTGTTGGAGCGCAGGGGATGCGAAGGTGTTATCGACCACCACTCTGACCCCTTTTGCATGAGCGATCTGCGCGATGGCTTCGATGTCGCACACTCTCAGCATCGGGTTGCTGGGAGATTCCAACCACACCAGGCGAGTCGTTGGCCGCATGGCCGCTGCAACGTTCTCGGGGCGAGAGATATCGATGAAACTGCTCTCGATATTAAAACGCTGATAGACGCGGGTCATGATGCGGTAGGTGCCACCGTACAGATCCTGACCGCAGAGCACATGATCCCCCGCTTTGAGAAGTTGCAGCACCGTGGATTCCGCCGCCATGCCGCTCGCAAAAGCCAAGCCGTATTGCCCCTCTTCGAGCGCCGCGAGGCATGCCTCGAGTGCGGCGCGGGTGGGATGCTGGGTGCGCGCGTATTCGTAGCCCTTGTGCGTTCCAGGGGCGTCCTGAACATAGGTCGAGGTGAGGTAGACAGGGGTCATGATGGCGCCGGTGGCCGGATCGGGCGACTGTCCGGCGTGGATGGCCTTGGTTGCGAAACGCATGGGTATTGTTTCCTGATTCACGTTTGAGGAAATGGATTAAGACCTCTAGGAGCCTGTCGGATTTAGGAAGAACCTACTGCGGCGGTGGGAAATCGGTCCATAGTCCGATCATTTTCGTTAAATAGTTACCACCATTCGCCTCAAATGATCGAAAATCTGTCCTCGATTTCCCACCCCCCTCGCTACGGTTCCCTAAGTCCGACAGGCTTCTAGGAAGGTAGGTTCTTGTTTCAAGGCATTACACGTCGAACGCCCCTGTATGCGGCTGTCTCTCAGCGCTTGCCTTCAGCCAACGCGCCCACAGTCCTCACCAAATCGAACTTGGTGATGATATCGTATCGGCCTCCGCCCACATCCACCAGCACCGCTGGATATTTTGCAGGAATAAACCAGGTGATGTCCTCAAGAGTCGCGTCCAGGCCAAGGGCAGGGAGTGGTGCATGCATGAACTCGCGAACGACTATGTAATTGGGATCCTTGTCTTGAAGGACAAGGTTTATCATATCGTCTTCATACACCGTGCCTACGACGGCCTTTGCCTCAACCACCGGAAGCTGGGAGGAGTCGATAGCGCGCAAAGTCTTGATCGCCGTTATCGCCGTGTCTGAAGGCGCGACACAGACCAGCTCTTTTATGGTCTTGTGACTCAGAATATCGAGCACTGTCAACTGGATCTCCGCTTCCATGTATTGATTTTCCTGCATCCAGGCGTCGTTATATATCTTGCTTAAATATTGTCGGCCGCCGTCGGGTAAGAAGACCACCATGAGGTCCTTGGGACCCAGTCCGCTCGCGGCACGCAGCGCAGCCGCTACCGCCGCACCCGCAGATCCGCCGCTAAAGATTCCCTCACAGCGGGCGAGCTTACGCGCCATAATAAAACCGTTTTTGTCGTTGACTTGCACCACGTCGTCGACATACCGCCAGTCGAGCACCTTGGGGAAAAAATCCTCGCCTATCCCTTCCAGTTTGTACACATGGCCTTTGATCCGTTTTTTGTGGTGAAAGTAGTCGTAGAAGATGGAGCCTTCCGGGTCTACGCCGATCACCTTGATATTCGGGTTGCGCTCTTTCAGAAATTTTCCAGTCCCGGTGATGGTGCCGCAGGTGCCCATGGCGCAGACGAAATGCGTGATTTTTCCTTCGCTGTCGTTCCAGATCTCAGGCCCGGTGGTCTCGTAATGGGCTTTGGCGTTGTCTGGATTATCGTACTGATTGCATAAGAAAGAATTCGGGATCTCTGCCGCGAGCTTGCGCGCCACCTGGGTATAGCTGCGCGCATCATCCGGCGCCACGGCGGTCGGACACACGATAACCTCCGCCCCCATGGCCCGCAGCGTATCGATCTTCGCCTGCGACTGCTTATCGTTGACCGTGAACACGGTTTTATAGCCACGGGCACGGGCGAACATGGCTAGTCCCATGCCGGTATTTCCAGACGTACATTCGATAAGCGTACCGCCAGGCGCTATGTCGCCGCGCTTTTCTGCCTCCAAGAGCATGGATTTCGCCACCCGGTCCTTAACCGATCCGCCCGGGTTCATGAACTCAAGCTTCGCATAGATGGCGCATTGAAGCCCATGGGTCAGTCGGTTGAGACGCACTAAAGGCGTGTTCCCAACCGAATCCAGAATGCTTTCGTATTTCATGGGGGCTGTGCTTTGAACGCGCTCATGCCGCGCGAGTTTGTCGGTCGAGCTGCTCTAACACGCGGCCCAACTTCGCGTTGGCGTCATCAAGGCGGCTGCCCATCTGTTGCAATTCCCTCTGTGCCGATTTGGAAAGCTCATCCAGCGCCGCCACCCCTTGCTCGTTGCCGCGGACAAATATTGGTCGACTGCGTTGCGGATTTCTGCGGCCATAGAACTTTCACGCTCTCGGGCTCGTTGCTGCAGCGCCGTTTTCTGCTCAGGCTCAAGATGAATCATGGTACTTAGTTTGCCCATGCGGTTCACTCCTGCAGTTTGTCGGCCTATAAACGTATATATCAGGATATATCGAATGGCACAACACCAATACCGTCATGAGCTCTTGACGGCCGTCTATAATGCGGTAGACAAAGATTTCGATACCCGGAGAAACTAAGAGGATGACTATTAGCTATGGCTTCGCGCGCTTCCTGTCGGAAACCTCCGCTGTTCGGTTTGGCAACTTCCGGCTTAAGAGTGGTCGGGAAACCGATGTGTTCTTCAACTTAGGGGAGATCGCCACTGGCAGGGAGCTGATTGAGCTCGGAGGCTACTTTGCCGACTATCTAGTCGCCAAGCGGCTGCACACCTGCGACCTGATCTTTGGGCCGGCCTACAAGGGAATCAACATCGCTATCGCAACGTGCATCGCGCTCCATCAAAGACACGGCATCAGCATGCCATTCGCGTACAACAGAAAAGCGCAAAAAACCCATGCAGAGGGAGGTTTATTTGTCGGTTTTGACTTAGCTCGGGCGAAATCCGCTTTAGTGCTCGATGATGTGATAACAGATGGAGGAACAAAATACGAGAGCATAAAAATGCTTTCCAAATTCCCACATCTAAAAATTACGGCGTTCGTGGTCGGTGTGGACAGACAAGAAACAGACACGTCGGGCCAGCCCGTCCGCGAGATTTTTGAGAAAGCGACCGGTATTAAGTTGCTCGCATTAACAACTAAAGACCAAGTTCTCGCCTTTCGGAAATAATTACCGCAACACACTACCCACCAAGACGCCCTACGCGATCTCCAGGCGAACTGTTCGAATGCGCGGGCGATCATCCACCGAGCCGCTTAACCCAAGAGTCCCGCAAGGTCACCGTGCGGTTGAATACCAGGCGGGCTGGCGTGGAGTCGATCGGGTCGAGATAAAAGTACCCCTGACGCTCGAACTGATAACGGCTCTCCAGGGGCGCCGCGCGAAGGCTAGGCTCCATTCGGGCTTCGGTTAAGAATTCGATGGAAGCGGGATTGAGGTTTTTGAGAAACTCACCGCTTTGGTCGGGATCGGGGATGACGAACAGCCGGTCGTACAAGCGTACTTCGGCAAGAATGGATCGTTGGGCACATACCCAGTGTATCGTTCCTTTCACCTTGCGGCTGGTTTTGGCGCTGCCGCTCTTGGTATCGGGACCGTATGTGCAACGGAGCTCCACCAGATTGCCGGCATCATCTTTGACCACGCCCTGGCACCCGATGACATAGGCGTAGCGCAAGCGAACTTCCTGGCCCGGAGCAAGGCGATAGAAATCTTTCGGCGGTTGTTCCATGAAATCCGATCGCTCGATATAGATCTCCCGGCTAAAAGGAATTTTACGGCTCCCCATCTCAGGGCGATTGGGATGGTTAGGGGCATCCAACTCTTCGCTTTGTCCCTCGGGATAGTTTTCGATCACCACCCGCAGTGGGCGCAATACGGCGAAGGCGCGCGGCGCTTTGTTTTCCAAGTCCTCACGCACGCAGTTTTCGAGCGAACCCACCTCGATTATCGTGTCCTTCTTGGTCAGACCGATGCGTTCACAAAAATCCTGGATCGCCTCGGGCGTATAGCCGCGCCGGCGCAGGCCGCTTATGGTAGGCAGGCGGGGATCGTCCCAGCCACTGACGTAGCCGCCTTCCACCAACAGGTTAAGCTTGCGCTTGCTCATCACCGTATAGTCCAGATTCAAGCGCGCAAACTCGATCTGCTGGGGATGGCACGGGACATCGAGATTATCCAACACCCAATCGTACAGGGGCCTGTGATCCTCAAACTCAAGGGTGCAGAGCGAGTGCGTGATCCCTTCAACCGCGTCCGAGAGACAGTGGGTGTAATCGTACATGGGATAGATGCACCACTGGCGGCCCGTCATTTGATGGGGCACGTGCTTGATGCGGTAAATCACGGGATCGCGCATATTGAGGTTCGGTGAGCTCATATCGATCTTCGCCCGCAGAACATATTCCCCTTCCTTGAATTGGCCCGCTCGCATGCGCTGGAACAGATCCAGATTCTCTTCCATGGGGCGATCGCGGTCTGGACTGTTTTGGCCGGGCTCGCTCAGGGTGCCGCGGTAGGCGCGGATCTGCTCCGCGTTCAGGCTGTCCACATAGGCCTTGCCGGATCGGATCAGCTCGAGCGCGTACTCATGAAGGCGCTCAAAGTAGTCCGAGGCGTGGTATAGCTTCTCTCCCCAGTCAAAACCCAACCACCGGATGTCACGCTTTATCGCCTCTACGTATTCGAGGCTTTCTTTCGTTGGGTTGGTGTCATCGAAGCGCAAATGGCAAACGCCCTGGTAATCGCGGGCGATCCCAAAATTCAGGCAGATCGATTTAGCGTGGCCAATGTGCAAATAGCCGTTGGGCTCGGGCGGGAAACGGGTAACCACCCTGCCCCCGTGCTTCCCGGCTGCGCGATCCGCATCGATGATATCCCGAATGAAATTGCGCGCGCTCGGTCGACTATTGTTCATTTTAACGTCCATCAGTGCGCTAGAGCACTCGCAGCCTGTCAAACGAATCGGACAGATACCCCGTTGTTTAGCATTGTCATTCTGGCCATGGATTGGCCGGAATCCAGTGCCAAGGAAGGCATCCATGCGACTGGATTCCGTACAATCCAGGTACGGAATGACAACCCCTTCTGAATGCTCGCTTTGTAACGGAAAAGCGGGTGATGCGCAACAGGGCACCCAACGGCGCTTGCTTTGCCGCGGCCTGAGCTTCACGCATAATTCTTAGCCATGATTTAGGCTTACTCGCACGCACGGGGGGCGCTGCGTTGGTGGTATTGGGCGTCGTCTGCGCCGTCTTCTTCCTCACCCATCTACCGGCTCCCTCCTGGGCCTTGTCTCGCCTCCTCGCCAGGAGAGTTCGGGGTAGCTCTTGGCAGGGCAGCGCGTATACGAAGAAAACGAGATAGAGCGGCTACGTTTTGTGAAGGAAGCGCGCCCCTTTGATTCCTCAGGATATCCGCAGAGCATGGCAACGGCGTTGCCAGAGGAACGGAACCAGGTGCCGGAGTCGTCGTGCCACTCATAGGCGAATCGTACCGCTATGCGTGTCTCATGAAAGGCCCATAGCTCTTTGATGAGGCGGTAATCCAGCTCCTTCGCCCATTTACGCTGGAGGAACTGTACGATTG
>JBOIEE010000100.1:0-10194 GCA_050740975.1 Gammaproteobacteria bacterium | reverse complement strand
CATCAACGCGATCTTGGTCTTGGCTCTGGCCAGTCCTATGGTGCGGATGAGTTTGCCGCCCATGGAGTTGTGCTGGAAGCCAAAGACATGCTCGACCCGGGCGCGAATGGTGGAGCGCAGTCGGTTGAGGCGCTTTTTGTGCGCGCTCAGCGGGTTGCCTCGCTGGCCTTTGTAGTGGATCTGACTCTTGAAGCCCGCCTCCCCAAGCCGCTGCTCGGTTTCTTCACTGCGATAGGCACTATCGGCCCAGACAGAGGCTCCGCTGTTGGCTCCGCCCGAGTTATCGCTTCGATCTGCCGCTCGGTTCGGACCGGGATTTCCCGGGGAACACGCCCCTTCGTCCCGGTAACGAGGCGTATCCTGCCCTCACGCACAGCTTGCTGCAACGCCTTGCGCGCCTCGATCAGTGCGGTTTCCCGCCATCGCAAACCGAGCTCACGGCTGAGACCCACCATCGCGGCTAGGTGTTGTCCGTAGGCACTGTGAGAGCTAAGGCTTCCCACAAGGCGCGCAAGTTGATCGCGATCAATCCACCGAGGTGGCACGGTGCGCACGGTTGACCGTGGCCCGACCAAAGCTGACGGCGAATGCCACAAGCGTTTTTCGCCTCGCATCCATTCTAAGATCACGTTGATACTCGATATGATGTTCTGCGCGGTACTCACCGTCATCTCTTCGCGCTCAATGCGTTCTCGAAGATAAGCCCCATAGGCCTTGATGGTGTCGCCGGCGATGTCCCGTGTATCTCGGATATTCCGTCGCTTTGCCCACGTGGCGAACGTTCTCCAACGCTCTGCATGCGCCTGCACGCTCGCAAAATGGCCGTGGCCAAAGCTATCACGCACCGTGTTGAAACCGGCGTAGGCCAAGGAACGGCCGAAACCATAATTTCGCCCGCCTGCAGGCCCGTGACCTGTTCCGAAGCGTGGCATGACGTGGCTCGACGGGAGGCCTGCGCCCGAGGGGGGGCTATCCCCGTAGTCCACAGTCCGCAGCCGGCGACGGCTCGCGTGCTCCTATTACACGCGAGCCAAGCGCCGGGCCGACGCACGTCGGCGACTGTGGGCCCACGGGGATAGCTATGCTCGCTGGAAGGGATCGTCTCAATAGCCGGCCCTTTGGGACCGCGCGTTCCGTCGGCAAATCATGCGGTACGTGGGCACACGCCCAGGCGAGCCCGATGCAGTCGGTTGCGATACGCGCGTGCAGTTGCGCAGCAGTTGTGCCTCTCAGTTGCGCCGCAGTTGCGCGCAGTTGTGCCTCTCAGTTGCGCCGCGGTTGCGCGCCTGGTTGCGGGCGAGGACCGCACCAGCTAACGCTTTGAGGGGCACGAGTTGCGTGGGCGTGCGTGCAACCGTTGCGCTCAGAAGATCGTTAGTTGCGCGGTTGCGTGCCTTAGCGCGTTGAACGCGCAACTTGATGATTCGGGCGGTCATGAGTCCTCCTCTTGAGCAGGCCATGTGCTTCGGCTTTGCGCAGTGATCGGGAGACGTTCGATTTGTGAATATGCAATTCATCGGCAATCTCCTTCTGCGATAGGCCTTCCTGGGTGAGCTTGGCTACGCATTCAATGGTCGAGTCGGCGATCGCCCGTAGGGTCCAGACCGAACGACCCTGGTCATCGTGCAAGAGCTGCGCCTCATAAGGTTCAACATGGGTGCCACAGAGCTGGCGCGATTTCTCGAAATGGATTTCGAAGACCGCACCATCCTGCGGCTGATAGTGGGGAGGTCGTCGTAGGCATATGACCGTATCGAGCAAGTCCTCGCGTTTGCTCGTGCCACGCTGGTCGCCGTTTTTACCGGCGTGGTGAATGAAGAGGACGGATTTACCCTGCGCGCGTAGTGACAGCGCCCATTCCGCCAGGCTGAGCCAAGATTCTGCTTCGTTTTCCCGGCCGTTACGGCGCACGAGGCAAGACAGGTTATCCACGACGATGAGGGCGGTATCAGCCTCGATCACGGCGTTAATTGCCGCCTGTCCGCGGGAGGTCGCGAGATCGGGCATGCACGATCCCTGTAAGTCGGGCGTGACGATTCGAAGCATACCCGGTGGTGCTTCGCGCTCAGCCGAGGTGATGATCGCGGCGAGGCGTTCCTGCAACGCGGCGGCCGGCATCTCTCCGTCGATGAATAACACCTGACGTGGTTTGGGCGCCGTCCAGCCGAGAAACGTATCACCGCTCGCCACCGCGTAGGAGATCCCTAAAGCGACATGGGTTTTGCCGACGCCTCTCCAGGCATAGATCATCGAGAGCGATTGTGTTTGCATCCACGGCGACAAGAGATCTTCACGCTCTGGCAGCTCAATCGCCATGAACTCGTGAACATCCAGAACCCTCAAGGGACGTTCGGCACCACCAGCATCTCCCCGGCTAAGGTCAATGACATCGGGTTGCATCTTATGCGCATACCCACTGTTCATGGATTTTCTCCCCGCTTAGCGATCTGCTCCGCCTTCGTGGGACGCCCCATCCCCCGTTTTTTCTCCGTACCACCTAACCAATTGGTTAGCCAGCCGTTCGCGGGGCCAGAATGTCCCGGCACTTCGGTAGTCACGTGCTGTGCGAGCCAGTCTTCCACATCTATTCGCCGCCACAGTAGCCGCCGCGTCTTCGGCATTCGGCAAATCGGTGGCAGCGCGCTCGGATTGCGCGTCGCATCATGGCGCACCGAGTGGGGCGATTTATGCAGTAGCTCAGCGAGGTCCTCCACGGTCAATAGTTCGTTCATCTCAACTCCTCATAAAAAGTTGCTATCGCGTTGCGCTACCCCCGAGCGTGTTTAGTGTTAAGCAGGGAAAGGCCTGCCGCCTCGGTCCCGTCGTCTGAACTTCCATGGACCGCTAACCCTCTTCCGTACTTCGCAACGAAGGGTGACGACTCAACGTCACCGCAGATGAACGAACCGGTGGCAGAAAACGTCTTCCCATGCCGTCCCAATAGCGCTTTATGCGCTGGGGGTACGGACGGTGGCTCCCAAGCCGAGGAATTGTTTGCGTGCGCTGGTCGCAGAGGCATTTGGGTCGAATTTAGGTTCGCTTGCTGTATTCAGATCGCGGCGTCTGGTGCAGGGCTGCGCGCGGTCAAGCGCGCCTGTCTCTGCGGCGCTTGGGCGCGCGTAGAGACAGGTCCACTGCACCAAACGATGGCGAACGAAACCCTCGCCCCAAAAATTCGGGGCGTGCCGGAGAGGATCTGTCCAGCCGCTGCTCAGGGCGACACGACAGATAATCGGAGCGGGGCCGAGGCGTACCTCTCCCGCTCGAGGTCAAGGGGGCACATCATAGCGCCCCAACATAGGGGCCTGTGAGTCTTTCGACCAGCGCCGGTACTTCGGCCCTCGCGGCGCTTAAAGGGGCTGAGATGACTCAGCACCGAGTTCGGCTTTTGCAAAAAGCCGAAAAACGGGCGCCACTGAGAACGCAGTGGCCACGGGTATGACGGTATTTAGGCTAATACAAGTCGCGCAAAAATGCCAGTCCTCCCTTATATCAGTGAGCTCATCGTCTGCATGCGGCAAGGCAAAAATAGCTCATTGGTATCTCGTGAGCACTTGTGGTTCGTACTGTATATTTCTGCGGCGTCTATAATGGGTGCGTCTATGACCGCCCGCGGTAGATCGGTGGGGAGCGGCGAGGACGAGTACCCAAAAAACGACGGGTGAAGCTGCATCCTTTAAGGAACACATTGCAGTCGCGGTCAGGCGTCGGGCGGAGCCTCATTGATTAGGTTGGAGCAATGTCGGGTGGTGCTCGGCGAGCCAGGCACGTAAGCTCGTGAGCAATGCTTGGGCATGCTGCAACAAGCAATCTGCTACGGCGTCCGACTCGACTGGATCGCCCGTACAGTCGGCCCATTGCGTTCGCGCCGCAGCGCATCGATGACCACCCATACGTCATTGGAGACGCCCAGGGTCAGGGGTAGGGATTGGATCAATGTTTGGTGGTGACCCGGCTCGTTCGTAGCGGGACGGAAACCCCTCGCCATCATGGCGATCAAAGCCGACTGCATGATCGCCTTGTACGCAGCGTCAAAACGGGTTTCATCGCTGACTGCCGCGACCCGTGCATCGGTCAAGTGGCGCTCAGCCGCGGCGAGGAGTCGCTGGATCTCCTGCGGGGCGGGCGAATGCGGTTTAAGCCGGCCGATCCTGAGCAAGTTTTGCAAGGTCATGGTCGTTACCTATCAGCCACAGCTTGGGTTCACGTAGCACCGAAGCGATGAAACCGTCACGCTGGTGACGCTTTCGGGCGAAGTCCTCGGCGGTCATGACGACGGCATTGACCTCGCGGCGTAGAGTCGCTTGCGTAGGCGTAAGAGCGCGAACGACGTCAGCAAACCGCGCCCGACCTAATACCATCACGTCCACATCGCTCCGCTCGCTTTCTCCTCCGGAGGCCATCGAGCCGTACACGAAGGCCGCGTCGATCGCTTCGGCAAGCGGTGCCAGCGCGTCCCGCACTACGTCGGCCACACCCGAGGTCTTGCGCAATAGACCCGCGAGCTCGTCGAAAACCGGGCAGTCGCGGTTGGCTCGATAGAAGACCTGCCGCCCGATCGCCTGACGGCTGAGAAGACCCAGATCGGACAGCGAGCGAAGCTCTCGATGGAGCGAACCCGGTGAAGCACCCGTCAGGCGAGCGATCTCACGGACATGCAGTGCTTCGTTCGGATGGAGGAACAACGCGGCAAGTGTCGCCGAGCGGGTGCGGCCGAGGAGGTGGTGCGCGACGGAAGCCATGATCTCAAATCATCTACAAATGTAGCAATATTGAGAACAAAGCGCAAGATTCGATGCGCCGGGCACCCAGCCTTCATGCAGAGGCTCGCGTCTCCTTCAAAGCACGCTCGAATCGGCGTACGGCGGTAGCGATCGAGGATTTGTCCTTCAAGCGCGCCTACGCAGGATGAGAAGCTGCCCTAAAGCCAAACGCTTGCGGAACAAGATCTCCTTCGAAGCGCACCGTCACTGACCAGAAAAGCACAAGAAAAACGGCAAAGCGACAGCCAATTTCAGTGTGCCAAATTGAACCACCGTGAACCCCAACAATAACGCCATTTTTGGCACAATTTCGGCACACTCACTGTGCCAAATGATGGTTTTGTCTGGTTTGTCGTGGTGGATGATTACTGATATATGTTATTGTATTTAAGTGATTTAATTGGCACGCCCGGAGGGATTCGAACCCACGACCTTTGGCTTCGGAGGCCAACGCTCTATCCAGCTGAGCTACGGGCGCTTTGTTAAGTTTACAAGCCATCCTGGGCGACTCTGCGGATGCACTTTAGGCGATCAAAAGCTTACCTCCGGCATGAGACGGCGTCTACGCCTTTTTTGGTTTCTATTGAGCGGCTATAATTTCCTAGCCTGCCTAACCACAAGATCACAACAAGGGGATTGATATGGCCAGAAACCAAAGTGTCCGTTTACGAGTAACCGCCTTTGTTGCGTATTTTTTGCTACCGCTTTTTGCCGGCTGTAGCGAAGGGGATCCCGCGGCAACAGCGATCGCCGGCGATGCCGGAGTTGCCGAACGCACAGCGCCTGTGGGCCAGGTCGCTGTGGAAGGAGGAGATGCAAATGGCGCGGAAGGACAGGGAGCGTTCGAAAAAGTACCGGAAGCGTCAACCGTGGTCGCCGCTGAAGGTAGCGGCGCGGCCACCGCGGGGACAGCTGACGGCCATCCCGGTAAAAAGACTTACGATGAAGCATGTAACGTTTGCCACGGGACGGGGGCTGCGGGCGCGCCAAAATTCGGGGATCCCGATGCCTGGGCGGCGCGCATCGCGCAGGGCGTTGAGACTTTATACAATCACTCGATTAACGGTTTTCAAGGCAAGGCCGGTATCATGCCCCCTAAGGGCGGTCGTGTCGATTTGGATGATGACGCCATCAAAGCTGCTGTGGATTACATGATCGCGAACAGCAAATAAAGGGCACTACGATAGATTGCCTCCCTTCAATTTATCGAATCGCAACGTCCCTTGCGAGCGCGGGCGCTCCGAATTGATCGAAGTGCCCCCAGAGCTTGCGAAAAAATCGTCGCGAGCGACGGGAGGTCGCGTTCCGCCGGAGCGCAGGAGCGTTTCGCCGGGAGCGAAACGGCGCGCGAGCCCCGCAGGGGCGAGTCCCAAGGACGGGACGAGCAACCGAAGCGTATAGTGAAATACCTGAGGATCCCGAGCACCGCCGGAATGCGAGATCCCGAGCGCAGCAGATTTTTTTCGCAAGCTCTCAGCGGTTAGATCGCCCGCAGCCCAGCATAAGCCGCGACCAGCCATTTACAGCCAACCTGCGCAAAGTTGACCTGGACTCGGGCATGTTCCCCTTGTCCCTCGACCTTAAGCACGACACCTTCTCCAAAGCGCGCATGCTGTACGCGCTGGCCTAGCCGCAATCCATTCGCGGCCTCTGGCTCATTAACCGCGTGGATGCGGCTATGGGGGTTAGGATGTTTTCCTAAGCGAACCTCGACGATCAAATGGGCCGGTATTTCGCGAATGAAGCGCGAGGCCTGGGGATAGCGCTCGGTACCGTGCAGACGGCGAACTTCGGCGTGGCTCAGGGTCAATTTTTCCTTGGCCCGCGTCATACCCACATAACACAGTCGGCGTTCTTCTTCCAGATGCTCGGGGCTTCTGCTACTGCGTTGGTGCGGAAACAGCTCTTCTTCTAATCCCACCAGAAAGACCGCGGGGAATTCTAAACCCTTAGCTGCGTGCAAGGTCATTAACTGGACGCTGTCCTCATGGGCGTTGGCTTGCCCTTCTCCGGCCTCTAGGGCGGCGTGGGAAAGGAACTGGGCTAAGGGATCCAATAATTCCCCGTCTGTTGCGTCCCAGACGAACTCGCGACCCGCCGTGACCAGCTCTTGCAGGTTGTCCAGCCGGTCTAGCGCACGCTCGGATTGATCTTTGCGGTAGTGCTCTACCAAGCCGCTGCGTTTGATCGCAAGCTCTATGGTCTCACCCAGATCTAGCCCTGCGATCGCGTGCTCCAGCTCATCGATGAGCGCCAGAAAGCCCTGCAAGGCCGCGAGGGACCGGGCATTGAGTTGCCGATTGGCGATGAGGCGCCACGCCGCCTGCCACAGCGGTAAATTCTCGGGGCGAGCCAGCGCGCGTACCGACTCCAGAGTGCGTTCACCGATCCCTCGGCTGGGGGTGTTGACCACGCGTTCAAACGCCGCATCATCATCGCGGTACGCAACCAGACGCAAATAAGCCAGGGCATCCTTGATCTCGGCCCGTTCATAGAATCGGAATCCCCCATGCACCCGATACGGAACCCCAAGCTGCTGCAGGGCGTCTTCAAATACACGCGACTGCGCACTGACGCGGTATAGCACCGCCGCTTCATCATAACGCCGATCGCCCGCGTGCCAGTCTAGGATGCGTCCGACCACAAAACGCGCTTCGTCCAAGTCGTTGTAGGCTGAATACAAGGCGATGGGCTCGCCCTCTCCGTGTACTGTCCAAAGGTCCTTGCCCAAGCGTTGCGTGTTATGGGTGATCAAGCCGTTGGCAGCGGCCAGGATGTTGCCTGTGGATCGGTAGTTCTGTTCCAGCCTCAACAGCCGCGCCGCGGCGTAATCCTGAATAAATTGCTGCATATTGTGCATCCGCGCCCCGCGCCAACTGTAGATCGATTGGTCGTCGTCGCCCACGGCGAACACCTTTCCGTGCTCACTCGAAAGCAGCCGCAACCACGCGTACTGGATGGCGTTGGTATCCTGGAATTCATCTACCAAGAGATGGCGGAATCTTTGGCGGTAATGGGCCAGCAAGGCCGGGTTCCGCAACCATAACTCATAGGCCCTGAGCAACAGCTCGGCGAAATCGACCAGACCGGCGCGCGAGCAGGCTTCTTCATAGCTTTGGTAGATCCTCGCGAACTCAGGATCCGCGGCCGGGGTGCGGGGCAAGTCTTTGGCGCGCAAGCCCTCGTCCTTGCGGGCATTGATGAACCATTGCACATCGCGCGGCGGCCATCGATCCTCATCCAAGCCCAGCCCGCGCATGGTGCGCCGGATCAGGCGGTACTGGTCTTCGGCGTCGAGGATCTGAAAATTTTGCGGCAGTTGAGCGTCCTGAAAGTGCACCCGCAGCAGGCGATGTGCGAGCGCATGGAAGGTGCCCACCCACATGCCGCCAGCGGGCTGGCGCAGCAGCTCTTCGATGCGGGCGCGCATCTCATTGGCTGCCTTGTTGGTAAACGTGACCGCCAGGATCTCATGAGGCCGCGCTTGCCCGGTGTAGATATACCAGGCTACCCGATGCACCAACACCCGCGTCTTACCGCTGCCCGCGCCCGCCAATACCAAAATGTTCCCGGCCTCTGCCGCTACCGCGTCGCGCTGTGCTTCGTTGAGCGGCTGGAGTAAGTACGTGACATCCATGCCCGAATTGTATCGACGATAGAGGCGGCTTGCACTTCACAAGGGATGTCGATCCAGCGGAAACCAAGCAAATCGTTTAGAATGCAAACAACGAATTCCTAAGCGGCTCCATGCGGGACGAGGAACAACAGGCGTTGCAGGCCATATCGCAGGCCCTGGAGGAGGCCCGGCGGCAAGGGGTGTCCGCGGCGGAGGCGGCCGTGAGCGCCGGATCCGGTCTCACCGCCACGGTGCGTATGGGGAATGTGGAAAGCATCGAGCACCGACGGGAAAAGGCCTTGTCCATTACCGTTTACCGCGACGGGCGCCGGGGCTCTGCCAACACCACCGATCTCGATCCAAAGGCCATCGCCGGCAGCGTCACGGCCGCCGCCGAAATCGCACGGTACACCGTGGCAGACGTTTTCGCCGGGTTGGTGGAGTCAGAGTTGATGGCCCGGGAAGTGCCTGATCTGGACCTTTTTCATCCTTGGGATCTCACCCCGGAAGGTGCAACAGAGATCGCGCAAGAATGCGAGGACGCCGCCCGCGCGCATGACCCGCGCATACGCAATTCCGAGGGCGCCACCGTAAGCCGCTTCAGCGGGACCCATGCCTATGGCAACAGCCACGGGTTCAGCGGCAGCTGGCGCCGCAGCTATGGGAGCATCGGCTGCGCGGTGATCGCCCAAGACGACCAGGGCATGCAACGCGACCATTGGCACAGTGCCTCCTGCCATCCCGCGGGGCTGGAAGACCCGGCCGAGATAGGAATTAAAGCCGCGCGGCGTGTTTTGGCTCGTCTGGGCGCTCGTAAGATCGTCACCCGTAAAGCGTCCGTGTTGTTTGAGGCGCGCATCGCGCGCAGCGTGTTCGGGCACTTCATAGCCGCGATCTCGGGCACCGCTTTATATCGCAAGGCTTCCTTCCTGGTAGATCATCTGGGCAAACACGTTTTTCCAAAACATCTGCGAATTCACGAGCAGCCACACCTCCCCCGAGCTCTGGGTAGTGCGCCGTTTGACGGCGATGGAGTCGCCACTCAAGCCCGCGATATCATTCGCGAAGGCGTGTTGCATAGCTATGTACTGAGCGGATACTCAGCGCGCAAGCTCGGGATGCAGACCACGGGCAATGCAGGTGGCGTGCGAAATTTAACGATCGATCCGGGTGGCTCGGACCTCGAGGCGCTGACTCGGCAGATGGAGCAAGGATTTTTGGTTACGGAACTGATGGGCTTCGGGGTCAATAGCGTCACCGGAGACTATTCGCGCGGCGCCAGCGGCTACTGGGTGGAGAACGGCGAGATTCAGTTCCCGATCGAAGAGATCACGATTGCCTCCAACCTCAAAGACATGTTTCTGAAGATCCTGGCCGTTGGCAACGATGTGGACACCAACGCCAATATACGGACCGGCTCGCTGCTGATCGAAAATATGACCGTGGCCGGGAAATGAGAAGAGTCGTCGCACAAGCTCAACACCTCCTCGATAAAGGCTCCAGTGTGAGAGGTGGCGGAACGGCTCGAATTAAGAAAAGGCACGGTGCGAAAAGCGGTGCGGCCCATCCGTGTATCGCCATGAACAGCTTTTCTGAACGGCCGGCGTGATAATATGAACGCGTCCAGACCCAGCAAGGGTAGCTTACAATGAAAATATTGATCTTTTTTCTGTCTTGCATTGGTTTCGGGATCGGCAGTCTAAAAGCCGACGAGATCGGCAGCGTCGATACCAAATTCAAGCTGCTCAGTCCCGACCACAAGATCGTGGTCGATGCTTTCGACGATCCTAAGGTTGAGGGCGTGGCATGCTATCT
>JBOIEE010000099.1:0-7285 GCA_050740975.1 Gammaproteobacteria bacterium | reverse complement strand
CGGCGGGAATCGGGATCGCGCTGGATGCGCTCCAGCAGCTCGACGATTTGGTCAATACTCCTGCCGTCGGCCGTACCCCAACTCCGCCACTGGTCGCCGTAGACCGGTCCTAACTCACCCGCACTATCGGCCCACTCATCCCAGATGGTGACGCCCGCCTGTTGCAGCGAGCGCACATTGGTCTCGCCGCGCAGAAACCAGAGCAGCTCGTGAATGACGGATTTTATATGCAGGCGCTTAGTGGTAACCGCCGGGAAGCCTGCGGCGAGATCAAAGCGCATCTGATAGCCGAATACGCTCAGGGTCCCGGTTCCGGTCCGATCCGCCTTTTGCACGCCGTATTCCAGGACGTGTCTCAGCAAGTCCAGGTACTGTTTCACAACGCCTTTTTACGCTGAGACCAGACCAGCAAGCAGGCGCCGGCCACTATCATCGGAAGACTCAGGGCTTGGCCCATGGTCAGCCAGCCTAAAGCCAGGTACCCTAAGGGCTGGTCGGGCTCACGCACGAATTCCACGGCGAAACGGAACACGCCATAGCCCAACAGGAACCAGCCGGTGACCGAGCCCGCGGACCGCGGCCGGCGGGAGTAGATCCACAGCGCTACAAACAGCACCATCCCTTCCAGAAAGGCCTCGTACAGCTGCGAGGGATGGCGTGCGATCCCGCCTGCTCGGGGGTCAGGGAATACCATCCCCCACGGCAGCTCGGTCGCCGTTCCCCACAATTCCCCGTTGACGAAATTCGCCATACGGCCTAAAAACAGACTGATGGGACCTGCCGAAGAGAGGAAATCCGCCGCTACCCAAAAGCGCTTGCCCCATTTGCGCGCAAACAGCCAGGTACCCGCGAACAACCCCAGCAAGCCCCCGTGGAAAGACATCCCGCCGCGCCAGACCTTGAATATTTCCAGCGGCTCCTGCAGGTAGTAGGGCAGATCGTAAAACACCACGTGGCCGAGTCGCCCACCCAGCACGACGCCCAGGGCGACGTAGAAGATTAGATCATCCACCTGCTCGACGCTCCAGCCCGAATCCGAGCGCTGCGCACGCCCGCGCAGCAACCCCCACACCAGACCGATCCCGGCAACATACGCCAGGCCATACCAGCGGATCGCCAGCGGGCCTATTTGGACCGCAATGGGGTCGATGTCTGGATACGGGATCATGCTGGGGGCGTATGTTAGCGTTAACCCGCAAAAATACCAGGCCGCGATCCGCTTACGCAGCGGGCGAGCTCAGGTTAAACTAACATCTCTACTCCAAGATCGCGCAACATCCATGAAACCAAACGCCCTCGCCAACGAGACCAGCCCTTATCTGCTGCAACACGCACATAACCCGGTCGCGTGGTATCCCTGGGGTCCAGAAGCATTGGAGCGCGCAGAGCTTGAAGACAAGCCTATTCTGCTCTCTATCGGCTACTCGGCTTGCCATTGGTGTCACGTGATGGCCCACGAGTCGTTCGAAGACGCAGAAACTGCGGCACTGATGAACGAACAGTTTATCAACATTAAGGTCGACCGCGAGGAACGACCCGATCTGGACAAGATCTACCAAACGGCCCAGCATTTAATTACCCAGCGCAGCGGTGGCTGGCCGCTGACCATGTTTTTATCGCCGCACGATCAAACGCCGTTTTTCGGCGGCACGTATTTCCCGCGCGAATCGCACTATGGTTTGCCGGGGTTCAAGGATCTGTTGCGCCATATCTCCGAAGCCTACCACTCTGATCCGCAGGGCGTGCGAGAGCACGGCATAGCTGTGCACGAGGCGTTGCAACAGCTAGCGAGACAAGATGCATCCCCTGCGGGGCCGCACCAACAAATAAGCTCTAGCCCGCTGTTGCTGGCCCGGCAGCAGATCGGTGAAAGCTATGAGCCAAGGTATGGGGGTTTCAGCGGTGCGCCCAAGTTTCCCCACCCTCCGACCCTGGAGCGGCTGTTTCGCCACTATGCTGCGAGTGCCGACAACGGGTCGCCGGATCGGGAGTCCTTACACATGGCCTTGTTTACCCTAGAGCGCATGGCGGCGGGCGGGATTTACGATCACTTAGGGGGCGGGTTTTGCCGCTATTCGGTAGATGCCTATTGGATGATCCCCCATTTCGAGAAAATGCTCTACGACAACGCGCTGCTCTTGCCCTTGTATTGTGCGGCCTGGCAGGTGAGCGGCGATCCTGCCTATCGCGCCGTGGCCACGGAGACCGCGGACTGGGTGATACGCGACATGCAATCGCCCGAGGGAGGGTATTACTCCAGCCTGGACGCGGATTCCGAAGGGGAGGAAGGCAAGTTCTACGTCTGGACCCGCGATGAGCTTGCGACGGTGCTGGACGAAGGCCACTATGCGCTATTTGCCCAACGCTACGGCCTCGATAAGCCCGCCAATTTCGAAGGCAAATGGCACTTACGGATCGGTGCCGATATGCCGGAGTTGGCTAAAGCCACGGGCCTGAAAGAAGAGACGTTAAGGCAAAGTCTGAATGACACTCGGCGTCGGCTGCTGTCGGTGCGCAACGCGCGCGTTTGGCCCGGGCGCGACGAGAAAGCGCTCAGCTCGTGGAACGCGCTGATGATCAAGGGCATGGCTGTGGCCGGCCAGGTGTTACAGCGGGAGGATTACCTCCGCTCCGCGGAGCGGGCGCTGGATTTCATCCACGCTACGATGTGGCGGGAGGGTCGCTTGCTCGCCACCTCCAAAGACGGGAAAGCACACCTGAACGCCTACCTAGACGATCACGCGTTTCTGATCGACGCCGTGCTGGCCTTGCTGCAGGCGCGCTGGCGGCAGGGTGATTTGGAGTTTGCCGTCGAGCTCGCGCATGCCCTGCTGCAGCGTTTTGAAGATACGCACACGGGCGGCTTTTACTTCACCGCGCATGATCACGAGCCGTTGATCCAGCGCACCAAGCCCTTGCAGGACGATGCGGTGCCTGCGGGGGCCGGGATCGCAGCCCATGTACTTACACGTCTGGGTTATCTCTTGGGCGAGACGAAGTTTTTGGATGCGGCGCTGCGCACCCTTCAGTCCGCGTGGAGCGCCATCGAGCAATACCCCTCCGCGTATAACGCGATGTTGCTGGCCCTCGAAGAGTATCTATTGCCTCCGGAGATAATAGTGGTCCGAGGGAATTCCGAAGCAATCGAGGCATGGCGAGCGCGCTGTATGCAGCATTACGCACCGCGGCGCACGGTATTGGCGATCCCCAATTCCGCTCAAGAGCTGCCGCCGGCGCTGCGCGAAAAAAAGCCTGCTGCGGCAACCGTGGCCTACGTTTGCCGGGGTCATCAATGCGGACCACCGATCACCGAATGGTCCGCGTTGGAAGCGATTCTGGACCAGGGGGACCGCATCGGCCTTTGAGCAGTATGTGCTGGCCTGCTATCGGGATATCGAGAGGAATCCGGTACGGGCAGAGATGGTGAAACACCCGCGGCACTATCGGTGGTCGAGCTATCGGACCAACGACGCGCACGCATCGAAAGTGATCACTCCCGCCCCGGGCCGTGAGGTGGTGCAGCGCGCCGGGAAACTCGATGCGAAGGGCTCTGGCCATGAGTGTAGGCTACTGCAGAGCAATGCATAAAACAAGATCTGACCCTATGGTTGTTCTGTCGTCGGTTCAGGGTTCATCTGGCATCTTTACCTTAGCGGCATAACGGTCGGCATCACCGGCGGTGCGTAGCGCCGTCCGCTGCATGCCGTTGTTAGGCACCCGATTTTCAGAATGGTATGTCATCATCTTCCCCTACCTGCGGAGCAGGTGCTGCTGGGGTGCCAACGCTGACTTGCCGGAGCTTGGTCGACAAGTCGGAGGAGAGCCTGGCCAGGCCCTCCGCGTTCGGGAGGTATTTGAGCACTCGGTGATGCCGCATGTCGAACGGCACGTCCTCAAGGCTCTGAGAAATCGGAACGACATGTTTGCCCAGCGTGTGTGCGATCCCGGTCTCGTACATGACATTCGGGTTCTTCCCGGTGAAGTCAACGACCACGACTTGCGCGCGAAAAATGAGGCTGAAGATGTCCTGGACGATCGTGGTGTCTTCCCAGATATCGTCCGCTCGAAGGCAACGAAGGCTGCATTCTGATGTTGCTCGCTTGATAGCCTCGTAGACTCTGGTGAACTCCATCGAGAACGGCATCATTACGGCCACCAAGTCCAGCTCGACGTATCCGTCGGGCACCTGGAACACGTAGGGGGCGAATGTGATGCGTCGTTCCGACGGCTTTGCCGAGACGTAGGTCGACTTCGTCGGAAAGTGTTGGTCCAGATACGCCTCGATTATCGGAAGGGTTCGGGGATCCCGTTCAACGATCGAACGCAGCACCGTCAAGACGTTTCCAGCGTAGTCTTCGTCACCCCAGGAGAGACTACGCAGCAGGCGAGAATGACGCGTGATCACCTCCGTCGCACCCGTCAGGAGCCCGACCTCTTCCCAATTACCCGCATCGAACCCGTCGACGATCCGTGCTCGGAGTTCAATGAGCCGATTGCCGACAGCTGTGTCCACCTACGTTCTCCTGGGGCCTAACGAGGCTGTAGAAAAACCCCTTCTGACGGTCGGGCACCCGATTCTCGGGGGCGCTTCGACCCATCCCGAGGTGCCAATCGTTGAATGTAGGGCTTCTGGTGAGGTCGATTTTTCGCGGTCATTTTCGAGAAATTCGCAAACCGGGTTTTTCTACAGCCTCAACGCTTCGCGTAACCGGCTCCAAAAAGGTGCAGAGCGAAGCGGCGCAGCTTTTTGGCGTCCGTGTTGACGCGATTGTTAGCCCGTAGCAGGAAAGAGAGGACATTACCCATCTGCTGATTTATTGATTTGTAACTCTCACGCTTAGCTGACAGGATTTCTTCCTCCGTCTGTCTATACTTCGATGGAACCAATTCATCGCGACAATTGGAGATAATTTCTTGCGCCGATTCTGGTGTGGTTTCAAGGTGGAACTGCAACCCGATAACCGACTTGCCGAGTTGAAACGCCTGGTTTTCACATCCGTCGCTTCTCGCAAGGCGGATTGCTCCGGATGGCAAGTCAAATGTCTCACCGTGCCAATGGAACACGTTCTCTGCCGGCGGGAAGCTAAAAATGGAACTGTCGTTAGATGAAACCCCATGGATTTGAAACCACCCGATCTCCTTCACGCGATTGCGATAAACACTAGCGCCCATCGCACTGGCAATAAGCTGCGCGCCGAGACAAATACCCAAGACCGGCTTTCCTGAGTTGATGGCGTCACGAATGAACTGTTTCTCAGGAACAAGCCAGGGGAACTCATGTTCATCATTTACACTCATCGGCCCGCCCATAACAACGAGCAGGTCTATCATCTTGGGATCCGGCAACTCCGCTGATTCAAAGAACCGGGTATTTGTTATCTCGCACCCAGCTGCTTCAAGCCAAGGTGCGATGCTACCAAGCCTTTCAAACGGAACGTGCTGTAAATAGTGTACACGCATGTGCGCTCCTTAAATGGCTAACTTGAAGTCGACCTCCCAAATGACGCCTTTGCTTTGCGTCGGATTTGAAATCTAGTTCGGGACCCCTCTCGATAGCACTTACGTTTGGTCGCCGTTTGCCGATAATAGATCTCAGATCTCTGGGGTTTTTTAGATCTCACCGGCTTCTACGCCTTGGTATTAAAAGAAGATGCATTTTACCGCTGAATAGTGTACCGCTCGCATCGAGCAAGCGAAGCTTAGGGTCCACTCTTCAGAGAACGCCAAATCGGGGTCAGAAGGCCATCGGGGTCAGATCTTGTTGTGTGCACACTCTATCGGTATGCGGCCGTCCTGGCCCGTCCGGTGGAGCGCATGGTTAAGCGGCAACGGTCTGTACCTTGGAAGGCAGCTTGTTCAGGACCAACTGTTGAAGCTGGACCCTCTTGCTCGCGTTGTCGATGTCGATGCCTACAAGGTTTCCGTTAGCGTCGTAGTCCACCACAACCCCTTCAGAGATTTCGCGGCTCTCGACGCTTGGCTGCTCCGAGAGGTCGATGTACAGGGAATCCGTCGCGGCATAGTAATTAAGCTTCATGGCTTGAACCCTCTGTCCGGGAAAGCATTATGGATGGTAACCTTATCCTCCAGCGTAACGACGCGCAAGTAGCGGCCGCCAAGTTCGGAGCAAACGGCCCAGAATCTGTATCGGTTGTGCTCTTGGGGCTGCGAGCGAACCGGATCGTCAACAACTCGAATGCACCGTTCCTTGTTCAAATATGAGCGCTTTCGGAGAACCTCATGCTCAAAGTATTCGGTAAACCGGTAAGCTGTCATGTTGAGTAAGCATAGCGTAATGCCTACTTAACTAATCTGCACCTGACCTCCAAACCCGCGCTCCCTGGTCTCTGTGCCTCGGCCTGCCAGGCGCCGGAACGCGAGATCCCGAGCGCGGCAGATTTTTCCACAAGATCTTCAGAGCACGGGCCCCAGGAGGCCCTACCGCCGCTGCACGAACTCGGTTCGATCGCGGTCGCGAACGATGTCGCCCATGTGAAAACGGAATGCGCCGGCCTCGCGGTCGAGGAAGTAAAACTTGAGCGTCTGGTCGATGGTACGAAACGCAATCTGCTCCCACGGGATTTCCTCGCGCCTAAACAGGCGCACATCGAGCGTCTCTGCTCCGGCCGAGTAATTCAAGTCAAGCAGCTCGGCGCGGAACATCATATACACCTGGTTAACATGGGGCAGATTGAAAAGTGCATACAAATCGATGATATCCACCCGCGCACGCGCTTCCTCATGGGTCTCCCGTAACGCTGCCTCCAAGACGGTTTCGTCATTTTCCATGAACCCGGCCGGCAAAGTCCACAGCCCATATCGGGGTTCTATGGCCCGGCGGCAGAGCAAGACGGAGTCCCCCCAGACAGGGAGGCATCCGGTGACGATTTTAGGATTCTGATAATGGATCGCTTGGCAGCGTTCGCAAACAAAGCGCGGCTGATTGTCGCCCTCCGGCACTTTCTTCACCACGGCCTCGCCGCAGTTGCTGCAGTAATTCATCCCAAAGTTAGCGGATCGGCGACTGCGCCGCTACCCGCCATTTTCCACCCACACGACTGAGAGCTTGTGAAAAAATCTGCTGCGCTCGGGATCTCGCGTTGCATCCTCGGCGCGCCAGACAGGGCCATTCCCTGGCCCTGGCTTTCCGGCGGTGCTCGATAGGGGTCGGGAAGACTCGCGTCTCCCCGCCCTCCGAACCGTGCGAGCGGTTTTCCCGCACACGGCTCTCCAGTCGGTGGTTTCCTCATCGGGATTGGCGTGCCAGCACATGGGCCTCGTGCAA
>JBOIEE010000098.1:0-2103 GCA_050740975.1 Gammaproteobacteria bacterium | reverse complement strand
TATCCTCGCCAAGGCGGCCGTTCACCGGAGCTCGATGATCGCAACACCCTGGCCTGGATGGGGCGCTTCATCGGCCGAATTCACGCGGTCGGCACGTTACGGCCGTTCGTCGCACGACCGGCATTGAGCATTGTCAGCTTTGGTGACGAGCCGAGCGAGTTCCTGCTTGCACACGACTTTATCCCGGCGGATCTCGTGAGCGCCTATCGGACCGTGGTCGCTCAAGCGCTAGACGGTGTGCGGCATTGCTTTAACCGCGCGGGCGAAATTAGGGCACTTCGGCTACATGGTGACTGCTACGCCGGTAACGTGCTTTGGACCGAGGGGGGACCGCATTTCGTCGATTTCGACGATAGTCGCATGGGCCCTGCGATGCAGGATCTGTGGATGTTACTCTCCGGAGAGCCGCTTGCGATGACGCGGCAGTTGAGCGCCGTGCTGAGCGGCTATGAGGATTTCTTCGAGTTTGATCGCCGCGAGCTGCATCTCCTAGAGCCGTTGCGAACATTGCGCTTGATCCATTACTCCGCCTGGATCGCCCGGCGTTGGGAAGACCCAGCCTTTCCTGCCGCATTTCCGTGGTTCAATACCCAGCGTTACTGGCAGGATCGCATCCTCGAGTTGCGCGAACAAATTGCTGCCATGAACGAGCAACCCATCGCGTTATCGAACTGAAATGAAAAAGGACTAGGCGATTCGTCCGATGCGCATTGTGTCGCTCTTACCTGCTGCTACCGAGATCGTGGGCGCCCTGGGCTTGATGGATTCCCTCGTCGGCGTATCGCACGAGTGTGACTATCCGGCGGCTGCGAACGAGAAACCACGGGTGACGCATTGTGCCATCCACCAGGCGGGCTTGCCGAGCGCTGAGGTAGACCCCGCTGGGTACGCGAGACGCTCGCCGCGACAGGTTCCCTCTATACACTCAACGAGGCACTGCTACGCGGGTTGCGCCCGGAGGTCATCGTGACCCAACGCCTCTGTGATGTCTGCGCGGTTGGATATGGTTCGGTCGCAGGGTTCGCCCGGTCACTGCCCGAGCCACCGCAGGTGGTAAACTTGGATGGAGTGGATAGACCCGCCATTCTGCAGCGGGCATTGGGGACCGGAGCTCGTGGAGATGGCCGGGGGCGAGGAGATCCTCGGTAAAAAGGGGGAAGCCTCAAGACGCATCCTCTGGGAGAGTGTGCGCGAGGCGCAGCCAGAAGTCCTGGTAATCGCGTGCTGTGGATGCACACGCACTTTAGATGATTTGCCTTGCTTGCAACGCGCAGCCGGGTGGGAGGGATTGCCCGCGGTTCGAACCAGCCGGGTCTATGTCGTCGATGGGTCCGCCTATTTCAGCCGACCCGGTCCGCGTATCGTCGACTCCTTAGAAATCCTGGCGGCCTGCCTTCATCCAGCCCAGTTTCCCGAGGCGCGCGCCAGATACCCAGACGCGGTGGTACGCATCGCCGTGGGTGGGCAGGTGGCAGCCTAGTGATGGCGCACCTGCGGATTCGCGGAAGCGGCAAGCCTCTGTCCCGCCGCCGTCGTCAAGCGAAAGCCCTCGACTAACGCGGATATGCGGGTGCGCTGGGTTGCACCTGTTTCAACCATCGTGCAACGATCACCTGGCTCGTGCCTTACCCACAGCATCATCGATCCTCACCTTGCAAACCGGGTGGAGTCCATATATACGCTAGCTACACCTTACGGTCAGCTCATTTTGAGATGACAGTCACTCTGGGAGGGGTAGATGTCTTCGCTATACAGGTGTGGTGACGGCATTCCGGGCAGCAGTATTCCTGCATGTCGTTATTAAACTTTGGCAGTTCAACCTCGACGCGGAACACGCAGCCACAATGGCCACAGGTCTGGGTGAAATTGGCCTTAGGCAGCTGCACTTCCGATCGTAATTGAGATGTTTCCGGGAATGGATAACTGATGATTATCCACTACCCGTGCAGGTGCGCTTCTTATATCTAGTCTCTCGCTCGATCCTTGAATTTGCCTCGCGCCCGCTATTTCTTTTTTCCGGGCACGGGAGCAGCGGGCTTTTTCGCCGAAGTCACGCCAAGAGGCGACGCTGGAACGGCAGCCTTTTTCGGTTGCTTAGGTTTC
>JBOIEE010000097.1:0-11744 GCA_050740975.1 Gammaproteobacteria bacterium | reverse complement strand
TCAACGAGCGATCGCTCTCAAACATCCTGAGGTCCCACAGGAAAACCTCGCGTCCTTTGCGCCGCATGGATGGTCCGGTGGACAAAATGCAGCTTGTTGGCGATGCGCTCGGAGAGAAAAAAGGGGTAGGCGTCGTACTGGCCGACGCTGCGGTTGAGCTCGTTAAGCATCACCATAAGGCCCGCCCATTCGGTCAGGCATTGTTGGAATTTATCCTTGTCCGGTCCCACCTTGGTGATAGAAAACACGCACGCTGTCTCCAGCCCGTCCACCATGTGCAGGTAATGGGCCCAGGTCTCAGCCCAGTCCTCCCAGGGGTGGGCTCGCGCGTAGGCGCTGATGTAATCCGCAGGCCAGCCGTCGTTCCCAGCTTGCACGTAGTAACAGCGCAGGGAGCTTGCGTAGTGTTCGCGTTCATCGCCGAACAGGCCCCGAAATTCGTCTAACAAACCGTTTCCTTTGACCACTCGCTCCCAGTAATAATGGCCGCTCTCGTGCCTGAAGTGTCCGAGCAGGGTGCGGTAGGATTCGTTTAGGTCGATACGCTGCGACTCGCGGGCGGCATCATCGGCCTCCATCACATTCACCGTAATCAGGCCATCGTTATGGCCAGTAAGCACCATCTCGTGCTCCACCGCTGGGTTATGACGGCGATCCTGCAAGAAGGCGAACGCAAGGCCATTTCGTGGGTCGTCCTGCTTACTCACCACCGGGAGGTCCAACTTAAGTAGGGTGTACAGCAGGCGCCGCTTGGCCGCTTCCATGTTGCGCCACCAGAGGTAATTCTTTGCCTGCGCAAGGCTAGGAATGACTTCATTGAGCCCGCAGGCCAGACAGTAATCGTGTGCTGCATCGGCCGCCACCAACCAGTTGCATATTTGGTGATCCCGGTAGTTGCGGCACAGGCGATAGCGCCGTGGCCGGACGACTGAGGCGCTCGGGTAAACATCTCCCTCCGCCGCGTCCAGGGCCACAACAGATCCGCGCCCAGGATCGAAGCCCAGCCGGCGGCCACAACCTAGACACTGGGTATTCTCGAAAAATACGCGCCAGCCGCAGGTACAATAGAACGCTTTCATGCCGGGCGCCCAGTGATAAGTCGATCGAATTCGGTTAACCTTTGCCCAGCGCTCAGTGGGTACCGCTTTTGCCGCGATCCCTATCACCCACGATGATCCTTAGCGCCATGCGGGCTACGGGGGGGGCTTGCGGCTCCTTTCTGGTGCAGGATATACCCTAGCGGTGCGAACCACGCCTCGCGAACATAACATGGGAGCCGTCTGTCAATGTCCATCAAAGTCGCCATTCATCACCACACCGAATACCGCTATGATCGCTTGGTTCATCTCTCCCCGCAGGTAGTCCGGCTCCGACCGGCACCGCATTCACGCACCGCGGTGCTGTCCTACTCCTTGAAGGTCGAGCCTAGCAAACACTTTATCAACTGGCAGCAGGATCCCTTCGGAAACTATCTGGCGCGCTTGGTCTTCCCTGAGCGCGCGCGCCAACTCACCCTCGATGTCGATGTCATCGCCGACATGACCGTCATCAATCCCTTGGACTTCTTTCTGGATGAGGGGTATCGCCGTTTCCCGTTTCAGTACCCACCGGAGCTCGCCCGCCAGCTTGAACCTTATCTGCATAGCGCGGAGGCCGGTCCGTGGCTTAAGGACTGGCTCGTGAAGGTGCCGCGCGAATCCCAGCCGACCGTAGACTTTCTGGTGGATCTCAACCGCCGCTTACAACGTGACATCGAATATCTTATACGTTTCGAGCCGGGCGTGCAGAGCAGCGAGGAAACGCTTGCCCGTGCCAGTGGCTCGTGCCGCGACTCCGGCTGGCTGCTGGTAGACATCCTTCGGCATCTGGGTCTCGCCGCCCGCTTCGTCTCCGGTTACCTGGTGCAGTTAACCCCGGATCAGAAACCGATCGACGGTCCGCCCGGACCATCCGAGGATTTCACCGATTTGCACGCTTGGGCGGAAGTCTTCGTGCCTGGCGCGGGCTGGCTAGGGCTCGATCCTACCTCTGGACTGTTCGCCGGAGAGGGCCATATTCCGCTTGCCTGTACTCCGGAACCGGCCAGCGCCGCGCCCCTAACAGGGATCACTGAAGCTTGCGAGAGCCAATTTTCTTACCACAATCGGGTGCAGAGGCTGCCGGAGGACGCGCGGGTTACCAAACCGTATACAGACACCCAGTGGCAAGCCATCGTCGCCCTCGGCGAGGCCGTGGATGCCGATCTGAAGCGCCACGATTGCCGACTGACCATGGGGGGCGAGCCCACCTTCGTTTCCATAGACGACATGGACGGTGCAGAGTGGAACACCGAGGCCCTAGGCGAGCACAAACGCGAACTGGCCGCTTCCCTGTGCCGACGCCTGCAGGCACGCTTTGCTCCGGGTGGTTTGCTGCATTTCGGCCAGGCCAAGTGGTATCCGGGGGAGCCTCTGCCGCGGTGGGCCCTGGCCTGCTTCTGGCGAATGGACGGAGAGCCGGTGTGGAACGATCCTAAGCTTATCGCCGATGAAGCACGCCAATACGGCCACGACTTGCCACACGCCGAACGCTTCATTTCCGCATTGACCGAACGACTTCGGTTGGACACCAAGATGGTCATGCCGGGTTTCGAGGACCCCTACTACTACCTCTGGCGCGAGGCCAAACTGCCCCTGAACGAGGACCCATTCAACAGCAATCTAACCGATCCACTAGAGCGCAAACGCTTGGCCCGGCTGCTCGACCGCGGACTGGAGCAGGCAACCGGCTACGTGCTTCCGATCCGCTGGCTTGACGATCTCGGCGCCGACGGATGGCAAACCAGCGCTTGGCCGCTGCACCGGGAGCGGCTTTACCTCATTCCCGGAGACTCGCCGATGGGTTTTCGGCTGCCCCTGGAGTCCCTACCCTGGACGCCGTTGCTGGAACGTGACGTCGCCATAGAGCGTGACCCTTTTGCGCCACGCCCACCGCTACCGCTGCGGCAACCGCCTTTCCGCGAGCGGCAGGAAGGCCTTGCGCGCGCCCTCACCCCCAAGCTACCGAGCTATGGTCCCGTTCAGCCTGCCCACAAAGCGGCTGGTGATCCCGCCCGAGACTATTATGTGCGCACCGCCTTGTGCGTCGAACCGCGCGCGGGCCGGCTGCATGTATTCCTGCCCCCGTTAGAGGCCACAGAAGCCTATCTCTATCTGACCGCTGCGGTAGAAGCGACCGCCGCAGAGCTGAAGCTGCCGCTGATCGTCGAGGGCTATCCCCCACCGCCCGATCCGCGCTTGAGGCACTTCATGATCACACCCGACCCAGGGGTCATCGAGGTCAATGTTCACCCTGCGAGCGGGTGGGGCGAGGTGGTGGACATCACTACGAGCCTGTACCAAGAGGCCCGCGCCGTCCGGCTAGGCACGGAGAAGTTTAACCTCGACGGCCGCCATGTCGGCACCGGTGGCGGCAATCACGTGGTATTGGGCGGGCCGACTGCAGCGGAAAGCCCGTTTCTGCGCCGTCCCGACCTACTGCAGGGTTTGCTCACCTACTGGCAGCATCATCCCAGTCTTTCTTACCTGTTTTCCGGGCTCTTCGTGGGGCCGACCAGCCAGGCGCCGCGCGTAGATGAGGCGCGCGACGACAGCTTGCACGAGCTCGAGATCGCCTTTCAACAGATACCACAAGGTGAGATCCCGCAGCCCTGGGTAGTGGACCGCTTGCTGCGCAATGTCCTAATCGACGTGACTGGAAATACCCATCGCACCGAGTTTTGCATCGATAAGCTCTATTCTCCCGATGGCCCCGGCGGGCGGCGCGGGCTGGTGGAGTTCCGCGGCTTCGAAATGCCCCCCCACGGGCGCATGAGTTGTGTCCAGATGCTGTTGCTGCGCGCGTTAGTCGCGCACTTCTGGTGCGCGCCCTATCGGCGTCGGCCGGCCCGCTGGGGTACAGCCCTGCATGACCGTTATGCCTTGCCACACTTCCTATGGCTTGATTTCGAGGACGTGGTGGCGGAGCTTCGGGTAGCGGGTTACCCCTTCCAGCTCGACTGGTATTTGCCCTTCTTGGAGTTCCGCTTCCCACGCCTGGGACAGATCGTGGTGCGTGGAATGGAGCTGGAGCTGCGCATGGCCATAGAACCCTGGCATGTCTTGGGCGAGGAAATGCGCACGGGCGGCACGGCGCGTTATGTTGACTCCTCGGTGGAGCGGCTACAAGTCATGGTGACGGGTCTGAACCCCGAACACTATTGTGTGGCCTGCAACGGCCGAAGGATCCCCCTCAGGCTCACCGGAGTAGCCGGGCAGTTGGTCGCGGGCGTGCGTTATAAGGCTTGGCAACCCCCGTCCGGGCTGCACCCGCTGGTTCCCGCACACAGTCCGCTCACCTTTGACCTCGTTGACATGGCGGCGGAGCGTTCCATAGGAGGCTGCACCTATCACGTCGCCCATTCCGGTGGGCGCCACTACGACACCTTCCCGGTCAATGCGGCGGAAGCAGAAGCGCGCCGTACCGCGCGTTTCTTCGCCCATGGCCATAGCCAAGGGCAAATGCCGGTGCCGGTGGAAGAGACCCATCCCGAGTATCCTTGCACGCTAGATCTGCGCACCCAAGCGCCTTGATTTCGGACTCGGCTACCTCTTGGGGAAACGGCAATGTTTCGCGTGATTAGATCATCTCATGTTTTTGGACTTCGACCGGGCGGTAGAGGCCATGTTGGCCGATTCCATTTGTCGTGATGTCATTATCCACCAGCCCGCACCCAACCGACTCAAAGAAACAGAACTGGAATAAGTAATTCCAACGTGCTATGGTGCATGTCTCTGTGTTTTCAGCTCAGGCGTTTGGTGATTTCCCTCCCGAATCGAGCGTGCTTTCATTCGCCGCTTCCTTCCTGAAGTTTTCGCCCAATACCCGGCGCTCCAACTGGAGCGAAACATGGATAGCAATCTCTCTGACTAAGCGATAGCCAGAGCGACTTTTACGAACATTACGTCCGCTACTGAAGCGGCATGGAGCTATAGCAATGTCCACGAAGATCTATGTTGGAAATCTCTCTCCCCGTACCACGCAAGAGGAGATCCGTAACCTGTTCACGCAGTACGGCGAAGTCGAGTCAGTTGACCTCATCACGGACCGATACTCCGGGGAATCCCGCGGTTTTGGCTTTGTTATGATGAACAACAATGGGGCCAAGGAGGCCATGCTCGCCCTCGACAAGAAAGAGGTGCATGGCCAAAATATCAAAGTCAACGAGGCGAGACCCCGCGAAAATTCAGGACGTGAACAGCACAGTGGCTGGGGAAATCGACGAGCTTAAATCGATGCGTCTGGACTGAATTGAACGACCCTCGACTTGTAAGTCAAGGGGTTCAAATGCGAGATGAATGGGTCGCCCCGGACGCTATCCCACCGGAAACTCTAGCGCCATCGGCACAACATAATGGTCGATAAAAAGGAACAGGAAGATCCCCGCCAAGTAGACTATCGAATAGCGAAAAGTCCTGATCGCCAGCCGCTCGGAATGGTCCCTTTGCATGCGGATGGCGTAGCATAGAAACCAGCTGCTCAAAGGCACTGCGCCCATCAGATAGACAGTACCGCTCATATAGGTAACGAACGGCAACACAGACGCGATAAACAGGATGATCGTATAAAGCAGGATCTGCAGGCGTGTAAAACCCAACCCATGCGTAACCGGCAGCATGGGCACTCGCGCGCTGGCGTACTCGCGCCAGCGATAGATCGCCAGCGACCAAAAATGCGGCGGCGTCCAGGCAAAGATGATCAAAAACAGCAGCAAGGCCTGGGGATCGATAGAACCGGTAGCGGCCGTCCATCCCAGCACCGGCGGCGCCGCTCCGGCAGCTCCGCCTATCACGATGTTCTGCGGGGTCGCCCGTTTAAGATAAACGGTGTAAACGATCGCGTAGCCGATCAAGGAGAACAAGGTAAGCACAGCCGTTAACACGTTGACAAACCCCGCCAGCAACACCATGGAGAACACTCCGAGCAGGGAAGCGAAGCAGAGGGCGGTGCGTCGGTCGATCTGCCCGGCGGGCAGGGGACGATGATGCGTGCGCGCCATCAACGCATCGATACGGTGATCTGCGACATGATTGAATGCCGCTGCGGATGCTGCCGCGAGACCGATTCCGAGCATCGCCGCTAGAGCACTCGCAAGCGGCACCCCTTTTGTCGGGGCGAGAAACATGCCGGCCATCGCGGTAAACACGATCAGCGCGACGATGCGCGGTTTGCACAGCTCGAGGAAGTCCTGCCAATAGACTTCGCCCCGTGCGTCCAGGATGTGTCCACGTGCCATGTTCCTTGTTTTCTCCGAGTTTGTCTCTAATCGGCACGGAATGGTGCGTGCGTTAGCCGCCCGGTTTCAGGCCAGTCGAAGCCTGTAACAAGCGGCGCAAGTCTTTAACCACCCCAAGAAAATAGGTGGCGTCCGGGTAGATCAGGATTACGCGTCCTTGCGGATCTATGATATAGAATTTTTCCGGCTCTCGATCATAGAACCCGATTCCGAATTGGGCCAAAAAGTCCGCACGACCCCCTTCTATCGTCAGCACCAGGGGCTGAGGGTATTCTCCGAGCAGATCTTTATCCATCGGTCCCGATCCTTCCGGGAGAAATAGCACGCGCTGCACACGCAGCACGTTTTTCCCCAGGGCTAACTGAACACGGCGCATAGTCGTTAAGCGATCGTTGGCATCACGGGAGTTGACTGCAAAAGCCGCGATCCGCCACCTCCCGCGCAAACCGTCGGCTGCAAGCGCTTGACCATTGGATAACCGCAATCCAGCGGTTTTGAGGAGCACCGGGGGCGACACGAGTTTTCCGACATTGGCCGTCGCCTGTGGCTGCCATCCGATCCCGGAGGAAGTCAACATCCAAGCGGCCGCCAGCGGCGCGACGCAGGCCCCCAATATAGCGAGCGGGATGAACGGCTGTCGCCCGCGCTCCTGGGATCTATCCGTCACTTCGATTGCCCCGGACGATGCGCGCAAGCACGCAGCGATAGCACCAATACCACCGCGGCGAAGGCAAACCACTGCACCGCATAGGCGATATGGCGTTCCTCCCCCGTCCCAGGGATCCGCCACTCACGCCTAAATCCAGAGGAACCCGCTGGGTCCAGTTCGATTACCAAAGGCAAGAGCCTGTGCTTCACCTTAGCAGCGAGCCGTTCCGGATCCACGCTCAGCACCCGCCACACGGTCGCGCTTAGCCGTTCGGGCTCATCTTCACCCAGCATTATCGCGGGACGGTAAAGCGGCCTTGCTAATCCCGTTATTTCCGTCTCTTTTTCCTCAGTAACTATCTGCGGCACCCAGCGTCGGTCGCCTTGCAAAGGGATCCAGCCCCGGTTGACCAGCACCCAATAACCCTGTAACTGCATGCGAAAAGGCGTTAATACGAAATATCCGGGGATCCCATTTAGGATCTGGTTATCAAGGAGGACCGTTGTGCTCGCGTCGTAACGTCCATACGCGCGTACTCGCCTCCAAGCGACGACTTCCGCGCTCCTCCCTAGGACGAGGCCTTTAGGTCCTAGGGGATTTAGCTTGGAACGCTTCATGTAGATCTCTTTCAGCTCGCGCTTTTGCTCGGCGCGCTCTAACTGCCATACGCCCAAACCGGTGAACAACGCGAGCACCACCCCGACGCCACCCATCAACCAGGGATCGAGACACCGTCGACTCATTTCTGGAAGCTACAGAAACCACTCGGTAAAGGTAGCGATTGGGCTTAAACTAAGCGCTCAAACACCGAACGAGACCGCCTTTTTGAACCCAATCAAGCTCATCATCGTCGCCGCTCTTCTCGCTATCGTTTTGAGTCTAGGGCTCGCCTTTTGGCGTTTAATGCACGATAAAGGGCGATCGGACAGGATGGTTAAGGCCCTGACCGCGCGTGTCATTCTGTCAATCGGGCTATTTATATTCTTGATGATCGCCTTTGCCACAGGCCTGATCACACCTCATGGCCTTCAAAGCCCTACGCCTGCGGCGCAGGAGCTAAAGCCAATAAACGAACACGAAAAGCCCTAGCCACACAACATCTACAAAGTGCCAATACCACGCCACGGCTTCAAACGCAAAATGGCGATCCGGGTGAAATGGCCTCGCAAAGAACGCAGTAGCACGACGATTAGCATGGTCACACCCAGAGTGACATGTGCGCCGTGAAACCCGGTCAACATGTAAAAGGTAGTCCCGTAAATGCCGGAGCTGAGCTTAAGGTTTAACTCATCATAGGCGTGGACATATTCCATCGCCTGACACACCAAAAAGGATAAGCCGAGCAGAACGGTCAGGGTCAACCAGCTGATAAGCCGCCGGCGGTCGTCGCTCTTCAAGCCCCAGTGGGCCCAGGTAAGAGTCCAAGCGGAAGACAAGAGGATGAGGGTATTGATCGCCGGCAGCCCCCAAGCTCCCATCGGCTTTTTTGCCAGGGTGAATTCGGAAGAGTCCGGTAGCGTAAGCAGCGGCCATACGGCATACAGGAGCACCACAAATACCCCGAGCAACAATGCTAGCCTGCGGTTTGCCCGGCTTTTAAGCTCGTCTCCATGCTGCATCGACAAAACCTCAGTCAGGCGAACCTCATTTGACGACAGGCGGCGTAGCAAAGCTGTGGTAGGGTGCGGGCGACGGCAGAGTCCATTCCAGTCCCCTAGCTCCATCCCACACGCACGCCTTGCTCTCCCGCACGCTGCTCCGAACCGATTTGAATACGGTATAGAAAAACAGCAGTTGGGACGCGCCAAAGGCCCATGCGCCTACCGAAGAGAGCATGTTGAAATCCGCAAACACCAAGGGGTAGTCCGGGATCCGCCGGGGCATACCCGCGAGCCCAAGAAAGAATTGTGGAAAGAAGGCGATGTTCACCGAGACGATGGAGATCCAGAAATGGATTTTCGCGAGGCGCTCATCGTACCTGCGGCCGCACCACTTAGGCAACCAAAAATATACCGCCGCGAGTACCGCAAACACTGGGCTTATTGCCATGGCGTAGTGGAAATGTGCCACCACAAAATAGGTGTCATGGTACTAAAAATCCGCCGGCGCCATGCCCAACATCAGCCCCGTAAACCCCCCGACACTAAAAAGCATGATAAAAGCCAGGGCAAACAGCATGGGAGCCTCAAAGCTCATAGACCCGCGCCACATGGTGCTGATCCAGTTGAAGATCTTTACCCCCGTTGGCACCGCGATGAGTATCGTCGCGTACATAAAATACAGGTTCCCAGCCAGAGGCATGCCAACGGTATACATGTGATGCGCCCAAACGACGAACGACAGAACCGCGATCGCAACCAAGGCGTACACCATGGAGCTGTAGCCGAATAGGGGTTTGCGCGCAAACGCGGGAATGATGTGCGATGTTATCCCAAAGGCGGGAAGAATGAGGATGTATACCTCCGGGTGGCCGAAAAACCAAAAGATGTGCTGAAACAAAACCGGATCCCCGCCGCCTGCGGCACTGAAGAAACTGGTACCGAAATGCCTATCGGTCAACAACATCGTCACCGCACCGGCCAGCACCGGCAGAACCGCCAGCAACAGATAAGCCGTGATCAACCAGGCCCAACAGAACATAGGCATTTTCATCAAGGTCATGCCCGGGGCACGCATGTTTAAGATCGTGACGATGATATTGATCGATCCCAAGATCGACGACAGCCCGAGCAAGTGCACCGAAAATATCAACAGATCGCCGCCCATCTCCACCCTACCGGAGCTACCGACGATCGACAACGGCGGATACATCGTCCACCCAGCTTCCGGCGTCCCTGCAACCAATATGCTTAACAGTAATAGGCTCGCGGCAAAGGGCAACACCCAGAAGCCCCAGTTATTTACTCGGGGCAAAGCCATGTCGGGAGCGCCTATCATCATCCGGATCAACCAGTTCGCCAGGCCGGCGAAGGCCGGCATAAGCGCGCCGAACACCATGACCAAACCGTGTATGGTGATGAATTGATTGAAGCTTAGCGGATCCATCCACTGCATCCCGGGCTGCAGAAGCTCTACGCGGAACGCCATCGCCTGAGCACCACCAAATAAGAACATCACCCCACTAAAGAGTAAATACAGGGTTCCGATGTCTTTATGGTTGGTGCTGAAAAGCCAACGTGACAGACCCCGCGGATGCTCTGCGTGCGCTGCTCCGCTCATACTCACTTGACCCCTAACCACCGAAAAACCATCGTTTGCCTATTGTTTCGCCGCTTGCTGCTTGGCCGATTTCGCTTGCGCGGGCTGAATTAAATCACCGGAATTCTTACCCCACGCGTTTCGAAGGTAGGTGACTACTGAGGCAAGATCGGCATCGCTTAGCTGATCAGCGAACGCCGGCATGGCCGTACCTGGCCGCCCATTTATCACCAGCGATAGATTCTGCTCTACCGGGCCCTTGCTGATAGGGCTTTCTACCAGGTTGGGAAACACCCCAGGTACGCCGGTGCCGTTCGGTTGGTGGCAAGGAGCGCAGTTCGTGCCATATACGCTTTCTCCGTTAGTCATCAACTCCGTCAAGCTCCACTCCCCGTCTGCGGAAGCGGCTTGCACCTGGCGCAGCGCTTTTTGCTCCGCAATCCAGCTCCGGTAATCTTTTTCTTCTTTGGCTATCACCACAATCGGCATGAACGCATGCCGACGCCCACACAGCTCCGCGCATTGGCCCCGGTAGATGCCGGGCTTGTCGATGACCGCCCAGTTCTCATTGATGAAACCCGGGATTGCGTCTTGCTTCCAGCCGAATGCCGGCACCCACCAGGCATGCAGGACATCCGCGGAGGTGATGACAAATCGGATTTTCTTATTGACAGGCAGCACTAAAGGGTTGTCTACCTCCAATAAGTAGTTATTACCCTTAGGCGCCTTCCCTCGGATTTCGTCGTCGGATGTTTTGAGATTACTAAAAAAGTCTATTCCCTCTTCGAGGTAATCATATTTCCACTTCCATTGGTAGCCCGTCACCTTGATCGTCATGTCCGCGTCGCCATGATCGTAAAGATTGATCATGGCGCGCGTTGCCGGCACCGCCATCGCGACCAGAATGAGCGCCGGGATAACCGTCCATAAGACTTCCAAGATCGGGTTTTCGTGAAACTGCGCGGGGACAGCACCTCGGGACTTACGGTGTGCGTAGATGGAGTAAAACATGACCGCGAATACTACGGCCGCAATACCAACGCAGATCCAAAGGATCAGCATGTGCAGATCGTAGACTTCGCGCGATGTCGGCGTTACCCCGCGGGTTAGGTTGAACCTGCTCTGTGCCACAGCAACGCTTGAAAACAGCACAAGCACACCGTTCCCTATCGCCTTGCCGTTCAAGTACGTAGGCCTTAGCCGGTTTTCTCCGCCCATGTAGCCGCTCTTAAGCAACGCGTTTGTCCCCTGTTCCCCCTACTAAAGCATGAGCCATATCCCGCGCCAGATCCACCCGCTCACGCTCATTTAAGAACGCCGACTTCTAGCTATTTCCCGCTCGACGAGCCCGGGAGCAAAAAACCCCAAAAAAAACAGTCCCCAGCTGATATCTGGGAACAGCTGGTGGTGGTGGAGCCGCTTCCCGAAGGTGCCGGACCTCAGCCGTAATGTGGTTGGTTAGCCTAACTGTTAGTGAACGACGGTGACCGGGCAGGGTGCTTTTCGCACCACCTCATGACTCACACTGCCAAGCAATAATTCCTTGATATTCGAGCGACCGTGAGACCCTATGACGATTAAATC
>JBOIEE010000096.1:0-7512 GCA_050740975.1 Gammaproteobacteria bacterium | reverse complement strand
CCTCGACATCGAGACCGTCACCGAGATTTTCATCCGCGTGAACTCAGCCGGGACCGAACTCTCGCAGGCCGACTTTGCCATGTCGAAGATCGCGGTCAACGAGACCTACGGCGGGAACCTTCTGCGCAAGGCGGTCGACTACTTCTGTCACCTTGCGGTGGCGCCAGAGTTCCTGTCCGCTATCGAGAAAAACGACAAGGCGTTCGTCGCCTCCGAGTTCTTGCCGCACATGCGCTGGCTTAGGGACACGAACGACGACATCTACGACCCGACCTACACCGACATGTTGTGCGTGGCGTTCACGTCGGAGTTCGGGCGCGGCAAGCTCCAGGACCTGGTGGCGCTGCTCTCGGGCCGCAACTTCGAAACCAAGCAATTCGAGGAGGCCATCGCCGAAGAGTCGTTCGGCCGACTCAAGAAGGGTGTCCTTGCCTTCATCAACAAGACGCACTTCGACCGGATCACGATAATCCTGCGCTCTGCAGGCTTCGTGACTAGCGCCCTGATCGGCGGCCAGAATGCCCTCAACTTCGCCTACATCCTATACCTGCGCGGGCGGACGGAGGGCATGCCGGCGGCGGACCTCGAGCGGCTGGTACGGCGCTGGTACGCGATGTCCGTTTTGCGCGGGCGCTACACCGGCAGCCCCGAAACCGCCTTCGACTTCGACATCCGCCAGATCGAGGCGCGCGGGCTCGCGAGTTACGCCGAATCGGTGATTGAGAACGAGCTGCCCGAGAGCTTCTGGACCGGGATGCTGCCACAGCTTATGGACACGTCGTCGGGTCAAAGCCCGTACTTCCTCGCCTACCAGGCAGCGCAGGTGAAACTCGGCGACAAGGGCTTCCTGTCGCGTGACATCACCGTGCTCGACCTGCTCATGAACCGAAGCGACGTGCACCACGTCTACCCGAAGAAGCACCTAAAGGCACAGGGCCTCTCGCGCGGTCGTTACAACCAAATCGCCGCTCGCCCAGAGCGAGATCAACATCGCCATCGGCGACAAGCCGCCCGAGCGCTACTTCACGGAGCTGACCGAGCAGTGCGACGGCGGCCTGAAGAAATACGGCGGCATCACGGACGTGGCCGATCTGCGCGCCAACCTGCGGATGAGCTGTCTGCCCGAGTCACTGCTCGACGGCGTGATCCCGGCCTATGACGACTTCCTTGAAGAGCGCCGCAAGCTCATGGCGCTGAAGATGAAGATCTGGTTCGAGGCGCTGTGATTGGTTGCCGACCTTAAGCCCTATGCGAAGATGAAGGACTCCGGCGTGGCGTGGCTGGTGAGAGGTCCTCATCGTTACGGCGATTGACCGGGCTGCAGGAGGCGCCTCGGTGCGGGATGGCGGTGTCTCCAAACCGCCGACGCCCTACGGGGACACGGGATGGCCCTGGACCCTCTTGCGTCACAGCTTCTACCGGAAACGCCAGCACGGCAGCCACCTCATCCTACGGCGCGACGTCCCCTTCGCCCAACTCGTCGTACCTGATCATAAGGAACTGGACCGAGGTACCTTGAGAGCGATCATTCGCCAGGCAAACCTAACGATCGATGAGTTTACCAGCATAGCCCAGTACGGAATAATCGATGCTTCCTACGCCCCTTCCTTAACACCATAGCGACTGGCCATTACCGAACTGGTTCACTGCCCACGGGCGGGAAATGCGGCAATCACTGCGAGCACTTCGTCGAGGTCGTCCTCGGTGTGATCGGCCGAGATCTGAAATCGGATCTCTTCCTCGCCGCGCGGCACGACGGGATAGGAAAGGCCGGTCGCCAAGACACCGTTGGACCGTAGATGCTGCACCATCGCATGAGTGCGCGCGGTGTCCCGCAGGAGTAAAGGCACCACGGGGTGTTCGCCCGCGATGACCTCGTATCCAAGCTCCGTCAGACCTTGTCGGAAACGGACCGTTAGTTGTCGTAGGCGCCTCAGGAGGGTGCTGCCAGTCGGGCTATCCAGTAGGTCGAGCGCCTTTACGGCGGCCGCTGCCTCGCCCGGTGTGATCGGATTGGAGTAGATGTACAAAGGCGCTTTCTCACGCAGGTAATCGATGAGCACGCGGTCGGCCACCACGTAACCGCCATTCACGCCGAGGGCCTTGCCGAGGGTTGCGATCAGGATGTCGCAGGGACCGGCCCCGGTGTGCTCCTCGGTTCCCCGCCCGGTGGCACCGATGGCGCCCACACCGTGAGAGTCATCGACCAGTACCACCACGTTATCCGTGTAACGCGCATCGAAGCGGGCCGCGATCTGTTTAATGTGCGCCAGAGGCGCATGGTCGCCGCGCATGCTAAAGATGCCGTCGGTCACTACGATCGCCCGCTGGCAGGCCGCGGCAGCGCGTGCGAGACAGCTCTCGAGGTCAACCATATTTAAATGGGCGTAGACATGTTTCTCCTTGGGGTGCGCGAGGCGAGTGGCGTTGATGATGCAGTTGTGGTTGAGGGCATCGCTGATGACCGCCGTCTCTGGGGTAATGAAGGTCGGCAACACGCCCATGACGGTCGCGTAGGCCGAGCTGAAGATCATCGCCGCCTCCCGGCCATGGAAAGCGGCCAGTCGCCGCTCAAGCTCGATGTGCGGAGCATAGGTTCCGCTGATAAAACGCACGGCGCCGGGACCGCTGCCGAAAGCGCGCACGGCGCTCTCTTCAGCGTCGATCAGCTCTTGGCGCAAGGCCATCCCCAAGTAACCATTGGAGTTCATCCGCAGGAAGAGCCGTTCCCCTTGACCCTCGATCAGGTAGCGAGGCCCTCTCGTTCCCGCTGCAGGAACAATTTGTGTGATCACGGGCTCGTGGCGTTTGCTTGCGCCGCTGGCTTCGATCCCCGCAAGCTCATGCAGTAACTGGTATGTGATACGTTCAAGCGGCATGAATGAGCCTCATGAATAAGTTGTGCACGGCATCCTCTCCCCTAACCGATCGAGCATATCCTTGGTCATGGCCGCGAGGCCAAAGGCGGGAGCCCACCCCCATTGCGCCCGCGCCGCGCTATCGTCCACCGACCGCGGCCAAGAGTCGGCGATGGCCTGGCGTATGGGGTCCACCTCGTAGTCGACCACGAGCTGCGGGATATGGGCGCGAATGGCCTCAGCCAGTTCTGCTGGGGTGATGCTCATGGCAGTAATGTTGAAGGCGTTGCGGTGGATGAGACGCGAGGGATCGGCCTCCATCAGCTCGATGATGGCCCGCAGCGTGTCACGCATATACATCATGTCGAGGCGTGTATCCGGCCGCAGAAAACACGTATAGCGCCGGTAGCGTAGGGCTTGATAGAAGATCTCCACCGCGTAATCGGTCGTACCTCCTCCAGGCGGGGCCGCATGGGAGATGATGCCTGGCAGCCTTAGACCGCGCGTATCGACTCCGAAGCGCTGCGCGTAGTAGTCACACAAAAGCTCGCCCGCAACCTTGGTGATCCCGTAGATCGTCTGCGGTCGCTGGATCGTATCCTGCGGCGTACGCTCGCGCGGCGTGCTTTGGCCGAAAGCGCCGATGGAACTGGGGAAGAAGAGGGCACAATGGTTTTGGCGCGCCACCTCCAGGACCCGATAGAGCCCGCCCAGGTTCACATCCCAAGCGACATGCGGTCGCTCCTCGCCCACAGCCGAGAGGATCGCGGCCAGATGATAGATGGATCCGATATCGTAACGGCGGACCACATCCTGGATCTGGGGGAGAGCGGTGCAGTTCAGGTGCTCAAAAAGCCCGTCCACTAGCCCTAGAGGCGAGTCTGGGCGTGGGATGCGTATGTCGGATGCCACGATCCGATCGGTGCCATAGCGCTCTCGCAACACTGGCACGAGCTCAGATCCGATTTGCCCGAGCGCGCCGGTGACTAGGATGCGTCTCTTGTCCATGGGCCTCCCTCGATCTTGGCTTGAAACCCTCGATCCTCAGGTCCCAAGGCTTCGGCGATCGGTTGGATCACCGGCGCATTATTGCTCACGATAGTTTGTAACAACCGTGCGTGGTTTGCATACCGTTTCTGATTATTATGAGCTGAGTATATACGGCACAATAGGGCCAGCCAACGCGCGCCGAGTAGTGAAACCACCCTCTTTATGGAGCACCAGCTTAAGCAGAACCAAATCCCGTCCCCCTGGGGTTCGCCGCGAGAACCCGCGCTTGAGTTTGTCTTTATGCGCCTCAGGCTTTAGGATTTTCCTCTCAGAGTTCATGAAAAAACCGTCGCGAGCGAAGGGAGGTCGCGTTCCGCCGGAACGCAGGAACCGGAGTGTATGTTGAAATACATGAGGATTCCGAGCACCGCCGGAATGCGAGATCCAGAGCGCAGCAGGTTTTTTCACAAACTCTCACAGCGCGGCGGGTAGAAAAATGTCATCAGAACACCATCGTCCTTATACCGCTAACGCCGATCCGGTGTGCGGGATGCAGGTTCCTGCAAACGGGGAATTTCAATACCTCTACCAAGGAGACTCCTATCGGTTCTGCAGCGCCACGTGCTTGGCGAAATTTCGGGCCGCGCCAGAGCAGTACCGAGCGTCCGGCTCACCCAGAGGCTCTATAGCGACAGCAGCCACTGCTCTACACGATGAGCCCGCGGCCGGGTTCACCTGTCCCATGCACCCCGAGGTCCTGCAGGATGAGCCTGGGGAGTGCCCCATCTGCGGCATGGCCTTGGAGCCGCGCATGCCTAGCCTGCAGGAGGAAAAAAATCCGGAGCTTACCGATATGTCACGCCGGTTCTGGGTAGCCGCGGTCTTGGGCGTGCCTCTGGTTCTCATCGCCATGCGGGACATGATCCCCGGATCGTTTCCCGAAAACACAGTCAGTCCCAGAGTAGCCGGCTTATCGGAGCTCGTTCTCGCAACGCCCGTCGTGCTCTGGGGCGGATGGCCTTTTCTGCTGCGGGCTTGGCAGTCGCTCGTCTCTCGACAGCTCAACATGTTCACCTTGATCGGCCTTGGGGTTTCCGTCGCCTATCTCTACAGTCTCACCGCCGTGTTGGCACCGGAGATCTTCCCCCCATCGTTTCGCGCAGCGGACGGCGCCGTTGCGCTTTATTTCGAAGCCGCTGCCGTGATCGTGACCCTAGTGCTCCTGGGCCAGGTGCTGGAGCTCAAAGCGCGCCACCGTACCGGGGCCGCCATCAAGGCCCTACTGGGCTTAGCCCCCAAGACGGCGCGGCGTATTAGAGACGATGGCGTCGAGGAAGATATCCCGCTCGATCGGGTCCAGGTTGGATACCGCCTGCGTATCCGGCCGGGTGAGAAGATCCCTGTAGACGGCGTGGTGGTCGCGGGTGCAAGCTCGGTGGACGAATCGATGATCACCGGCGAGCCCATTGCGGTGAACAAAGCCCCTGGTGATCCGGTCATTGGGGCCACCATCAACGGCACCGGTACCTTGGAAATCAGAGCCGAGCGTGTCGGCGCCGGGACACTGCTGGCTCAGATCGTGCGCCTGGTGGCAGAGGCCCAGCGTAGCCGTGCCCCAGTGCAAAAACTGGCCGATCGAGTCTCCGGGTATTTTGTTCCCGCGGTGGTAATCATCGCGCTCCTCACCTTCATCATTTGGGCGTTCATTGGTCCCGAGCCGCGCTTGGCGTACGCACTGGTGAACGCGGTGGCGGTGTTGATCATCGCTTGTCCTTGCGCCTTGGGTCTCGCGACCCCCATGTCCATCATGGTCGCGACCGGCAGGGGCGCCACCCTGGGAGTTTTGTTCAAGAACGCCGAGGCCATCGAGCTTATGCGCAAGGTCGATACCCTGGTGGTGGACAAGACAGGCACCTTGACCGAAGGCAAGCCGAAACTAAGCCGTGTAATGGTCGCCGAGGGCTTCGATGAGGTAGAGCTGCTGCGGCTGGCTGCGAGCCTGGAGCGCGCCAGCGAACATCCGCTGGCGAGCGCGATCGTAGCCGGCGCTGAGGAGCGAGGGCTCGGTTTGGCACCGGTCGAGCGCTTCGAGTCCCTGACCGGAAAGGGCGTGACCGGGTGGCTTGAAGGCCGGCGGGTCGCCGTAGGGAATCAGCTGTTGCTGCAGGATCTCGGGGTAGAGACCAGCCCACTCCTCCCCCACGCACAGACGCTGCGGGAAGAGGCTCAGACGGTAATGTTCGCCGCCATCGATGGCAAACCCGCGGGCCTCATCAGTGTGGCCGATCCCATCCGGGCTTTTGCACCCGAGGCGATCGCGGCCCTGCATGGGGAGGGCGTGCAGATCCATATGTTGACGGGAGACAACCGTGCCACGGCCGAAGCCGTCGCGCGCGCGCTCGGGATCGACCGCGTGCAGGCCGAGCTGTTACCGCAGCAAAAATTGGAAGCGATCAAACGATTGCAAGCCGAGGGCGGGATGGTGGCGATGGCGGGCGATGGGATCAACGACGCCCCGGCTTTGGCGCAAGCACAGGTTGGCATTGCCATGGGTACCGGCTCCGATATCGCGTTGAAAAGCGCTCAGGTGACGCTGGTCAAAGGCGATCTGCGGGGGATCCTGCGGGCCAGGCTTCTGAGCCGAGCCACCCTGCGTAACATCAAGCAAAACCTGTTCTTTGCCTTTCTCTACAATGCACTGGGGGTTCCCATCGCCGCCGGTGTGCTGTACCCCTTCTTTGGGCTTTTGCTCTCACCCATGATCGCGGCCGCCGCGATGAGTTTCAGCTCGGTCTGCGTCGTTGCGAATGCGCTTCGCCTGCGAAGGGCGAAGGTGTAAGGGTTAAACGCCACCAGCACCAGCCATAAAAAACAAAGCGTTACGTTAATGGAACCGAAAGGGAAGAAAGGAAGTAAGCGCTGAGTAAGTGCAAATGTCCCTCCCGCTATCTGTGATATCGGCCCCTCGGGTACGTGCGCCAACGTGGGAGCGCCATGAACAATTTGGCCACTGTAGTTTTGGTATCTTAAGAGATCGCCCCTTCCCCTGTCGACGTCTGTGATCTGCTCGGATGCTTTCTACCTCCTCCAGAGGATGCTCGCCGCCGCGCTCGAGTTCGAAGCTCAGCAAGACGAAGAGGCGAAACCGGAACCAAGCGAAGCGCCGGTGAAGCGGGTGAAGTGAAATAGCCAGCTCGGGTACGGCCGCAGTACAATAGCGCATGCTGCACTGGCGCCCGCCTAACCTCTGCGAGCTAAACCACCAGATTGAGTTAACCCGCCTGCACCGGCATATCAAGCGGATCGAGGATCGCTTAGCCTACCTGCGCCGCGGCCAGAGTGACATGCATCGTGAAACTATCTTGAGCCTAAGGAGCGAGCTCGAGGCGCCACGGCAAAAAACCACCCATACCCACAAACCCCTTGCCTAACCCCTGATCGCACGTCCTGCGCCACTACGCTAAGCCGCCGTCGTCCAAAAGCTCCCGAAACCGCGCTTTCAACGTGGCGAGCTCGGCCTCGACCGCTGCAACGCGCTCAGGCGGATCTTCCTTCTCAGCAATCGGCGAGAAATTGGCATAACGCATTGAGCGGTATGGAATACTTGAGATAGAGGCGGATAGGCGTTACTGCCTACAAAGCTCTCGCTGCGGTGTTGGGGAAG
>JBOIEE010000095.1:0-2617 GCA_050740975.1 Gammaproteobacteria bacterium | reverse complement strand
CCAGCGCGGCTGCCGACACCCTTGAGCTGCCGCAGGAAGTCGAAAAAGCTCTGTCCATTAAAGCGGTCGGTCTCACGGCGAAACACGAACTTACCGTCGCGCAGGCGCACCGCCCCAAAATAGCCGACACTCTCCCGAGTGGGGTAATGGAGTAACACTGGATCGGTTACTTCGGGTGGCACCCACATCTGACACCGCGAGCCGTACTGTTGAAAATGCACCTCATCGGTCGCCCACACATCAACCCCGTCCTGGGCCATCAGCGCGCGAAGTTTTTTTATGCGCCTCCTGACGCTCGGGATCGGCATGGGCAATGCGCGGGCGGGGCTTGCGTAACCGGAACCCCAGTTGCCGAAAAAGCCGCTGGCACTGACGAACCCCAAGGGTTACCCCGAACCGGCTTTCGATGAAAGCACCTAGCGTCTTCCCATCCCACAGGTTCCCTCTCATACCGAGGGAGCGTGGTGTGGTGCGCAGGGCCGCGCCAATCTCCTCCAATTGCTGCTCGCTCAGACGTCTCGGGCGGCCAGAGCGCCCGCCCTCAACAATGCCAGCCAACCCATCTCTCTCAAATCGGCGCGCCCAATATTCGACGGCCCGCGGTGAATCACCGAGTAGCCGACCGACTTCCGGGCAACTCATCCCCTGGGCGACTAGAAGTACTCCATGTAGGCGATGGTCATATCGCGACTCGCGGGACCGCCGAATCTCATCTTGGAGCACAAGAATAACCGTCGAGGCATCTGAAATCGTGAGTGGTTTCATGCTTCCATGAAACCACATCCTTAAATTATGCGCAAATATTTATGACGCTATGTATAGTTGAGGCCAGATCGCATGCGCGGCGTGGAAACGCTCTTCCAAGCCAAGCACGGCCAAGGCGGCACAAGGGATCCGGCCATTCATCGGACAACTAAGCGTATACTGAGGTTTTACACCAGCTCCAGTTGTTGGAGGGTACACCCATGAGCGGATTATTGGACGGAAAAATCGCCTTGATCAGTGGGGTGAGCCATGATGGGCAAATTGGGCAAACCGTTGCACAGGTCTTGGCCAAGGAGGGTGCCGGCTTAGGGATCGCGGCACGCTCCCAGAAAAACGTCGAGACGCGTGCCAAAGAGCTTGAAGCAGCGGGCGCGAAGGTACTCGCCATAGCATGTGACCTCACCGTTGAGGCCCAAGTCGAGGAGCTTGTCAAGCGCATGCTCGCGCACTACGGAAAGATCCACCTCTTGGTGAATCTCGCGGGTGGCCTGACGCGGTACAAGCCAGCTGTCGACCACAGCCTCGAGGATTGGAGCACCGAGCTGAACAACAATCTTCTAAGCGCGTTTCTTCTTTCGCGCGCGGTATTCCCGCACCTGCGGGAGAGCGGCGGCGGATGCATCATCAACTTCTCCCGCGCCGCGCGACCGCAAGCCAACATGGCGGCGTACAATTGCGCCAAAGCGGCGATCGAAGCGCTGACCCACACGCTGGCCCTGGAAGGACGGGATGCCAAGATCCGGGTCAATGCGGTGGCACCGGGCTTAGTCGACACCGCTTCCAACATCGCGGCGATGAAGCCCAAGGACCTTACGAAATGGGCGCGCCGAGAGGACATCGCACAAGCGGTGCTCTTCCTTGCCTCCGACGCCGCAGCAGGCATCACAGGACAGATCCTGCCGGTAGCGGGATGGGGAATATAGCGTGGGTGCAGTTTTTGGCGGACCTGGAAAAATCAATTCGTCCGTTGTGCTGTCCCAAGGTATCGATCACAGCAGCAGCGGCGAGGGAAATTCCGGCTTTCGCTGGAGCGGAGCCTTCGAGGACGCTGTGTAGAAGAACGGTATCCGCAAAACATGGGAAGATCCGTTACACCCTGTTCTTGGGGCGACAACAACGGTGGTTTCGTCTTTATTGGGGGTAGCGATGGCAAAAGTGACATTGAAAATACCCGAACTCCTTGAGGGTCGGCCGAAGCGGGTGGAGATAGAGGGAAAGGGGGTGCTGGTCGCCAGGGTGGGCGACATGGTAGCTTCAACCGGGCCTATTAGCTGGTGCGGGGGGAATGGCGCGTTCGCGCGCCGGCAATACATCGGATCCTTCCAGGCTGCGTCTACGGAGGTTCGCCGGAAAAAAGGGAACGCCACCGTGCCCTCGGTGTCAATTAATCCCGGTCAGGCCGCCGAGACGAGCCAGGACGGTTCCTACATTACTTCTTCGGTTTCGACGATGGGCGTTGTGATAGGGCGCTACCCGCAGCCGATTTTGATGGTTTGGATGTGCGTCGATCTTGGAGCGCAGAATGCTTTAGGTGATGTGACCTTGGCCGGTGCTTTGCGTTGCGACAACGCACTGCCAGCCGCCGATTTTGATTTTGACCCGGTTGAGCTTGATCGTAATGTAGAGGACGCGGCGCGTCCCGCCGATGTACTGGTAACGATGCAGGGATCTCCGATACAAGGTACGGCTGTTTTTGTAGAGGATCATCCGAGCGATTTCAACCGCTTCCTCGCGTCCAAGCTGTCCGGCCTCGACGTACACGCCCAAGGGCCTCGGCGAGGGCACGCCGCGCCCATTTCGCCGCGAGCCAATAGAGCTCTGGTGCATCGTATGCGTCGCTGCCGTAGAGCAT
>JBOIEE010000094.1:0-2644 GCA_050740975.1 Gammaproteobacteria bacterium | reverse complement strand
GTTTAGGGGGGTATGTCGGCCGGGGTGTCGTGACCACCGCGACTTATGAGGCGCGGGCCCTGGGCGTGCACTCCGGCATGGGTCTGATGAAAGCGGCGGCTCTGGCTCCCGAAGCGATTTTGCTATCGGCAGACTTCGAGGAATACCGACACTATTCGCACCTCTTCAAAGCGGCGGTGGCCGAAATTGCACCGAGAATAAAAGGCCGCGGCATCGACGAGATCACTATCGATCTGACCAATGTTCCCGGTGAAGCCATCGAGCTTGCCCAGAGAATCAAGGACAAGGTCCGGCATGACCAAGCGGGGTACCCAAGTGTTGGTATCATGGGCCATACTATGGCGGTTTTGATCTCGAGGGAAGACTCAATGACCCTGGATTTGACTGAGGCGTCTGATGCGGAGCTGGTGCGGGAGATCTACCGCCGGATCAAAGGGGATTCGGAGCTGCATTACCACCGAAACTACGTATTTCGCGAGACGCTGAGACCCATTTACCTGTTTTTCGACAAGCAGGATATCGATGAGGCGAACAGGCGTATGCGCAAGTGTCCGCAATGGGAGCAGCTCGAAGCGGCGCGTGATGAGGTGCTCAAGTATGCGCCGGGCGAGTAAAGGACGGCCAGGGACCGTGATGTGACAGAAAAGAAAGGCAAGAAGACAACATTCTCTTGGTCCTCGGAGGATGATGGAACGAGGACCTCAGCTGCGGAGAGGGTGCGCATTAAGCCTGTCCACCGCTGGACAGTCTATCTCCTCGTCGTGCCTGCGTTTGTGGCTGTCGCGTTGTTGGCTGCTTTCTTTTTCGCGGCTTTTCTAGCCTTGTCTGTATTAGGGGCCGTTGGTCTCGGACTGTGGTTTTGGTGGGTGCGCCGGAGATTTCGTAAATTGGCGCGTGCTCGGACGCTTGATGGGGAGTATGTGCTGATCGAGGAGACCCAAGTTATCGAAAAGAAAAAGGACGGTGTACATAACGAGTGAGCCGAACACTATCGGGCACGGTTCTCGTCTCGTTCCCATCCAAATCGTGTGGACCAACGGAGATCTGAGGCCTCGCTTCGCCCCGCATGCCTAGCTAGAGAATGTGGAACGGTGAAAATGCAAAGCTCCCCCCCTTGGCGTTTCCGTGGCTCGCCCTCTGAGTTTTATCGTCGCCGCTATCGCAGGTTGCACCCCTGCGATTCCTCAAAACCAACAGCGACTTCCCGTTGTCCGCTCCCTTGCACTGGCCGGAAGGCGTCCCTGCGCCTGGATTCCGTACAATCCGTGTACGGAATGACGACGTGCACATGGAGATAGGTCAGACCATACTCTACGCAATGCGGCGTACGGACGAACGACTCCCCGGACGGATCAGCACTAGACGGGTTGGGTGGGATCGCCGGTGAACTTTTGGCCCAAAGATTTTTTAGAAACCCGGGAAGGCCTGGTGTTTGCCGTCGTGGCCCGAGGATTGGAGCAAGGCCGCGCACTGTGCCTTTTGCGCTATTTTTGGCGGAGAGGTGTTTGGCAGAAACTCACCACGGCTCAGGCGAACGAGCTGTTACGCGCGCATTTTCCTCAGTACCTGTTTTACTCCTACCAGCGAGCGGTAAGAGTGCACGGCGTACTGCGAGAGTCGGTGTCGGCCGTTTACCGGCCGCGCGAGCGACTAAAAGCCATCCTGTCGGCTAGCGAGCCCGACGGGCTGGAAGCAAAAGCCGCTTGCTTGGGCCGCCTGCTGGCCCTCCAAGGGGTCGATCTCGATACTCTGGGTATTACCGGTTCCCTGTTGCTAGGAGCGCAAAAGCTAGGTTCCGATATCGATCTCGTCGCGTATGAACGAGCGTCATTCCATCGTGCGCGCGCGGCGATCGGAACGTTGATTAACGATGGCCGTTTGCAAGGCTTAACGGAGACATTGTGGCGGGACGCTTATATACGGCGCGGGTCCAGCCTTAGCTATGAAGAGTATCTGTGGCATGAGAAGCGCAAAGGGACCAAGGCGGCGATCGACGGGGTCAAGTTTGACCTGAGCCTAATGCAGGAAGAGGATCACCAGCGGACTCGCGTTCAAAAACTGAACGTTTCGAAAATTCGCGCGCCGGTCTGTTGCGCTTTTTATGCTTTCGATGACCCTGCGCGATACGTGCTCGACGATCCGATAGTGGTCGAGGCCGTGAGTTTTACCCCAACGTATGCGGGCCAGGCACAAGAAGGTGAGACGATAGAGGTTTGCGGCACGTTAGAGCAATCGCCAGATGGGACCAAGCGCACCGTGGTTGGCTCAAGCCGCGAGGCGCCGGGGGAGTATATCAAGGTCGTTCGCTGAGGTTGCCTACATCCCACGAGAAAGCTTATCCCATTCCCGTTTCAAGCGGGCTTCGGACACCGTCTCCGCTGTGCCTTAAGTCCTGGGCAAAAAGGGCCACTCGGAACTCTTCTACCAACCAGCGAAAACGCTGTGCGGAGGCCTCATCGCGCTTGCTCTCCGAGGTGGCTTGCCATGCTCGCCAGAAAGGTTCGAGCTGGGCGTAGGGCTCCCGATCTTTTGCGGGTTCGGGCGTTTGATTCGCAGCCCGTATGCAGCGCGGTGAAATACGGGGAGCCAAGGCTGGGCGCCTTCCCTACAATTCCTTGCTATTGACCCAGCACGAGGTGAGGAC
>JBOIEE010000093.1:0-7381 GCA_050740975.1 Gammaproteobacteria bacterium | reverse complement strand
GGCGCGCGCCGGTTCCCCCGCGACGCGAAGTTGTGAACCCCGTCAGGCCCGGAAGGGAGCAGCGGCAGCAGCGGATGCGGGTGCCGGGGTGCAGCTGGTGCGGGCCGCCGCCTTCGCCTCGTCTTTTGAAGCAGGGGGTTCAGCCTTTTTCCGGTTACTGATGCATGAGCTACTTGGTACTCGCGCGCAAATGGCGGCCACGGGCATTTGAAGACTTAGTCGGGCAGTCCCACGTGGTGCGCGCCTTAGGTAACGCGCTTGCAAGCAAGCGGCTGCATCATGCGTATCTATTCACCGGCACCCGAGGCGTGGGCAAGACGACCGCGGCCAGAATACTGGCAAAGTGTCTCAACTGCGAGGCGGGTATAAACCCAAGGCCCTGTAGCGTATGTGCATCCTGCCTAGAAATCGACCAGGGCCGATGTATCGACCTCATTGAAGTGGATGCAGCGTCGCGAACCAGGGTCGAGGAGACCCGGGAACTGCTCGATAACGTCCAGTACGCGCCCACCCGCGGCCGTTTCAAAGTGTATCTGATCGACGAAGTGCACATGTTTTCCAATCACAGCTTTAACGCGCTTCTCAAAACCCTGGAAGAACCCCCCCCACACGTAAAGTTCTTGCTGGCCACCACTGACCCCAAGAAATTGCCGGTAACTGTCTTGTCGCGGTGCTTGCAGTTCAATTTGAAACCCCTGACGCCAACGCAAATCGAGCACCAGATAGAGCGCATCCTGAAGGCAGAAGGAATCGAAAGCGACCGCGAATCACGACAACTGATCGCAAAAGCCGCGGAAGGAAGCTTGCGCGACGGACTGAGCCTGGTCGACCAAGCGATCGCTTTCGGCAATGGCATCCTGAAAGCGCAAGAGGTAAGCGCCCTGCTCGGCATCATCGGGCGCGAGTGGATATGGGAGTTGCTGGAGCGGATCGCGGCTCAAGACGGCGCGGGGATCCTGAAGCTCACAGAACAGATCGAGGAGACCAGTCCAAATTACTTCGCAGTGCTCGGCGAGATCTTAGCGGAGCTGCAACGGATCGCGATTGTGCAGATGGTTCCTGAGCTTGCGGGGGATGCAGGCGGGGAAAGCGAACGGACAGTGAAACTGGCCGCCGAGTTGTCGCCTGAGCAGTGCCAGCTCCTATACCAAATCGCTTTAATCGGCCGACGGGACTTGGCTTATAATCCCGATCTGGCGGGTGGCTTCGAGATGGTGTTATTGCGGATGTTAGCGTTTCAGCAACCCGAAGAAGCGTCGGCGAGCATAGAACAGGCGCCGAACACGCGCCAGATGCAAGGGGTGGCGGGCGAAACACAGGGCACCAGCGAGGAAGACTGGCCGCAGGTGATCGAGCAGATCAAAGTGTCTGGATTGGTGCGGGAATTGGCGGACAACTGCGTGCTGGCGCGACGCGACGGTCAGGTATTCCACCTGCGGCTGTCCCCCCACTATCTGCGCAGCGCGGCTATTGAAGCTCGGCTTGAACAGGCGTTGCAACAGCGTTTCGGAGCCGATGTACGGCTGGTCATCGTTTCCGAGGAGGCGAATGGAAAAGAGACTCCTAATGCCAAGAAGACGCGTGAAGCCGGCGAGCGACTGCAGGCGGCAGAGCGCGCGATCGAGCAGGACCCCAACGTTCGCCGTTTAGGCGAATTATTTGGTGCTGAGGTGGTCCGAGGTTCGGTGCGTCCGGCCAGTGATCCGGAAGTGTGATTCGAGATCTCGATTTTTAGCACACCGCTTTGAGGAGGTGGATTTAATGAAAGTTGGGTTTGGAAACATTTTAAAGCAAGCGCAGCAGATGCAAGAAAACCTCCAGAAGGCCCAGCAGGAACTGTCGAACTTAGAGGTAACCGGTGAATCTGGCGGAGGTATGGTGAAAGTCGTGATGACTGGCCGCCACGACGTGAAACGGGTGATCCTAGAAGCGGCCCTGCTGGATGAGGGGAAAGAGATGTTGGAGGACTTGATCGCGGCGGCCGTTAACGACGCCAACCGAAGGGTGGAAGAAGTCGGTCGCGAGAAGATGGCCGGTATGGCGGCCGGCTTAAATCTCCCACCGGGTTTGTTCAACCTAAACGCCTAACACACCGGCCACTTTGATAGCGAGTTCTTTGGTCGAAAATCTCATCCGCGCGCTGCAAGCGATGCCAGGCATCGGACCAAAATCGGCTCAGCGCATTGCGTTCCACTTATTGCAACACGGCCGCCCCGCGGCACGCCAGTTGTCGATAGCCCTGGCGGAAGCAAGCGAGAGGGTGGGGTATTGCACCAAGTGCAATAATTTCAGCGATACAGCCCTGTGCGCGATCTGCACCAACGGCAGGCGGGATGCGACACTGTTGTGTGTCGTAGAGCATCCCCCGGACGTCAGCGCCATCGAGCAGTCGGGGGATTACTCAGGGCTTTATTTCGTGTTGATGGGGCACTTATCACCCCTGGACGGCATCGGCCCGCGGGACATCGGGTTGGATAAACTGAGGGAGCGGCTCACCCAGGGTGAGGTCAAGGAGGTGATCCTGGCCACCGGCACCACCTCAGAGGGTGAGGCTACGGCGCATTTCATTCGCGAGATGACGCAGGAAACGCCGCTCCGGGTCTCCCGTATCGCCTTTGGCGTTCCCCTTGGTGGCGATCTGGAGCTGGTCGATAGCGGTACCTTAGCGCACGCAATCACGCGCCGCCAGGAAATGTAATGCGCTTTCCCGCGCCTGCGGTTTTGCGCAGCGCGTAGGGTTCCCGTCCTTAACGCAGAATGGCTCTTTCGGACAAAAACTTGATCTGGATAGATCTGGAGATGACGGGCCTTGACCCGGACGCGGACCGTATCCTCGAGATCGCCACCGTAGTCACCGATAGCGAGCTGCATGTGATCGCCCAAGGTCCGGTGCTCGCCATACGCCAGGATGAAGCCATCTTGGCGGCTCTGGATGAGTGGAACAAGGAGCAGCACACCCGCTCCGGTTTACTCAAACGGGTTCGTGCAGGCCAAGTCAGCGAGGGCCAAGCGGAGCAACGCACCCTGGATTTCCTGCGTCAACTCGCGCCTGCGGGCAAGTCCCCTATGTGCGGCAACAGCATTTGTCTGGACCGGCGTTTCTTGTACCGGTATATGCCGGAGTTGGAGCGCTATTTCCACTATAGGAACCTCGATGTCAGCACCATAAAGGAGCTGGCGAGCCGATGGGCGCCGAACCTCGGCGAGTTCCAGAAGGAGTCCAGCCATCTCGCGCTGGATGACATTTTGGAATCGATCGGGGAGTTGCGTTATTTTCGCAACCATGTGTTCAAAATCTGAGCCCCATTTTAGCCGACTCCCCGCGGCGCTTTATCGGGCCGAGGCCGTGCGTGCGCTGGATCGTTACGCCATCCAAACCTGCGGCATTCCCGGTTTCACCCTCATGCAGCGCGCCGGCGCGGCCGCCTTCGATGTGCTGCGGTCGCTGTGGCCAGGGGCGCAGCACCTCACGGTTTTGTGCGGTATGGGAAACAACGGGGGGGATGGTTATGTGCTCGCCCGTTTAGCGGCTGCGGCAGGGCTTGCGGTCAGGGTCATGAGCATCGGAGATCCGGCGCGTTTATGCGGCGATGCCGCATTGGCCTGCCAAGCCCTCGCTGAACAAGGGATCACTGTGGCGCCTTTCGACGAGACGATGGAAAGCACCGATGTCGTGGTGGATGCGTTGCTCGGCACCGGTTTGGATCGGAAGATTGAGGGCCGTGTGGGCGACGCTATCCGCTGGATCAACCGATCAGGAGCCTCGGTTTTGGCCATCGATATCCCTTCGGGTCTGCACGCGGACACGGGCTGCACCGTGGGAGACGCCGTTCGTGCTGAGGCCACTGTAAGCTTTATCGGCCTGAAACAAGGCTTATTCACCGGGCAAGGGCCGGATTGCTGCGGCTGGGTTTATTACCACAGTTTGGATGTACCGCCGGAGGTGTTTAGCGCCGCCACCCCCGCGGCTACCCGCATCCAGCTTGAGGATTTTAAGTCGACACTACAGCCGCGCCACCGTTCGAGTCACAAAGGCGACTTCGGGCACGTGTTGGTCGTGGGCGGCGACGTCGGGTTTGTGGGGGCGGCGCGGATGGCGGCTGAGGCAGCCGCCCGCGTTGGTGCCGGCCTGGTCAGCGTCGCCACCCGGGCCGCTCATGCTTCGATCGTCAATGTCACGCGGCCTGAGCTCATGTGCCATGGGGTCGAAGAAGCAGGCCAGTTACGCGCCCTGATGACCAAAGCCGAGGTGATCGCGATCGGTCCTGGATTGGGGCGCTCTCCTTGGGCGCATGCGCTATTGGCCGCGGCTCTAGAAGGGCGCTGGCCGCTGGTGGTGGACGCCGATGCGCTAAACCTCATTGCGGCTGAACCCTCAGAACGGCAAAACTGGATATTAACACCTCATCCGGGGGAAGCCGCGCGCTTACTCGGTGCACAAACCCAGGACATACAACGAGATCGGTTCAACGCGGCACTGGCCATACAAGCGCGCTACGGTGGGGTTTGTGTGCTAAAAGGAACCGGTACCGTGGTAACAGACGGCGTAAACAGACCCGCGGTTTGCGCGCACGGCAATCCCGGTATGGCTAGCGGGGGTATGGGGGATGTGTTGACCGGCGTGATCGCGGGGTTTCTGGCCCAGGGCATGGAGGTATCGACCGCTGCCAAAGCGGGAGTTTGTGTGCACGCTGGTGCCGGCGATCGAGCCGCCCAGGAGGGCGAGCGGGGACTGCTCGCTTGTGACTTAATGCCGTGGCTGCGCCGATTGGTTAATCCCCAAAGTGGAGTCTCGTGAGCGACACCCGCTGTATCCTAGAGCTATTGATACCGGACGCAGCCGCTATGGAGCAACTGGGGAAACACTTGGCTGCTGCGCTGACGCCCGGGAAGCTGTTTCTTACCGGTGATTTGGGCGCGGGGAAAACCACGCTGGTGCGCGGCTTCTTGCGGGCTAAAGGCTACCACGGCTCAGTAAAAAGCCCTACCTATACCTTGATCGAGCCGTATTGTTTAGCAGGCGTCGATATCTATCATTTTGATCTCTATCGAATCGATTCTGCGGATGCGCTGGAGGCGTTGGGAGCGCGGGACTACTTCGATCCCGCCAGCGTTTGTTTGGTGGAATGGGCCGATCGAGCTCCCGCTTATTTGAGCATGGCGGATCTGTCGATTCATATTGAGCAATGCGCTGAACAGCGCAAAGTTACCGTCGTTGCACGGTCACCCGCAGGGCGGGCCGCCATCGCGCGAGCACTTTTCTTGCTCAAAAATAACGAATGATCAAGCAACTATAGTATCCTTTTAAAATTCTATTGAAATTTTGTTGGTACCCGTCTCAAAATAGTACCTCTGATTAATAGTCAGGTGCAAAACGATGCGACTGTTTTCGGCCATCTGCAGTCTTCTGTGCGGCGGCTACGCATGGGCTGCGGACGTCCAAGCGGTCCGGGTGCTGACGTTTCCAGAAAGCACGCGGGTGGCGCTGGACCTGAGTGCCGGGGTGGAATACCAGGTATTTACGCTTTCCGCCCCGGAGCGTGTGGTAGTAGACCTGCAGAACACCCGCCTTCGCGCTTCCCTACCCCGCTCCGGCTTGGGTGAAGCCGTTACGCAGCTGCGCGCCGGCATTCAGGAAGGCGTCGATTTGCGCATCGTGCTGGATGTCGTGCGGCGGTTTGAGGTCAAAAGCACGCTGTTACCGGCGGATCGGCAGCACGGGCACCGTCTGCAATTAGAGCTTTTGCCTCAGGTTGACACTCCAGGCGACAGCGGATCGCCGTCCGCGCGCTGGCGCGACATCGTGATTGCCATCGATGCCGGGCATGGAGGACAGGACCCAGGTGCGATAGGCCCCGCCGGGGTGCAAGAAAAGCAGGTCACACTGGCCATCTCTAAGAGACTGGCGAGACTCGTCAACCAGGAGCGTGGCCTGAGGGCCGTCCTGATCCGCAACAGCGACCGTTATATCGGCTTGCGCCAGCGTTTTCAGAAAGCGCGTGAACACAAGGCCGATCTGTTCGTATCCATACACGCCGATGCTTTCCAGGATCCGCGAATCCGGGGTTCCTCGGTATACGTGCTTTCAGAGAAAGGGGCCAGCAACGAAGCAGCGCGCTGGTTAGCGGAGCATGAGAACGCGGCCGACTTCATCGGCGAGGTTTCCTTGCACAATAAAGATGAGGTTCTAAAATCAGTTTTACTGGATCTGTCGCAGACCGCGGCCATGGACGCCGGCATGGCCGCAGCACACAGCATTCTGCTCTCACTGCAGCGGATCGGGCCTGTGCACAGGAGGAAAGTACAATATGCCTCCTTCGCGGTGCTGAAATCACCGGACATCCCGTCGGTGCTGGTCGAGACCGCTTTCATTACCAACCCCCGTGAGGAACAACGCCTAAGCTATCCTTCCCATCGACAGCGCCTAGCGGAAGCAATGGTGCACGGGATCCGGAATTATTTCGCCGAACATCCGCCTCCGGATACCTTGATGGCGATGGGTAACTAAGCGCTTTAGACGATGGGCCCGAGCAGCGCGTTGCCGAACGAAAAAAACGCATCTTTAGCATTACTAACAGCGATAACCTTCTAGGGACTAAGTTTTTCTAAATTTCCCTATAGGGCACTTCGATTAATTCGAAGTGCCCAGCAGCATAGGGATATGCGGCCCATTTCTCAAACAGGACTGTTTGAGAAAATGGAGCAAAGCAAAAATCGCATTTTTGCTTTGTGATGCGAAAAATTCCACGGATGGAATTTTTCGAAGTGCCCTATAATAAGGCCCATGGTCCGCGGGCGAATCCAGCGATTGCCGGTTCAGGTGATCAACAAGATCGCGGCCGGCGAGGTCATCGAGCGGCCCGCCTCCGTGGTGAAAGAACTAATCGAGAATAGCAGCACTCGGCGGACCTCCCGCTTTACCCTTGCCCTCTGTTTCCGAAAATACCTTGGGGCATAGATCAGTAAGTACCCATGCCGTCAGCGAGCCCGCTTGGGCACAGCCGCTAGCTTCCGACAGTTCGCCGACCGATCTGGCGGTCACCGTGCGGCCAGGAAGATTGGGAAAGGTTATCGGTTTAATAAAGGGCCGGTTTCTGTTGGCGGAGAACGCCCAAGGGCTGTTGATCATAGACACCACGAGAGGGAAGATCGCACTTTGCTATCAACAACTTACAGAGGAATCGCGCTCTCCGGAAGGGATCAAGACCAGGCCGTTGCTGATCCCCCAAGTGTTCGAGGTGGACCAGGCTTTGGCACAACTGGCCGAGCGTTTTTCCGATCTGCTTTTCGAAGTCGGTGTGGGGGTATCTCGGGTCGGAAAGCGCTCGGTGATGCTTCGGTTCCTACCTATGCGGGTCACGGCCCTCGAGTGGAGCAGGCT
>JBOIEE010000092.1:0-14929 GCA_050740975.1 Gammaproteobacteria bacterium | reverse complement strand
ACCGCGGTAGGTGGCCACGTACCAGAGCGTTTCGCCGATCTTGGGCAGGGCACCCAGGTAGTGATGCGCCTGCATTAGGCCTTGGTAATCCGCTTCTTCGCTTCGCTCAACGGGGCGAACGCGGATCTCTTCGAGGTTCAAGACGGTTTTCTCGGACGCCTGACATAGGCACCCTTATACGGCATCCGGGGCCCGGTGTCCAGGATCCGCTATACGCCCTTAACCCACTTGAGGTTTCTGGCTAGGACAAATTCACCCTGTTTTGCTTGGAGAGGTTTGAGAGGCAGGCATTCGTCTGAGCGAGCAGTTGCGGTTCAATACCCTTTTTGCTTATCTTACCACGTTCAATAAGGGTAAACCGTCCGCAAGGCGCTCCAAGTTCTCTTTCAAGAGGCTAAACTGCCGATCCCACACTTTCTCAGATTTACCCGCCATATGAGGGGTAAGTAGAACGTTGCTAAGCTTCCACAACGAATGCCCCTCAGGGAGAGGCTCCGGATCCGTGACATCTAACCCAGCTCCGGCTAATCTCCGCTCTTTCAGCGCTTCCAGAAAAGCTTCTACATCGTACGTTTCCCCGCGTGACACCGCGATAAAATAAGTGCCCCTCTTCATCATCGTAAACTCACGCGCTGCCAGCATGCGCGTGGTCTCGGAGGTGAGGGGCGCCGCCATGAACACGACATCCGCTCGTGGGAGCACGCTGCGTAGCTGGTCGGGTTTGTACACTGCGTTCACAAAGTGCATCAACGGAATGTCTTTGGGATCGACAGCGATGACTTGCATGCCGAAGGCATAGGCACGGGATCCCCCCGCACAGGCTATGAGGTCTAAGCGAAGACGTACAGCCCAAGCATCATCATAGATCGAAAAAGCGGCTTGGTTAGAGGTTATTCTAGAACGCGCGCCAACTGGCTGCTGGCGCGTTCCAGACGTTCGATTAAGATGGCTTGGAATGCCTTACTTAGCCGTAGCTGGCAAGGCAAGGAAGCCCACTCATTATACGGCCGGGCGATTTTCATCAACGACAGCTTACCGGCTGCGACCACGGTTGCTGAGCGTTTATTACGCGCGAGATAACCCATTTCGCCGAAAATTTCCCCCTCGGACAGCATGGCTATCTCCTTGCCGTCTTTTCGCACCCAGACATGGCCAGACACAGCGATATAGAACGCCCCTGCTCCATCGCCCTGCTTCACGACTTCCGTGCCAAACGGGTGCGTTTCCCAATCACTCGCGCGAATGACTTCAGAGACCTCTGAGTCCGAAAATCCGCGGAAAAAATCCAAACCGCGCACGGCGCGAAACTTCTCTTCCTGCGACATATTGGCGAACGGCTCATCCAAGGCCTCTAAAACCGCGGCCAGATCCGCCGCCATCTCAGCACCGCTTTGGTAGCGCCGCGTTAACTCTTTAGCTAAGGCCCGTCGCACGATGGCTCCGAGTTTTTCTGGGATCTCGGGGCGAAGCTCGGTAAGGGGTTTGGGTTCCTTGTTCAGGATGTTGGAAATAACCGCATGGATGGCGGTGGCCTTGAAGGCTTGTACCCCACTCAGCAACTCGTATAGCACCACGCCCAGTGAAAACAGATCGGTTTGATGGGTGAGTGGTTCATTGCGTGCCTGTTCCGGCGACATGTACATGGGCGAGCCAAACCACCCGATGACCTGCGTCCGATCGGTGTGCGTGCGTTGCGCGATCCCAAAATCACCGATCTTTACTTGACCCTCCTTAGTTACCATGATGTTGGCCGGTTTAATATCCCGGTGCGTTACCCCCTGGCGGTGGGCGTAATCCAAGGCCTTAGCACACGCGATCATATGCCCTAAGACGGTTGCGATGGGCAACAGCCGATCGGGAACACAAAAGGATTTGAGCGTGTCGACACCCTCGATATACTCCATGGCAATATAGGGTTGTCCATCGGCTTCCCCAGCGTCGTACACCCGGAGAATATTAGGGTGATCGAGTGCCCCCGCCGACTGGGCTTCGTTAAAAAATAATCGCTTCGCCTGTTTTTGTTCGGCCGTGTTCTCCAGATCCTCTGTGTCTTCGTAGCGTTGGACCTTGATCGCCACTCGGCGGTCGACAAAGGGATCATGGCCGATGTAGACGATCCCCATCGCCCCCTTGCCAGCGGTTCCGATCACATCGTACTTGCCGATCTTTTTCGGTTGCCCACTCAACAGCTGAAATCCCCGAGTGCCTGCGTCGGCTTCATTCCTTGTGCATAATCCACCCCGATGCTTCTCACCGCCGCAAGCAGCGGCTCGTCCTGCACCCCTTTCGCAATCGTGCGCTTCCCAATCATGTGACCGATGCCATTGATGGACTGCACCAGGGCCTTATTATCGGGGTTTTGGGTTAGCCCCTGCACCAAGGCACCGCTCATGCCGAGGTAATCGACAGGTAATCTATCTAGGTAACCCGAACCGGAGGGCCCCTCAAAGTCATCCAAAGCGAAGCGGCAACCGAACTCCTTCATGGTGAGGACGAAGCGCTCGGTTTGCACGAAGTGTTTTTCGGCAACGACGTTGGGGATCTGGAAGCATACTTTCCCCGGAGGTACGGCGATTTCGCTGAATAAACCCAGCACGTGTTCCATAAATCCTGGGTCGCGCACCGAATGCTCGCCAAGATGAATACCGCAACACTCCGACTCGATCACCATGTTCTGGTTGTTCGCCATCCAGCAAAGGCCCTCACGTATGAGCAAGCGGTCGAAAGCCTGTAAGCGCTCCTCAGCAGGCCCCGCTAGGCACGAAGGATAAAAAATGCGCTGATCTTCGGACCCCGCACTGAGCGCATAGATAGGCGCGAACGCTGTCCTCTGAATGACGGGTAGAACCGGTTGGATATAAAGAGGCAATCGTTGTGTCGACAGAGCTTGCTCCAGCCAACGGTCCCAATCCTTACCAGGAGACGCCGCGCTTTCGCTCTCCTTCGTCGACGCTTGGTACGCGTGAACCCGCCCTGCGCCACTTTCTCGAGCCGCTTTGCACGCCTTCGCTGCTTCGGCGAGCATCGCCTCAGCATCGGAGCTATCCGCGCTGATCGGGAGCACACCAGCCGCCAAACTTACCCGGAACCGCTGGTGCTCCCACTTGAAGCGAAAGGAATCGAATTTGGCGACCAAGCCCTCAGCAAAGCGCGCACCGTGAGGTACGGACACTTGCTCTTGCAACACCGCAAAATGGTCGTCTACCAAACGGGCGGTCGCCCCGACTCCTTCGGCGTAGGCCCGGATCTGCCCGGCAACCTCGACCAAGAACGCATCAGCGGCTTCCCTACCCCAACGGTCGCTGAGCAGACCCAAGCCATTCAAGTCCGCGTATACCAAGCAGTGATCCGTGCCCTCTTCGCGGGCTCGGATCACGGCTTGCTCCAGCAAACCCAAGAATCGCGCACGATTAAGCAGCCCTGTAAGCGGATCATGGTGGGCCCGCCATTCCAAATCGTTGTGATTGCGGTATAGCGAGGAGCGCACGGCCCGGTCGATCAACGGCAATTCTGCCTCCGCCGATATTCGGGCTGAACCGCCTAACAAGTGTTTGGCTAAGTCCTGGAGGCTCATAGCAGCCGCCTCTTGCCCCGCCCCATCGGCGAAAACAAAGCGGCGGTTACCCTCACCGATCCACGCGAGCTGAAGGCGCTTCGGCGGATCCGAATCGAGCTTGAACTCGACCCCGTCTCCCGCAGATAATTCCTGCGCTCGCTTGAGCCACACATCCCATTCGCGCTGCCGCCCCGGTGGACCGACGATCTCCGTCTCGGCCGGTGCGTCGCGTGCCGGATCAGAACTGTGCCGCTCAACGAGTTCTTGTATGCGTTCTTCGTACTGCGTCGATTGGCGTTCTACCAGACGGTCCACCTCGTGCAGCAGATCCGGTCTGACCGCAACACCACGGTTGAGACCGTCTACCAGGCGCGACATCAACCGGCGACCGCTTTCGCGCAAAGGATCATCGTTCGGCACCAGCGAGTCCAATTGGGCAAGGTGGTTTAAAGCCCGACGCACGGGGTGCGATTCCGCAACCAGAAACTCCTCGTCCTGGACCGCCAGTCTACTAAGTGCCAACCGCAGGCCACGTACTTCGTTCTTAATATACGTGCTTGTCAAATCCTCGGCCTCGATGGCGCTCACCAAATGGCCGACCATGTCGATGGCACGCGCATGTCGCTCGCCTACCCGACGCCCTGGCCCATGACGAGCGTTTAGAACGCTGTTCACCCGTTCCAGCATTGCTACGCTGGCCGGTATTGAAGACTCTGTTTGTAACCCGGAAAGCGCTTCAGCTATTTCGAATGGCGAGTAACGCTCTCCTTTGGCCGGGTTCGATGAGCTCCGCTCGGCAATCCTGGTGTCGGCCACACCCGAATCATGCGCTGTTTTCTGTATAGGGTCGCCAGAAGCATCCAAGCACTGTCGCATCTGTTCCCAAAGCGACGTCGGTCTTGAAACCGAACCGCCGCTTGGCTCTCTGGAAAATGAGGATGGTTCACCGCCTGCCGCGGGCCCGACCTGTTCATCAATCGCTCGAAAAGCCTTCGCCGCGATGGGCTTTGGAGCTTTAGGCCTCTGGTGTGCGCTGAGATCGGGTAACACTCCGTAGTCCATGAGCAACTGATTGATACCCTGGTACAGGATCCCCAGCGCCGGTGTAAGCACACGCCCTCCAAGCGCGTACAATTCCATCGTTACTTTCGCTGTCAGCCGACCCTGACGCAGGGCCTGCGCAAGACTGCGAAAAACGATCCCGGGACTAAAGGGTAGGTCTGATTTGGACAACTGTGCCGAAACCGCATGAGAAAGGCGCTGCTCCAACGCAAGCAAAACATCATTATGCTGATGCTCGGCTCTAGAGGTTAATTCGGAAACGGCCAGAAAGTCCTCGAATTCGTCCTTTGCCATCAAAGACAGATTGAGCGTTTCGCTCCCTACGTGAAGCTCCGGCCGAACTTTGACTCGCCCAAGGTCTTGCATGCGCTCGTAGAGCTCGTGCGAAACCGCACTGATAATCGATTGCTCTTGTTCGGACAGCTGGGCCCTGCTCTCAAGGAGCTCACTCTGGTCGAAGTTGCTCTTCGCGTTTTTTGCGCACTCGAACAAATGACTGCTGGCGCGTTCCAGAAATTCCTGCGACATCGTTTGCAGATAGCGAACACACAGGTTTTCGATCGCCTTGAGGAGCTCTGGATCCTTGGCTCTTTTCGGCGTTTCGCCCTGACGCTCCGCAATACTCTTCAGTGCCGTCAAAGCGGAGGGAACGGCTTCTGTAAAGGCAACGCCCACACCACTAGCAAATCCCCGGACGACCACGGCAGGGATCTCAAACCTGGCCACTTCGGATGGCAGTTCATCGGCGCGGAATTGGATCCTTACTGCGTCACCACGCGATAAGGGCGATGCGGTGATGCTTCCCTCCCAGGCTATGAATAAGCCCCGCTTGCAATAATCCCTGATGGTGCAGGAACGTAGCGATAAGTCCGGTCCTATAAGGGTTGCCCCCACGTAAACCGGAATACGCGGATGCCGCCGCCGCTCGTTCATTCCGAAGGATATTTGGTGCCCTGGTACTTCTGGTCCCGACATTGACCTGCTCTCAAACGGCTCTCCCCGTTCCGTAACGTTCGAGGATCGGTTGGGGGGCTAATGCACCGCCGCCAATGTACTCGGCGGAAAACTAACCCATTAACAACGGTTAAACATCTATCGTTGACATAGCGGCTCAGGGCGAGGCAATTCTCTACCAAGTATAATCAACAAATAGCGAAGGCGCAGACGCTTTGGTGCAGCATGCGCCGCACCAAAGAGCAGCATTCTCAGCTCAAAGGGGTAACAAAAGGGCTTTTCGCAGAAGGGACCGGCCCCCAAGCTCTCACGCGGAACCGGTCTCGTGAGAGGTAGCGAAACTGGGTCTCTACGAAGCGATGCTGTGGGGCGAATAACAACCCACGCAGCCGTGTTTGGTTTCGCGTTTAAGGTAGCCGAACTAGGGGTCTAACATCCACCTGTTACGCTCGGATCTCAGATGGAGGAGGGAGGTGCTCTTAACCGCTCTTAAAGGCTCCTAGCTCTTGTTCCAAGTCTTTTTTCTGTGCTTCGAGGTCGCTGATATCCGCGCCTTTTGCTTTGAAGTCTTCGATCAGGGATTCCACCCCGCTCAGGCTGCGTTTTAACTCGAATTCCTTGATATCTCGGGCGTGATCGATGCTTCCGCTCCCCGTCACCGGTGCCGAATTAACCGCCGTATCTGTTGTTGCGGCGCTTGACGTCGAGCCCGCATCGCTAGGTTCCGTGCTTGTGCTTCGCTGCTCCCCGCAACCCGAAAGAGTCGCTGCGAACATCAGTACGCTGACCAAGCTCGTGTATTCTTTCATTAATTTTCTCCTATGCTTGTTTGATTTAGAGTCGATAGCGCGGCCCATTATAAGGCAATGCGCATAAGTCATTGCCGCTTTTCACTCGGACTCCGTTGGTTTAAACGCCCTTGCCAGCTCTTCTTGGGTTTTCGCAGGTACCGGATCATAGTGGCTGAACTCAATAGTGTACAAACCCGCTCCCCCCGTGATCGACTTTAGCTGGGACTGATAGCCATTCAGTTCGCTCAGGGGCACCAATCCCGAAACCTCGGCCATCCCGCCGGGCAACGCATCGGTGGCATTGATGCGGCCACGCTTTGCCGACAAGTCAGAGGTGATATCACCCATATTTGCACTCGGCACGGTGATACGGATCGTTACAATCGGCTCCAAAATCACAGGCTTTGCTTTTTTTATGGCGTCTATGAAGGCTTTCTTGCCTGCGGTCACAAAAGCGATCTCCTTAGAATCGACTGGGTGGTGCTTGCCGTCGTACACAGTCACCTCTAGGTCCTCCATCTTATACCCGGCAATCACGCCGCTGTCCAAGGCCTGGCGGATGCCCTTTTCCACCGCCGGAATAAACTGCCTGGGTATCACGCCACCGACCACGCCGTCGACGAATTCGAACCCGCTGCCTCTAGGCAACGGTGCAACCCGCAGATACACTTCGCCGAACTGTCCCGCCCCACCGGTCTGTTTCTTGTGCCGATGGTGTCCATCGGCTTCGGCGGTAACCGTCTCCCGATAAGGGATCTTCGGCGGGCGGGCTTCAACCTCCACGTTATAGCGCTCTTTCATGAGCTCCAAAACCACCCGCAAGTGAAGATCGCCAATACCCCGGATCACCGTCTCGTTAAGAGCCACATTGTGCTCAACCCTAAAGCTGGGGTCTTCCGCTTGTAATTTCGTCAAGGCATCGGAAATCTTTTGTTCATCGCCGCGACTCTTAGCTTCAATCGCTAACCCGTGCATGGGTTCGGGTAATTTTGGTAATGGCACATGAATGCGATCTTCCTCATGGGAGTCATGCAGTACCGCGTTAAAATGAATATCATCGACTTTGGCCACGGCGCAGATGTCGCCCGGGATCCCGCTAATCGCTTCGGTATGCTCCTTGCCGAATAGATTCAGTAAGTGGCCAACCTTAAACGGCTTGCGCCCATCGCCGATGTAAAGCTGACTGTCCTTGGTGGCCGTTCCTTGATGGATGCGAAATGCTGCCAAGCGTCCCACAAAGGGATCGATAGATACCTTAAACACGTGGGCCAAAACGTGCCCCTGTGGATCGGGATTAAAAAAAACTTTTTTTGCTTCCTTGCCTTCCCCCTTAAGAAATACCGGGGGATTACCCTCGGTCGGATTCGGCATCAATTCGGTAAATACTTCCAGCAACTCGGCTAACCCGGCCCCTGTTTCGGCGGATGTGAACGTTACTGGGATGAGATGGCCCTCGCGCAAAGCTTTCTCGAGCGGTTCATGAAGCTGCTGTGGGTCGAGCTCCTGGCCCTGCTCTAAGTAAAGTTCCATGAGTTCCTCGTCCACCTCGACCACTTGGTCTATGAGCTGGGTATGCGCTTGCTCCACCGACGAGAAATCGGTCTTCTCCGCACTCGGTCGAAAGAAACAATCCACCACGCGTGCGCCCCCTTTGGCGGGCAAGTTAACCGGCAAACACTCGCTGCCGAATAGCTCGCGGATATGGTTTAAACAGGCTACTAGATCCGTCTCTGGGGCGTCGATGCGGGTGATGATAATGATCCGATCCAAGCCACGCTGTGCGGCCCCCTCAATCATCCGCTGCGCCACCATTTCTACCCCAGCCTGCGCGTTGATGACGATAGCAACGGTTTCCACCGCACTGAGGACGGACAGAGCACGCCCAATAAAATCCGGGTAACCCGGCGTATCAATAAGGTTAATGCGCTTGCCGTTGTGGTCAAAGCTGATAATCGCGTTGTCCAGAGAATGGCCGTGGTTCTTCTCCATGGGATCGAAATCGCTCACGGTATTTCCTTTTTCCACAGCGCCGCGTTTGCCAATGATACCCGCCTCACTAAGCAGCGCTTCCACCAAGGAGGTCTTTCCTGCGCCGCCATGGCCAACCAAGGCGATATTTCGGATATCTTTTGTCGTGTAATGCACCATTTATTGACCTCCGAACGCTTTTTTGCCTTTCTTATCGTCGAGCTCCGCAGTGTATAACGCTTACCTCAATACCGCAGATCCTTCTGCGCCGAGACAAGCACCAAATCGGTAGGGCACAGGGGCACAGGGAGAGCCAGGAACGCTGGTCTTGGCGGTTGTTTACCGCGTTACCCGGCGTTTGCACGATGTCGCTCACGTTTGGGGTGTCTGCGCGGCTACCTTGCGCTGATTGCTGGGTATTTGAGATGCACATGCACCGCGCTGAATTGGCACAGCAATTAACTGCTATGCACCGCCCGGGTCGTTTAGCCCTGGATCCTGGGTGGGGCGTGACGAACGCCAGAGGCCGTAGGCCACTGGCGTTCTTCAACAACTAGAATTGACGCTTACTTCTTTAGGTCTTTAGGACTTCTTTAGGATGATCCAACCACAGATCAGACAAAAGATAAGCACAACTGGAGCGAATATCGCTGGTTCCATTTCTTACCTCCTCTTATTCTTTATCATCGGGTTTCAATACGGTCCTGGTCATTTTATGACCGCAGACCTTCTTCGCGTGAGAAACCAAAGTGTCTACCTCACAGCTTTCAGCACATATGATATTTGTTACAGGGAAGAATTCAAGCACATTTTGCTGTTTGCCGTAGAATTAAGTCGCCACCGAGTCCTGTTAAACCTGAAAATCCGCGTACAGAGACTGGCGGGTAAGGGGAAAACGGTCGCACTGGGGGCGGGAGAAAACCACTTGAAAAAGTTGGAGATCGCCAACCCGAAACGCCGCCAGTGACCCACAAAGATACAAACGCCACGCGCGATAAAACTTCGCTCCGTGTTCTGCCACAATCTGCTCCTGTTTAGCCTCGAAACGCAGTAGCCACGCTTCCAAGGTTTTCACATAGTGCAGCCGCAAGTTCTCAACATCCCAGGCAGCGAAAGACCAAGGCTCCAGCATTCCCATCAATTCCTGCAAACTTGGGGCATGGGTACCCTCGAAAATGCGCGTGTTGATCCAGAAATTGGTCGCTGCTGGCTGACTACGCCCAATGCTGTGAATGAGTCCCCGTCCGCGATCCGTCAAACAACGATCGAGCACCCTACCAAACGCCGAATAGTGCTCTTTGCCTACGTGCTCTAACATGCCCACGGAAACAAACGCGTCGCAATTGCCACGGATGTTTCGGTAATCGTCCTGCACAAACTCGACTTGCTCGCTGAGCCCAAACTGGGTTGCTTGACTGTGTGCATACCGCAACTGCTGGACGGAGATGTTGTACGCGATGACCCGTACACCATATCGGCGGGCCATATGGATGGCGAGCCCACCCCAACCGCACCCAGCTTCTATCACCCGCTCACCCGGCGACAAACGCAGCTTGCGGCAGATGTGATCCATTTTAGCGGTCTGCGCCTGGTCCAAATCCGCTCCCGGCGTCGAATAGTAGGCGCAGGAATATTGCATTGCCGGATCTAACCACAACCGGTAAAAATCGTTGCCGAGGTCATAATGCCGGGTCAACACCTCGTTATCCACCTTTGAATGCTGCAACAGGGCTCGCAATGCTGCTAGCAGACCAAAGCCTCGATCGACACCAAGTCGGTATATGTGTTCCAGAAATCGCGTCAGATCGCCCTCTACTTCAAGCTCCTCACGGCTGTAGAGATCTCCGAAACCCACCACAGGATCGAGTAACAAGCGAAAAACCGCATCACGGCTGCGCAACCTCAAGCGAAACGCGGAAGCCACGCCAGGCTTCCCGACCGTTTCGCCATTCGACAAAATCAAGGTGACCGGGGGATTTTTCGCCGCTTTGAGCAAATACCTCGCGCCGTATCGCTCCATCGGACTCGAGATCCTTTTGGTATCTATCGTTAACTCGGGCGCACCCATGGACTTAAAGCATTATGACCGCAGCCAGTTTATCACCAGCCGCGGGTAACACTATTGTCCAAAGCTCGGGTTATAATAGACCTGACAGGTCTTTGTCGAGGAGAGGCCAATGCCCGTTCCGAAACTACAAGAGTTCCTGGATCGCCACCACGTCAAGTACGTCTCCATAACCCATTCCCGAGCCTATACGGCTCAGGACACCGCACAGTCTGCGCATGTCTCCGGAAAAGAGTTGGCAAAGACCGTTATGGTCAAACTGGACCATAAGTTGGCGATGGCGGTATTACCGGCCGCACGTCAAGTCGACTTTGAACGCTTGCGGCAAGGCACCGGGATAGACAGTGCAGAGCTGGCGGTGGAGGAAGAGTTCAAGGACGAGTTCGCGGGGTGCGAGGTCGGCGCCATGCCTCCTTTTGGAAATCTCTATGGGATGCCGGTGTTCATAGCGCGCGATCTCACCAAAGACGAGAGCATTACCTTCAATTCCGGCTCCCACACCGAGCTTATGCGATTGGCCTACCGAGACTACAGCCGCCTGGTAAACCCGACGGTTATAGAACTGTAACCATGCCTGCCGCAGCTCACGCCGACTTTCCGACCCGCTATTGGCACACCTTAACCGATGATCGTGTGCAGTGCGACGTGTGCCCGCGGGTTTGCCATCTACATGAAGGCCAGCGGGGACTTTGTTTTGTTCGAGCGAATCACGGGGGCCGGGTGGTCTTGACTAGCTATGGGCGCTCCAGCGGTTTTTGCGTCGATCCGATTGAGAAGAAGCCACTGAATCATTTCTTGCCCGGAACACCCGTGCTCTCGTTTGGTACCGCGGGGTGCAATTTGGCGTGCAAGTTTTGCCAGAACTGGGATATCAGCAAATCACGGGAACTGGATATCCTAGCCGATGAGGCAAGTCCGCGGAAGATAGCCGCCGTTGCTCAGGCTTTGGGCTGCCGTAGTGTCGCGTTCACCTACAACGATCCTGTGATCTTCATGGAATATGCCATAGACGTCGCCATTGCTTGTCGGGAACGAGGCATCAAGGTCGTGGCTGTGACGGCGGGTTATATGCGCGAAGGGGCACGGGAGGAGTTTTACCGCTACATGGATGCGGCCAACGTGGACCTTAAAGCGTTTACGGAACGCTTCTACTGGAAGGTGACCGGGGGTCATCTGGAGCCGGTACTGGAGACGCTCAAGTACCTCAAGCACCAAACCACGGTTTGGTTTGAGCTGACGACCCTACTGATCCCGGGAGAGAACGATTCGGAGTCGGAGCTCGACCAGATGACGCGTTGGGTGGTAACGGAGCTCGGCCCGCAGGTACCGATGCATTTTACCGCCTTCCATCCGGATTGGAAAATGCGCGATAAACCACGCACACCGGCGTCGACCCTAACCCGGGCGCGGGAAATCGCGCTTGCAAACGGCGTGCGCTATGCCTACACCGGCAATGTGCATGACAAAGCGGGTGAGAGCACCTACTGCCACGGCTGTGGCCGCTGTTTAATCGGACGCGATTGGTACAACTTAAGTGACTGGGGCCTGGATGAGAAGGGCTGCTGTCGAGACTGCGGGACACCGTGCCCGGGAGTATTCGAAGCCCATCCAGGTAGCTGGGGGGCGCGGCGCTTACCCGTGCACTTGAAAAGTTTTGCCTAGCGCCCAGCCTCTCACCAAGGAAGCATGCGTCGCAGCACCGGCTCTTGGCCGGGCAGCGCGTGGCTGACCGCGCCGAGGATGTGGATCACGATCAGGGTGCATAAAGCGATGGCGCTCCACTCGTGGACGGAGGAAAACAATTTGTTCAAAAACTTGTCTTCCCAGCCCCAATGGGGAAGGGCGACCCCAAAGTAACGGGTAGCATACCCGCTGAACGAAGAAGAAAGATACCCGCTCAGGGGCTGTAGAAACATACAATAATACATTGCGAAATGGATCACTCCGGCAAAGCGGCGGCGCCAGCGCTCGAAGCGTGCGAGCAGGAGAGGGGGAGGGTGCCTTAACCGCCACCACGGACGGAGCAAAGCGAGCAGAAACACCGTTAGGCCGATCGACTTATGCCAAGCAATAAGCGCGCTGCGCTGCTCACCTTTGGGCAGATCCGCCATATACCACCCGAGACCGATCAAGGTGAATATGAGCAGCATCATGAGCCAATGCAAGACCATGGCCGTGTGCGTGTACTTAGTATTTTTCTCATGCATCTCAGCGCCATACATTTTATTTTAGACACCGTGTTTAATCTTCTATAAATCCATTATATTTAGGTTCTAAGCAACACCCAGCGGAAAGTTTTCGCGATGTACGAAAAATCGACCCCAGCGCTATGGCGTTTGTTTATTTGTATCGGCTTCGGCCTTGCGCTTACGGCTGTTACCGCCTCCCACCCGTGCTCCGCTTCCGACTACGAGCTGGAGGTAATCAAGTCCAAGCGGGTGCTGTTAGTCAAGAAGGGGCCTAAAGTCGAGCGGCGTTTTTTCATCTCTACAGGTCGGGGTGGTAGTGGAGGAAAAAGCCGGCGCGGCGATCGCAAGACGCCGCAAGGCAAGTACCGTATCGTGGATTTCAATGGAAACAGCGAGTTCTATTATTTCATGCAGCTCGATTACCCCAGCATCAAGGATGCCTTTTGGGGACTAAAGAACCGCATCATCTCACGACGCGATTTTGATCGCATCGTACTCGCCCACCGATTGCACGAGATCCCGCCACAACAGACCGCTTTGGGTGGTCTTATCGGCATTCATGGCTTGGGCTCTATGACGGCGGAGCGCTTGCGCATCCATGACAGTCTGGACTGGACCCAGGGATGCATCGCCTTGACCAACCAGGAGATCAACGAACTACGCCACTACGTGGACTTTGGGACTCGGGTCGTGATCACCGAATAAGACCCGTCCGTTCCGTGGGATCTGCGGGCGAAAGCAGATCCGAGTGGTCGCTCGACCTTTGCCGAGATCGAATCGGCGGTCGCGGTCCACTTGAATGGACGTGAATGCTGGTTGTCCTGTGCGGCACCGCCAGCGCGAAGACCGGCGAAAGCTCCCGCACGGCGCGCAAGCAGCGGTCCTTGCCGTTCTCCTGACGAAGAATGTGCTCCTGCGCCGCCGGCAGCAGGGCGATGCGCTCCTGCGGCTGTTCACAGCAACCGCACACGCCATTTCTCCAGCATTTTCACTATCAGCGCCGTGTGGCCGTCAGGCTCAACGTGGGCCACGAAAGCATCAACTGCCAAGGCCGCAACGATTTCGTTGCGGCGAAGTGCTGACTCTTTGGTGACGCGTTTCGGTTGCTTGGTGAATGGTGAGAGGAACAGCACACACCCTGCATCGAAGGCGGCGCGGCATTCAGACGGGATGCGCATGGTCTCGATGGCGCGGGCGGGACAGACGATGATCGGCTGCTTGCCGCGCAGGAGGATGCGCAGGCAGTCCTTCTCGATCGGCGAATGAAACCCGCTGATGACCGTGATGCCCTCATCGCGCAATCGCCGGGCGGTATCGTGGGCGCGCAGGATAGCATCGCCGGGCGTGCTGGCGGAGCAGAAGAGCGCAGTTTTGGGGGCAGCCAGGAGCGCCACCGGACCGATGGCCTGAAGCGCTGCCGGCGCCGATTCTCCTCCCAGCCTGTCGGTCAAGGACTTCGGCCAGTGCGCGTCTCCGGGGGTGAGCTTCGTGATGCCCACCAGTCATTCTGTCACTGCGTACTCGACACCGCGCGGGTTCTCTACGCGCTGGGAAGCGTTCAGCACTTCCAGCCCGACGATATTGCCCTCCTTGTCGTAGTCGAGGATCACGCCCGGTTTGTCCTCATCGCTCTCTTCGATAGCCACGTCGCGGAAAACAATCCGAAGCACGTCCACTTCAGGATCGTAGGTCACTTTCATGTTGTCCTCCAATATTTCTCGATCTTGCTCGTCCGGTAGACCGTTACCACCGTGGGCGGAGAGGCCGTCTCGTTCACCATGACGCGCACCAGGTAAGGTTTCTGGTCGATCTCCACGATGCTTTGATAACAGACGATGGCGCCGTGTTCAGGAACCTTCTGCGCCGGTGCTGCCAGCACACCTTGCACAATATCATCGTGTTTCGAGAACCGAACCTTCATTCAGCCTCGCCGCGTTCATCGCGGCCTAGGCGGTACTTGATGTCGTAATTGATGCCTGCCCTGAGCGCAGTCGAAGGGATGAAGTCCAGCTCCTATTCCGTGAAACCGTTAGTGCCGGGCCAATTGTCGTCTGCAGGTTCTCGCTCGGCTGTCTAGGCCACCGCGCGTGCCTGGGCGATCTCGCCTCGCCCCACGGGACGCACCTGATGAGGAAACAAGGAAACCACCGTTAGCGTCTGGCCGTCCAGCGTCATGAATTCGATCTCGTAGCCGCCTGCTGCATGGATTAGAACAACGGTCCCCAGATCGCCCCGCTTCAGACCGTGTTCCGGTAAATCCTCCGTCAACACCACCGTGTCTAGTTCTTTAATCATCGTCTGCTCCTTTGAGTGGATAGGCCGTGACAAAACGTGGTACGTCCTG
>JBOIEE010000091.1:0-3502 GCA_050740975.1 Gammaproteobacteria bacterium | reverse complement strand
GTGTTAGATCTGGATACTGGGCGGGTGCTGATCACGAGCCAGAACCATGGCTTTGCGGTGGATCCCCAAACCCTTCCGGACTCCCTGCGGATAACCCCTCGTTCGCTTTTTGACGGCAGCTTACAGGGGATCCACCACAAGGAAAAGCCTGCTTTTGGTTTTCAAGGGCATCCTGAAGCAAGTCCCGGCCCCCAGGACATCCAAGGCCTGTTCGACCATTTTGTCGATTTGATGGCTAAACGCAAACCGGTCCAATGCCTAAACGGACGGACTTAGAAAGCATATTGATCATCGGCGCGGGCCCGATCATCATCGGCCAGGCTTGCGAGTTTGATTATGCCGGCACTCAGGCGTGCAAGGCGCTACGCGAAGAAGGCTACCGGGTGATCTTGGTCAATTCCAATCCAGCCACCATCATGACCGATCCGGAGATCGCCGATGCAACGTACATCGAGCCCGTGCGCTGGCAAGTGGTCGCGGACATTATTGCTAGGGAAAAGCCGCAAGCGCTGTTACCCACAATGGGGGGGCAGACGGCATTGAACTGCTCTTTGGATCTCGCTCGCGAAGGGATTCTTGGAGCGCTGGGTGTTGAGCTAATCGGCGCTTCCCGGCAAGCCATAGACACGGCCGAAGACAGAGAACGATTCCGTAAGGCGATGCAGCGGATTGGGTTGCAGATCCCACGCTCGGCGATCGCCCATAGCCTGGAGGAAGCTTTTCAGGTGCAGGCGAGAATCGGTTACCCCGTCATTGTGCGCCCTTCTTTTACCTTGGGGGGTACGGGCGGTGGAGTGGCCTATAACCGCGAGGAGTTCGAGCTCATCTGCCGCCGTGGATTAGAAGCCTCCCCCACCCATGAGGCTTTGCTTGAAGAATCGGTGTTGGGCTGGAAAGAGTATGAGATGGAGGTCGTGCGGGACCGCAAGGATAACTGCATCATCGTCTGTTCTATCGAAAATCTGGACCCCATGGGGATCCATACCGGCGACTCGATCACTGTGGCCCCAGCTCAGACCCTCACGGATAAGGAATACCAGCGCATGCGCAATGCCGCCATCGCCGTGCTGCGCGAGATCGGCGTGGATACCGGAGGATCGAACGTGCAGTTTGCCGTAAACCCAGTTAACGGCGACCTAGTGGTTATCGAGATGAATCCCCGCGTGTCGCGCTCTTCTGCCTTAGCCTCTAAGGCTACCGGTTTTCCCATTGCAAAAATCGCTGCCAAGTTGGCGGTAGGCTACACCCTGGACGAGCTCGCTAACGATATAACAGGGGGGGTTACACCCGCCTCTTTTGAACCCATCATCGACTATGTAGTGACCAAGATCCCTAGGTTTACTTTTGAAAAGTTTCCCCAGGCCGATGATAGGCTTACTATCCAGATGAAATCTGTCGGCGAAGTGATGGCGATCGGGCGGACCTTTCAGGAGTCGCTGCAGAAAGCATTACGCGGGCTGGAAACCGGTATCGTGGGGCTTGATGAACGCCTCAACCCGATGGCCGCTAATCGGGCCATGGTCCTCAAACGTGAATTGCGCGTACCCGGGCCGGAACGGATCCACTACGTCGCCGATGCATTTCGACAGGGAATGCCTGTTGATGAGGTTTACGAATATTCACGAATCGACCCGTGGTTCCTCTGCCAAATAGCGGATCTGGTCGATGCCGAAAGGCGTATTCAAGAAGCGGGTTACGCGGGATTAACCAACGAGTCTCTACTTAGCCTGAAACGCCAGGGTTTCTCTGACGCTCGGATCGCGCATTTGGTGGGTGTTGACGAAAAAACCGTGCGCGATTTGCGCTATCGTGATGCCATCCACCCGGTGTATAAGCGAGTGGATTCCTGCGCCGCTGAATTCGCGTCCAGCACCGCATACATGTACGCCACCTACGAAAGCGAGTGCGAAGCAGCCCCCCTGAACCGGGAAAAGATCATCGTTTTGGGCGGGGGGCCCAACCGCATAGGGCAAGGGATCGAATTCGATTATTGCTGTGTTCAGGCCGTTCTGGGGCTGCGCGATTTAGGGTATCAGACCATTATGGTCAATTGTAACCCTGAGACTGTATCAACGGATTACGATACTGCGGACCGCCTATATTTTGAGCCGATCACGCTCGAGGATGTCCTCGAGATCGTCCGTATAGAGCAGCCGCTTGGCGTCATCGTTCAGTACGGGGGCCAGACACCTTTAAAACTTGCGCGGGCGTTGCAAGCGGCCGGCGCACCGATCATCGGTACTTCCCCCGATTCCATAGACCTAGCCGAGGACCGCCAGCGATTTCAGGTCATGCTTAATCACCTCGGCTTGGCGCAGCCACCGAACTGCACCGCACGCACCATTGAAGATGCACAGAGATTGGCGCAAACCATTGGGTACCCCCTGGTGGTGCGCCCCTCCTACGTTTTGGGCGGTCGGGCTATGGAGATCGTTTATGACGCCGAGGATCTAGCGACATATATGGAGCGTGCGGTTGCGGTATCTCCAGACTCCCCGGTGCTGCTGGATAAATTTTTGGAAGCGGCTGTTGAGGTGGATGTCGATGCCGTGTGCGATGGAGAATCAGTGTTTATCGGCGGCATTATGGAACATATTGAGCAGGCGGGTGTGCACTCGGGCGATTCGGCCTGCTCACTGCCACCGCATAGCCTCTCCGGCGAAACGCAGCAACGGCTTAAAGAGCAGACGGCCGTGCTCGCGAAAGCGCTTAACGTGGTGGGCTTGATGAATGTCCAGTTCGCCATTCAAGGCGAGAAAATATACGTACTGGAAGTAAACCCGCGTGCCTCGCGAACTGTGCCTTTCGTTTCCAAAGCGACGGGGGTCCCCTTAGCGCGGATCGCGGCTGCCTGCATGGTGGGTCGCAAGCTACCCGCTCAAAGGGCGGTGAACGAGGCGAAACCGAAGCTTTTTTCGGTAAAAGAAGCGGTATTCCCTTTTGTAAAATTTCCAGGCGTAGATCCGCTGTTAGGGCCGGAGATGAAATCCACCGGTGAAGTGATGGGGGTTGGAACGACTTTCGGCGAGGCTTTTCTCAAGGCACAGCAGGCCGCCGGGGTTGATTTGCCGCGCTCAGGCAAGGCGTTCATCAGCGTGCGCGATGAGGACAAGCCCTCGGCGGTGGCTGTCGCGCGGGCCCTGTGGCTGCTCGATTTTCAGATTGTAGCCACGCAAGGCACCCAAAAGGTCCTAAGCGAAGCGGGGATACCCTGTGTTCGCGTGAACAAAGTCATTGAAGGACAACCCCACGTCGTGGACATGATCAAGAACGATGAAATAAACTTGATCATAAACACCACCCAAGGTAGACAGGCGATCGCGGACTCTTATACCATCCGTGCCACGGCCTTGGAACATAAAGTTGCCTACACCACGACCCTGGCTGGAGCGGAAGCCGAAGCATTTTTCGGTAAAGGAAGCGGTATTCCCTTTTGTAAAATTTCCGGGAGTAGATCCGCTGTTAGGGCCGGAGATGAAATCCACCGGTGAAGTGATGGGGG
>JBOIEE010000090.1:0-8035 GCA_050740975.1 Gammaproteobacteria bacterium | reverse complement strand
GAACGTCTCGCGGTCGATCAGAGGTGGAATCGAGATCGCTATCCATTCCGACGACGGACGTAGTCCCTTCTTTCGGCGCCCACTCTCGCCCTCGGTCACTGGGACTTAACTCCAAACAGACTGATTGACGGGAGTTCCTACAGGGAGGAGGGAAAGGGACGAAGGCAAGCGCCACCCCTCCTCGACTCCAAGCATGAAGCTCCACCACGTGCTTCTACCTAGGGGTAGAGGAAAAATGGGAATTACCGCGTCCCGGCGGGGTCCCATTCGCGCCAGGCCGTGAGTAGCGGGAAATAGAGGCCGAGGCGGATCGGGCGTTGTTCCAGCCCGCCCATCAATGCCGCGTAGCGCTCGAGTTGGCTTTGGTAGCGCTGCTGTTCGTTGTCGATAAACGCCGTCGCATCAGCGCCGAGGTGGGTGCCGGTCTTGTAATCGATGATCCAGCGGATCCCCTCACGGTCGATGAAGGTGCGATCGATCACCGCGTGGACGATCTCATCCCCCAGCACGCCTCCTAAGGCATACTCATTGCGGGCGTCTTGGTGCTCCGGGCTCAGGATCCAGCGTCCCCGTGGATCAGCCAGGGTACTGGACAGCGCATCCAGCACTTTGTCCACGGCCGCTTGCAGAGCATCGTCCGGAACTCCCAGGGTTGTCAGCGATCGGGCGATCTGTATCCGGCGCGAATGAATGCCCCAAGCGCGTGGTCCTTGCGCCGCGATGAGCTGCAGGAAACGGTGCACCACGGTTCCCACGTGCCGAGCAGTGCTTCCCGCCCAGTGGAACTCGATGCTACCCTCGACATGGATCGCGCTCTGCCGTGATCCCGGGATGGGCGCGGGCGGTGGCGGTAGGGCCCAGTCGAGACTGAGGCGCCTCACACGCTGTAGGGGATCGGAGCGCAAAATCGGTTCTGCCTCGGGACCGCGTACATTCAAAGACTGGCGAAATTGCGTTTCAACCATGGGCCACAGATCATGCAGCAGCGTACCAGGCCGGGGGCACTGGGGCTCGAGCTGATCGAGAACGGCGCGGGTCGCCACACGGCCCAGCAAATGGAGCTGTCGCCGGGCTCGGGTAACGGCTACGTACAACAACCGCTTTTGCTCGGCCAGCGTCTGTGCGCGCGTCAGGCGTTGCAGATAGCGGTAGATCTCCTGTTTACCATTGCCCGGCATTTCCGGGAGCAGGGCGAGCAGCAGATCGTTGCGGCCGCTGGCCCGCGGGCGTTCCATCCACAACAGTAACCGTTCCTGATCCGCGCGCGTGCTGCGGCCTAGACCGGGAACGATCACGGTATCGAACTCGAGGCCCTTGGCTTTGTGGATCGTCATGAGCTGTAGCATCGGATCGGCTTGGCTATCGGGAGCGGCGAAAGCGGCGGCAACAAGGGTCCCCAGCCGCTGCCACTCCAGCAAATCCGCACCTTGCTCCAGGGCATCCAACTTTTCGAAAAATGCGCGCACATTGAGAAAATCGGTTTCTTCGGTGATGCAGGCCGGGCCACCCAGAGCCAGCCAGGTCCCCTGCACCCAGCGCCGCAAAGAACCCCTGCGCCGTTTGGCCAAAGCGGCTTGGAACACCACCTGCAAGCGCCGCAGCCGTTCTTGGCCGTCGGCGCTGATAAGCGATTGAAGCTCCGATTCGCAGAGCAGATCCCACAGGCATCGCCGGTGGTCGTGAGCCGCCAAGGCGTGCAGATCGGCGAGGCTCAAACCACACCAAGGCGCTCTTAGCACGGACAGCCAAGCGATCCGATCCGCCGGGTGCAACAAGGCTAGGGTCAACGCCGTTAAATCTTGAATCACGGGACGGTCTGCCAGGGCGGCGATTTCCGTGGCTTGATAGCGCAGGCCCGCCGCGTTCAGGGAGGCTACCACCTGGCGCAGGTGCAGGCGTGTGCGTGCGAGCACCGCGACGCTTTCATTGCGCTCGCGGGCCTCCTTAACCAGAGTAACCACCCTTTGAGCTTCTCCCCACTGGTCATTATCAAAAAACGGGTGGATGCTGACTGCTTCGTCCTCTAAAAAGTGCGTAGTTACGCTGGGGGTGTAGGGCACGGGCGCATCATCGGCGAGGTCGTTGGCGGCCATGACCTGATCGAAACACTGGTTGACCCAATTCACGATGCCTTGGCTGGAACGGAAGTTCGCCGAGAGCTCGAGCGGCACCAAGGATACTTGGCCCAAGCGCTGCTGCTCCCAAGCGTTGAGGAATAAGCCGATCTCAGCCTCCCGAAAGCGATAGATCGACTGCATCGGATCGCCGACCAGGAACAAGGTCCGCCCATCCCCGCTCTCCCATCCCGCAGTCAGGCGCTTAAGTAGATCAAACTGGCTGTACGAGGTATCTTGAAATTCGTCCACCAGCAGATGGCTGATGCGGTGATCCAAGGCCAGCGCAAGATCCGTGGGCGCCTCGGACTCTCCCAGCGCCTTGAGGGCCGCCAAAGCGAGCTGCGGAAAATCAACGTTTTTTTGCTCCCCAAACACCAGTGCGAGATGCGCCAGACCCAGCCGCAGCAAGTCGAACAAGCACTGGGTCGTCATCCATTGGCTATCGGAATAAGCGGGCGGCGGTAACTCCCTTAACGCAGCTAGCGCGACCCTCAAAGGCTCAGCCTGTGCTGCGAGATCTTCCAGCAACGCGCTCATTTTGCCGTTCATCATGCGGGCACGTTGTTTGTCGGCCTCAGTACCAAAGCGAGGTGTTGGAAAACCATTCGGGCTCCCAACCCTCCGCCTCCATTTCCCTTTCTTGGTGAGCAGCAGGGCGGCAATGCCACGCCACCTGGGAAGCGCTTCGGTTTCCGCGGGTGGCAGCTCGGTGAGCCCAACACAGGCGGCGATGGGAACAGGCGGATCACGGGATTGCAGATTTGCAGCCCCGTACTGGGCCAATTCCACGATAGCGACCTCGCTCCCCAGTGGTACCGCCGCGCTTGCTCTTCGCAAGGCTGAGCAGATCTCTTCTTGGAGGCCTTCCTCCAGCATGGCGCGCTCCGATCCGGCCCCGAGATGACGGATCCATTGATCACGCCGGCCGAGCATTTCCGTGAGCAGGTCTTCGAGGCGCGGCAAATCGTTGTCCAGGTGTTGCAGCAGCTTGGCAATAGGCTCAGACCAAGCTTCTCCCGACTCGAGCTCGGCCAAGGTGTTGCGCGCGGCGGCGCGATAAAGGGCATCCGCATCCTCCAGAATTTGCGCTTGCATGCCAAAGTCGGAAAGGATCGGCAAGCGCCGCGTGAGCCAGGCACAGAGCGCGTCTATGGTCTGTATCCTTAAGCGATTCGGATTTCGCTGCAGCTCCCAGCCAAGCTCCCTATCCCGTTGCAATACCCGTGTGGCTAACCTTCGGCGCTGTTCGACGTAAGTTTCGCCAGGCCCCGCTGGCGTTCGGGCATCGTCGAGCGCATCGCAGATCCGGACGCGCATTTCCGCCGCCGCCTTTTGGGTGAAGGTGATGGCCAAGATCTCTTCCGGATGCTGCACATGGCCGAGCAAAGACAGGAAACGCTGGGTGAGCAGCTCGGTCTTGCCGGAACCGGCCGGGGCACGGACGATAAACGAAGTCGCGGGCGCCAGGGCTAAAGATCGTTGGTCGGCGTCGGGCGGGAGCTCAGTCATTACCGCTTTGTGGATCTGCGGCGTTGATCTCGGCGATGCGGCAAAACCCCGGCAAAGCGCAGGTACGGCAAGTTTCGGGCGCATTCTTGGGGGCGACCCGGGCGTCGCCTAAGCGAAACTCCTCGGCCAAGCGTTCGATGTGGGCGCGCCAGGTCGCAAGCAGCGCTTCCCAGCTCGGATGCCGGTTTGCCCATTTCGATCCCTGAACAACGGCCAACCCGGGACCCGCCTCTTGCGCGGCACACAGTCCTTGGTAACCGCACTGGCCTCGTTTCAGCTTGGCGAAGGCAAGCATGGCGCAATCATCCCCGAGCACCAATGCATATAAAGGCAACTGAGGTTCTTCCGGCCTTTCCTCAAACCACGCATCGACGGTCGCATCCCCGGTCTTATAATCGATCACCGCAAGATGGCCGTCGCTCAAGCGGTCTATGCGATCGATATGCAGCTCGAGGGTCAAACCGCCAATGGTGAATTCGCGCTTCGCTTCGGTAGCCAACACCTCGAAAGGCGCGCGAGCACGTTCCACCTCGATCCATTCTTCGGTAAGGGCGATCAGGCGTTCTCCCTCCAACTTGCCGAATCGGTCGCCGAGCCCTGCACCTTCGAGGGCCCGTTTAACGACCTCACGCGTAAGCTTAGTGAGCGCCGGTTCCGAAATAGGCTGCAGCGCCGCCTGGGATCCAAGCGTGGACCAGAGATCCTGTAACACGCGGTGTACCAGAGCGCCCCGTTGCGCGCGATCTAAGCCAGGCACGCCTTCTCCTAAAGACCGAGCGCCGAGCCGGTACAGAGCAAAAGCCCGAAAGGGGCAGCGGGCTTGTTCCCTGATAACACTTGCCCCTCCGCGCGTCCGCATGTTGAGGGCGAGCGGCGGTGCGCTGCTATCAATGAGGTGGTCCAGACGTGCACTGCGCCAAATCTGCCGTGCGTAAGCTTCGGGCCAGGGATTGAGAAGTTCTTTGGCGTCGGTCGCCGGTACACAATTGATCAGAGGACTCGCCGCAAGACGCCGGTCGCCCTCCCGCTGCGGGCAGCTCAGCACCACCTCGGGCGCACACCCAATCACGCGTTCGGTGGTGGCTATCGCTCTCGCCAGCACCTGATCCGCGCTCACCTCCGGGATCCCTGCCTGGTATTGCAAGGGCCTAGGGATAAACGGCATGGGCTCTACCGCGGGCGGCCAGCGTTCAGCGTGCAAACCCATAACCCAAACAGCGTCAAAACGCATTCCATAGATCTCGTCGATGTCCATGATCTGGATCGGCACCTCTGGGGCCTCCGCTTGATAGGCGCGGTCCCTGGCGGCGTGGTGCAACTGTTGCCAAGCCTTACCATAAGTAAGCTCGGGCAACACGCAGGATAAAGAGGCAAACTCCTGCAGCAAGTTATCCCAGGCCTGGGCCGTTTGGTATTCTTCGCTGCTCAGGGGGCGTTCACCCGGCCATCCCATACGCTGCACGAGCTGGGAGAAGGTCATTGCCCAAGCCGCCGCGGATTGGCGTATAAGCATGCGGCTTGCCTGCTGTTGCAGGTGCTCTAGGAGCTGTCCCAATACAGGGCAGTGGTAGGCTTGCGTTTGTTTGCCCCCGGCGAGACAGCGAACCCTATCCAGGGTGACCACTGGTTGCTCGCTTTTAAGCAACTCTCGGTCGAGCAGGGCGCGCTGGGTCATTTCGCCTTCAGCACCGCCGATGTGCGGCGATCGCAGCAATGATCCCACTTGCGCCAGCGTTTGGGGCTCATGGATCAGGGCCAACACCTGCAGGGCGGTTTGAACCAACGGGTAGTCGGCCAGCTTGTATCCCAGAGGCATATCAAAGCAGGATGCTTCACCGAAGGCCTCCGGAAAAACCGCTCCGGGGTCCAAAATGTCTTCAAAGCACGAACGGATCAGAGGGCGGTAGTTGTCCAAATCCGCGACCGCAACGCCGATCCCCTGCTCCGAGCAACGCTGAAGCCGATTCCTGATCCAAACGGCAGCCGCGGTGATTTCTTCATAGGGATCGGCGAATGCGGCACGCACGGCATGCTTCCCGTGATCCAGAGGCGCGCTTTTCAGGAGCACGCAGCCATTAGCCCGCAGGCTCTGCAGCACACGCTGCTGTTGCTTATCCAAGTCATCGAAGCCCACGCATAAAACCGCCGGCGGTACTGGGAAAATGCCCTCCGGGATCCGCTCTGCGATCACCGCAGGCAATCGGGCATGATCCAGAAAACGCCCCTCGGCTGAGGCCGATGCGTATCGTTGGCTCCAAACGGCGAACGCCCATGAATCCGGGTTGAGCCGCCACTCGGGGGATCCAAGAGGGATCTCGAAGGCATGTACCACCTGCCAGGCCGTATGGGCGGCACGGGCGATATCGCTGGGGGCGAGCAGCTCTCGCGCTTCGGGTGTGTCGCGGATCACCTGCTCCCACAGCGTTTGTTCTTGTAATCGATTCAGGAGCATCGGACTCTCGTCGGCCAGATGCATCGAGAGCCAAAGCTGCTCCAGCCAATCCGACCACTGCCAAACGCTGGCGCTGGCCCAAGCACGCCGACCTTGTTGCGCCTGCCAGCGGTCATACTGGCGTCGCAGCGTGCGCGCCAGCCGGCGGGTGGGCGTAATAACGGTAGCGCCGTCCTGAAGGGCGCTTAGCGTTTCGTACATGGTAGCGTGTTCTTGCGCGTGTCCAGGCCGGCCCAGCCAAGTATTTGCTATTATAGCGATTAGTGCCTTAGCTGCGGGGTAGCGTTATGAGATACGGGCTGTTGTTGATTCTGCTGTTACTAGCGCCGCTCTCCCAAGCGCGCATGTATCAATGGGTAAACGCCGAGTCGGGCTCCACCCAGCTTTCCGGTAAGCCGCCGAGCTGGTATCGGGGGGTGGGGCATGGGCCGCGCGTGATCGTCGTGGAAAAAGGCAAAATCGTTGACGATACGAGAACCCAGGTGCCCGATTGGCAGCGTGAGCGCTTGCGGGCGGAGGCTTTTGGTTTGTCCTTGCCGGAGGCTAGCGACGCTATCGGCGGAGTTAGGGAGCTGGTCCAAAAGCTCAAGGAGATCGCGGAGTCGGAGGAATTCTTGGGATCTCTGGTTGAGCAGGGTGAGAAACAAGAGCAGAAGAAAGAGGAACCGGCCCAGTCCACGGTGGAGCAGCTCAAAGCCGTGATCGCGGCTTGGGACAAGTTGAAGATCGAACAAGCCAAGGCTTTAGTGCGCGATAAAGAAACGCCCGAGCCCGAAACCGTGCCGACACCGATCGAAAATTCCGAACCACCCAAGCAGCCGTGATCCGGCTTTTGCCGAAAAATTACGTGCTTCTGCCGAGAAAGACAAACCCAGCGTTTTTGCAGGTTCAGTGAGCTCCCGTTGCCATCGCCTCCCGTGATTGTCAAGATCCTCGCTACGTTGTGATCGAGACCGCACGTGATTGACAACTTACAGGTCCAGCAGTACCTTATCTGCGCGAAGAAACAGGGCGTTTATTTTCCTTATACGCCCCATTGCTCCAATCTCGAATTTGTGAGTAAGGCACCGAAAGTTAATCTTCAGAAAGGTGCTGAAGGAGTATCCCAACTAATCCCACACTTCGCTGATGCACAATCAAGGAGACATAAAAATGACTGAATCCGAGCTGCAACTACGTGAATTCGAAGCCCTGCCGCAACCTTCTTCATGTCGATTGATTGATTTTAACGAGGCAGAGGTTCGTCCTGGCATAGTTAGCGGAACCTATATTTTAATCGTCAGAGGGAATAAGCCGTATTTGAACATGGAAGTTAATCTTAGCCCGCTGGTGTATGTTAGACAGCCAGAATATTGGGGGATCGAGGTGATTGGATGTCTGCCAGGGGGGATCGGACTCGCGGCCCCAACAGCTCCATACATTGCTACCCTTGCTCTAAACGGCACGATAGGCACCCAAGGTATTGAAGTCATGGGGGCAACCCGCGCTGAAAAAATCTCTGTTCCTCCAAACAAGTATTGAGGCATTCCCGAGAGCCTCGTCATTGAGAATGAGGGGATCTTAGCAAGTGCGATTAAAGTGTCGGAACTGAATACTCGTTGCGGGTCAGCAACCCAAGTCTGGTAGGCGGCTTCACTTCCACACGGAAAACAGGTACTCTTGCCTCTGAGATTGGATGGTTCTCTCGATTCCATAACTGTGGCTTTGTCCAGCCACAGTATGAAGAGGAACTGAGAATCATCCAATCACTACGGGTCGTCACCAACACAGCACGAAATCCGTTAGAACTAGGAGGGCGATCCCTTATGGGCCCTTTGGACTTGGTCAAGCTCTCCGCGCTGATGGAGCGCAACAGCGGTAGCCCTGAACTGAAGATCGGGCTCATCGATGGACCTGTCGTTACCCAACATCCCGATCTGGTGGGCGAACACCTCCGCGAGATCCCCGGAAATAACGG
>JBOIEE010000089.1:0-9401 GCA_050740975.1 Gammaproteobacteria bacterium | reverse complement strand
AGAGTGAACAGTGGAAAATTATGCGAGGCAGGGGTGAACGTCTAGATCGTCTCATCCCGACACTGTCGGTCCGATCCCGTCCAGCCGCTTACAACACCTACCCTCGAGATCTAAGCGATGAAAGATTTTGGGGGCGCTACGCGCTAAGCCCCAATTTTCAGCGGATTGAGAACCCGGTTAACAGCGGGGAACGCACGATTAGGGGCAAGCGCAACCAAGCGTGCATCGGGTAGATACCTGCGCGACCGCGGCGCCAGGCGTCGAGCACATAGACTGGCTACCCAGCGGACCCCATCTAATCGGATGCGTTTCGGATCGAACACGACCACAAAATCAGGTTGGTCCGCTTTGTCGCTGGACCGGTACACGGTGTGTCCTAGCTCCCGCTACGCTGAAAAGACGGCCGTCTTCCAGACGCATGGCGGTCAACTCACCGCCCCAAACGCAGCCCGTGTCGAGGGGGAACACGCGCCAAGTTCTTTGAGCCCGTTCGCTCAGTCGCAAGGTAGACCAATGACCGAACACAATGCGCAAATCCTGGCTGCGACGCCCGGGAACTTCATACCACGGGACAAAAGGTGGAGGTTGGGAGCCCGGTGCTCCTTTGGCGGACAGATCCAGCCGTCCTTCGATATCGCAAAAACGCATGCGGGTGAAGCAATTAATGATAAACCGCAGACGCTCCCAACCGCTCAAGGACTCGTCCCATTGCAGCGGCTGATTGCCGTACATGTGAGGCAGGAACACCGGCAAAGTCTCGCTCCTTAACACCGCCTCGACCTCTGAGGCGCAATGACCGGCTGTTTGCAGGTCCCACTGCGGTGGCAGGCCCGCATGCACCAGGGTGAAACCCAGATCCGGCTCATGATGCAAGAACGGCCTAAAACGCAACCACGTCACAAGCTCGTCTGCATCGGTGCCGGCCAGCACCTGCCTCAGGGTATCACCCTTACGCGGCGCGACCATGCGGTCATAGGCGAGAGCGATCAAATGCAGATCGTGGTTCCCGAGCACACTGACCGCACGCGCGCCGAGCGACTTTACGAAGCGCAGCACTTCCCCGGATTGAGGTCCCCGGTTGACCAGATCGCCGGCAAACCACAAGCGGTCACAGCTCTCGTCGAAAGCAACCGTGGCCAGCAAGTCCAGGAGTTCGCCATAACATCCCTGCACATCGCCTATGGCGTAAGTCGCCATCCCTCAAACTCCCTGCGTCAATGCAGGGTATTCGGCACCGACAAGCGAAACACCGGGATGGGCGCCTCAAAATTGACCCCATCGTCTGCCAGCATCTGATAGCTGCCCTGCATGGTTCCCACGGGAGTCTCTATCACCGCCGCGCTGGTGTAGCGAAAAGCCTGTGCCGGAGCGAGATGCGGTTGTTCCCCGACGACCCCTCGCCCCCGCACCTCCTGAACCTTACCGTTGGCATCGGTAATGATCCAATGGCGCCCTAGCAAGGTGGCGGCAACCGCTCCTGCGTTCGCGATCGTTATCGTATACGCAAATGCATAGCGCTGCTGTTCTGGCAGCGACTGGTCGGGCAGATAGGTAGTCTCCACCGAAATAGAGATCTCATGGTCTTTTTCGCTCATAATTACATTTCAATGCATCGGCCGCGACTATGCAAGTCAGATAGCAGTAAGGCTGTTGGCATGACCCTGATGGTCTTTGGGTAGTCGGCGCTACGGCAGCATGCAATGAGTCTGTTTATTTTCGGTAGGTTCACGGGATGGTCGTGAAGCTAGGGGCCTGTCGTGCACCAGCCGCTTCGATCTGCAGCCGCTACGTCGGGGCTGAGGGGAGCGGAGGGATGCGACCGTGTGCGATACCGCTATGAGACTTTTTCCGTTGCGGATTCTTCGATCTCGACCACGATGTCGTCGTCCTTGGCCGTTACTCGTACGTGGCCGCCGTCGTCTAATTTTCCGAAAAGCAGTTCTTCTGCCAGAGGCCGCTTGATTTTGTCCTGGATCAGCCTAGCCATCGGGCGGGCCCCCATCACTGGGTCATGGCCATGCTGCGCCAACCAACGGCGTGCCGCTTCGTCGAACTCCACACTGACGTGTTTGGCATCGAGTTGGGTCTCCAACTCCACCAAGAACTTATCTACCACGTGGGCCACCGTTTTTTCCTCCAAGGGCTTGAAGTGCACGATCGCGTCCAGCCGATTGCGAAATTCAGGAGTGAAAATTTGTCGTATTGCCTCGGTGGCGTCCCCGCTGTGGTCCTGCTTGGTAAACCCTACGGAGCGGCGGCTGATCCGCTCGGCCCCCGCGTTGGTAGTCATGATCAGGATGACGTTTCGGAAATCGGTCTCACGGCCGTTGGTATCGGTCAGTGTACCGTGATCCATTACTTGCAGTAAGAGGTTGAAGACATCCGGGTGGGCCTTTTCAATCTCGTCGAGCAACAGCACCGCATGCGGCTTTTTTATGATGGCCTCGGTGAGCAACCCGCCCTGATCAAATCCCACATAGCCCGGGGGGGCGCCGATCAACCGAGATACCGTATGTCGTTCCATGTACTCGGACATGTCAAAACGCACCAGCTCGATGCCCATGAGTCGGGCCAACTGGCGGCTAACTTCCGTCTTGCCGACGCCGGTCGGGCCAGCGAATAGAAACGAGCCGATAGGCCTCTCGGGGGGCCCAAGCCCGGAGCGAGCCATCTTGATCGAAGCCACCAAAGCTTGGATGGCTTCATCCTGGCCGAATACCACCATATTCAGATCGCGCTCCAAGGTGCGTAGCACTTCCTTGTCCGAAGAGTTCACGGTTCTCGGCGGGATGCGCGCGACCTTTGCCACGATCTCTTCAATATCTACCGTATCAATAACGGCTTTTCGCTCCTCCGAGGCAAACAGGCGTTGTCTGGCGCCCGCTTCGTCAATGATATCGATTGCCTTGTCCGGCAGGTGCCGATCATTGATGTGGCGCTCAGTGAGCTCCACGGCCGCGCGCAACGCTTGGGGCGTGTAGGTGATGGCGTGGTGCTGCTCAAAGCGGCCCTTTAAGCCTTCGAGGATCTGCACTGCTTCGTCGATTGATGGTTCGCTGATGTCAATCTTCTGGAAACGGCGCGACAGCGCGCGATCTTTTTCAAAGATTCCGCGGTACTCCTGATAAGTGGTGGAGCCGATACATTTCAGTTGGCCGGAAGCAAGCACCGGCTTGATCAGGTTGGAGGCATCCATGACCCCGCCCGAAGCGGCACCTGCGCCGATGATGGTGTGAACCTCATCGATAAATAAGATCGCCCCTTCTTCCCGTTCAAGCTGGTTGATAACGCCCTTTAAGCGCTTTTCGAAATCGCCGCGATACTTGGTACCTGCGAGCAGTGCGCCCAAATCGAGCGCGTAAATGGTGCTGTCCGCAAGCACCTCAGGCACGTCCCCATCGACAATACGCTTGGCCAGACCTTCCGCCAGTGCGGTTTTTCCAACTCCGGCCTCGCCCACAAACAGAGGGTTGTTCTTGCGGCGGCGACAAAGGATCTGAATGGTTCGCTGAATTTCGTCCTCGCGTCCAATTAGGGGGTCAATTTTGCCGGCGCGCGCGAGCCGGTTTAGGTTTGTTGTGTAGGCCTGCAGGGGGGTTTTCCTCGTGCCCCCCGAAGATTCCGGCTCTTCGTCATTGTCTTGGTAGTCACCTCGTTCTTCCTCTTGCGAGACTTTGGAGATCCCGTGGGAAATGTAATTCACCACATCTAAGCGGGCGATGTCCTGACGATTGAGCAGGTAAACCGCTTGGGATTCACGCTCGCCAAATAAAGCCACCAGCACGTGGGCACCCGTGACCTCCCGTTTGCCCGATGACTGGATATGAAACACCGCTCTTTGCAGCACGCGTTGAAAGCCTAAGGTGGGTTGCGTGTCTCTTCCGGTCGTCCCCGACAGCAGCGGGGATGTTTCCTTGATAAAGTCGATGAGATCCCGTCGCAACTGCTCCAATTTCGCACCACAAGCGAGCAAAACCTTCGCCGCCGATGGGTTATCCAGCAGTGCGAGCAACAGATGCTCTACGGTGATGAACTCATGGCGTCCTTCCCGCGCGCGCTTAAACGCGAGGTTAAGGGTTACTTCCAGCTCTTTGCTAAGCACGTGCTTTTTGGCTCAAGTGGTCATTGGGTCAAACCTTTTCCAGAGTGCATAACAAGGGGTGTTGATTATCTCTGGAGTAGGCATTTACCTGGGAGACTTTCGTTTCGGCGATCTCGCGGGTAAAAACACCGCACACCCCTTTTCCGCGGGTGTGTACTTCTAACATTATTTGCGTTGCCTTGGTTCGATTCAAGCAGAAGAAATGTTCCAATACATGAACCACGAAGTCCATGGGCGTAAAGTCGTCATTTAACAGAACCACCTGGTACAAGGGTGGCTTTTTTACCCGCGGGGGTGCTTCCTTAACCGCCGTATCGTTGCTTATATTATTAACGTTTTCCTTCGGGTTAGACATGGATTCGTATCGCCAATAACTTACCCCTATCTCAAAACACCGCGGTTTTATTATATCGCGGTGCTTTCCCGTTTCTCAGTGTTGGGTTTCACACGGTTTTAGCGCCTACCCCACATTTGACAAATGATGCGCTGCAACGTAACGTACCAGAACATAACAAGAAGCGCCGAAAAACTGAGCGCCTTGGAACAGGTGACGACCACGGGTGCAACCTGGTTGTGAAACGCAATGCGGATCCAAAATATGGTGTGGCATTTGCCTTTGGAGCACTTGACACCACCAATCTATCGTAATGGGAAGGGCGTGCGGACATTGATTATAGCAGCTTTGTGGCAGGAGAACGTTCATGGCGATCGACGATATTCAAATTCAAACCAAGCAATTAGAGCAGGAATGGGTGACCAGCGCGCGCTGGAAAGGGGTTAAGCGCGACTATTCGGCCGCCGACGTCGTACGGCTTCGAGGAAGCGTCCCTATCCAGTACACCTTAGCCCGACGTGGCGCCGAGAAGCTATGGAAGCTGGTTAACCAAGAACTCTTTGTCGGCTGCTTGGGGGCGCTGACGGGAGGACAGGCGGTACAACAAGTCAAGGCTGGGGTAAAGGCGATCTATTTGTCCGGTTGGCAGGTTGCCGCCGACGCCAATGCGAGCGAGACCATGTATCCTGACCAATCCCTTTACGCGGTGAGCTCCGTTCCTGCCGTGGTGCGTCGGATCAACAACGCGTTCAAGCGTGCCGATGAAATCCAATGGGCGAAAGCTAAGAACGACATCGATTACTTCGCTCCCATTGTCGCGGATGCGGAGGCGGGCTTTGGCGGTGTGCTCAATGCCTTTGAGTTGATGAAAGCGATGATCGAGGCGGGTGCGGCCGGCGTGCATTTTGAGGACCAACTCGCTTCGGTAAAAAAGTGCGGGCATATGGGCGGAAAGGTCTTGGTCCCAACCCAAGAGGCGATCCAAAAGCTGACCGCAGCCCGCTTAGCCGCCGACGTCTGTGGTGTGCCGACGGTGTTGCTTGCGCGGACCGACGCCAACGCTGCCGCGTTGCTGACTTCAGACATCGATGAACGCGACCACCGCTTCATCACCGGCGAGCGCACGGCGGAAGGCTTCTTTCATACCAGAGCCAGCTTGGAACAAGCGATCGACCGGGGCTTGTCCTACGCCCCGTATGCAGACCTTATCTGGTGTGAGACAGCGGTACCGGATATGGGTGAAGCTAAGCGTTTTGCACAGGCCATACGCAAGGAATATCCCGACCAGCTGTTGGCTTATAACTGCTCTCCTTCATTCAACTGGAAAAAGAATCTGGATGACTCGGCCATCGCTAGGTTCCACAAGGAATTGGGCGCTATGGGGTACAAGTACCAATTCATCACTTTGGCCGGGATCCACAGCATGTGGTACAACATGTATGACCTAGCGGAGAATTATGTAAAGCAGGGCATGACAGCCTACGTGGAGATGGTGCAGGAGAAGGAGTTTGCGGCCGTCAGCAGGGGTTATACCTTCGCTAGCCATCAGGCGGAGGTAGGTGCGGGCTACTTCGACGACGTCACCAAAACCATTCAAGGTGGGGTATCTTCGGTAACGGCTCTGAAGGGATCCACAGAAGAAGCGCAGTTCCAAAAGGGGAAGACGGCGGCGAAATAGCGCGCCGTCTGTAAGCCCACGTTTACGCAACGTCGAACAATCGGCAGAGGATCCGCTCGTAGATAGCCGAAAGGGTATCTAGATCGTCGACGGCAACATGCTCGTCTACCTTATGGATGCTGGCATTTATGGGGCCGAGCTCGACCACTTCGGCCCCCATAGGCGCGATAAAGCGGCCGTCGGAAGTGCCGCCGATGGTGGACGGCGTGGTTGTTCGGCCGGTGATATCGTGGATCGCTTTGGTCACGGCATCCAACACCGGGCCAGCCTTAGTCAGGAACGGTAGTCCACAGTGGCGCCAGTCCACCCGGAAGTCGAGGCTGTAGCGTCCCAATATCTGTGTGAGCATAGACTTGAGCCTATCCGCGCTCAGCGCCGGGCTGTAGCGGAAGTTAAACACGACCTCCAACTCGGCAGGGATCACGTTGTCCGCGCCGATTCCGGCGTGGATATTCGAGATCTGGAGCGAGGTAGGGGGAAACGGCGCTACTCCCTCATCCCATTTTTCTTCGCACAAGGCGACAAGAGCGGGGAGCGCGCGGTGAATAGGATTATCAGCTCTTTCGGGATAGGCCACATGCCCTTGAGTGCCCATGACTCTTAGGGCGCCGGTGAGGGTACCGCGGCGGCCGTTTTTGATCACATCGCCCAGCTGGATAGTGCTCGATGGCTCACCAACCAGACACCAATCGATCGCCATCCCCGAATCCTGTAGGCGACGGACAACAGCGGCGGTACCGTTAACCGCGGGGCCTTCCTCGTCGCTGGTTATGAGAAAGGCGATCGTGCCTGCGTGATCCCGCCGGTCACCCAGAAAACGCTCTGCAGCCGTTACCATAGCCGCTAAACCGCCTTTCATGTCCGCCGCCCCGCGTCCGTACAGCACGCCCGACTCGACAGTGGGCTGGAAGGGATCGTAACGCCAACTCGCGAGCGCTCCGGGAGGAACGACATCGGTGTGACCGAGGAAGCAGAATAAGGGTCTACCGTGCCCATGTGTGGCCCAGAGGTTATTGACTTCAGCAAATGACAGGTGTTCGAGCTTAAATCCCAGCTGTTTCAAGCGCTCACCGATAACTTTTTGACAACCCGCATCTTCCGGGGTGATGGAGGGCCGCCGGATCAGATCGATGGCCAGCTGCAGGGTGGGGGTCATCGAGCACGCGAGGTCTGAATCACTTACTCGCCCGGGGCCAAGGCCTTGATGCTTAAGGCGTGTATATCTGTGCGCATGAGATCCCCTAGCGTCTCATAGACCAAGCGGTGACGCTCCAGCGAGGAGACGTGGCGAAACCGCTCCGAGACAATAGTCACGCAGAAGTGGCCCCGATCGGGGGTTGCGCCGGCATGGCCCACATGCTTATGGGTTTCGTCGATGATTTCCAGGCGCTCGGGTTGCAGCCCCTGTTCTAAGCGCGCGCGGACCAAGGCCATACGTGATTCCATCAGGGTAAAACTTAAGGAAGGACTTTTTTGAACGGTTTCACCCATACCTGTTTATAAACGCCCGCGTGCACATACGGATCCGCATCTGCCCAGGCTTGCGCTGCTTCTATAGAGTCAAACTCCGCCACGATTAGGCTTCCGGTAAACCCTGCCTCGCCCGGATCCTCGCTGTCTATGGCGGGGTGCGGGCCAGCCACCACAATGCGTCCCTGCTGGACCAGCTCGGCTATCCGCGCGAGGTGCGCGGCGCGCGCTCGTTTCCGCCGTTCCAGGCTTTGCTGTACGTCTTCGCCGATGATCGCGTACAGCATCCCGGGTTTATCCCTCCATGTCTCTTGGGCTTGCATGCCGAGCCAAGTAAAAGGCTTGGGCGAAGACGAACAACACGGTCAAACCCATCAAGCCAAAAAGTTTGAAGTTAACCCAAGTCTCGGTGGCAAAATTGAATGCTACGTATAGATTGGCAGTGCCCAATAGCACGAAAAACACCGCCCAACTCGTATTCAGTCGCGTCCATACGGCGGCAGGCAGCTCCACGTTTCGCTCCAGCATGCGCTGCACCAGGTTCTTGTTACTAAAGTATTCACTACCAAGGAAGGCTAACGCGAAAAGCCAGTTTACCGCCGTAGGCTTCCATTTGATAAAGCGTTCGTCCTGTAGAACCAAAGTCGCCCCCCCCAGAACCAGCAGCAGAACCAAGGTAATCAGGTGCATGCTTTCAAGGCGGCGATGCTTGAACCAATGCCATGCTGTCTGCAGCAGCGAGGCAGCGATGGCCACCGCTGTTGCCAACAAGATCCCTTGCCGCGGGTCATCGGGGATCTTGAAAGCGACAAAAAACAGAATGACGGGGAACAGATCGAACAAAAACTTCATTCGCTTATCACCTTCTTCACGCGTCTTGTTGCACTATGGAAACTCTGATTAAATCCAGAGCTTTCTGGCGGCATAAAGATGTACCGCGCCTTTCTCGAATATGTAACTATTTGAGAAACGGAGAAAAGCAAAAACCGAGCTTTTTTTGCTCTTCTACTCTGAAAGATCCCGTGAAAGGGTTTCTTAGAGCGTTCATATAATAAACCAAAAAACGGGCGTGGATCAGACAGTAAGCACTCCCGCTTAGGAGCCAGTCATGGTCGAGATTCTGCAAACACGCCCGAGTCCCCCACCAGCAGGTCGATCTCATCATCGACAGCGCGCGACCTGTGGTGCCCTGTTAACCGGCTTGATAGGGGATGCCCTTTAGGTGGTACGAGTTGGCCAGACGCTGCCGCGATGATAGTATAGAAAGCGAGTTCAATAAATCGCTTCTCGGTCTTTTATCGAATAGCGACACGTAAAAGTGCAGATAGCAAAGTTCCACGAACGGTGTTCTGTCGGTAGGAGATTCTCGTGAACGGATCTGCGAATAGCCGTGTCCTTTCGGGGATGCGGCCCACCGGCCAACTTCATCTGGGTCACTACCACGGGGTATTAAAGAACTGGATGAAGCTACAACACGAGTACGAATGCTTTTTTTTCGTAGCGGATTGGCACGCACTGACCACCCACTACGAGGACACCGCCATTATCTCCGACAGCGTGTGGGACATCGTGATCGACTGGCTGGCGGCGGGAATCAACCCGGGAGAAGCGATTCTGTTTATCCAATCACGCGTGCCTGAGCACGCCGAGCTGCACTTATTGTTATCTATGGTGACGCCGCTGTCCTGGCTGGAGCGGGTTCCGACCTACAAAGATCAGCAGGAGAAATTGAGGGATAAGGACTTGGCAACTTACGGCTTCTTGGGCTATCCGTTATTACAAACGGCGGATATTTTATGCTACAAGGCGGCCTACGT
>JBOIEE010000088.1:0-10293 GCA_050740975.1 Gammaproteobacteria bacterium | reverse complement strand
GTTTTATATCCGGCCTGTTGTGCAGGCGGATGCCTGCTGGCCCTGATGGGATCCGCTGACCCACGCCTCATTTCATGGAAGGACTCGAAGTCCGGAAGCGGATACAGGCTTGGTGGGTCACGGTCTGGCCTGTTTGCCATCACCCGTTATCGTACCTTTGTGCAACCTTTACGGCGTGCCACTCCTTTCGTTCAAAATAATTGATGCCCCTTGTGCGTCGCCCTAGGCGGGCTGACTCACAAACCCTCTCTGGTACGCCCGGTCATGGGCGAGTAGAGCCCAGATCGTGCGTGCCATCTTATTCGCCAGCGCCACCACCACGACGTTCTGCGGTCGGCGTTTGACCAGGTTTGTTGCCCAGTGAGGCGGCTCTTTACTGTGGGCCAGCACCGAGCGGGCGCCGTGGATCAGCAGCGTTCTCAGGTAGGTGTCGCCGCGCTTGCTGATCCCGAGCAGTTTGACGCGCCCGCCTGTGCCGCTTTGCCGGGGTACAAGCCCTAACCAGGCAGCAAACTCACGGCCCGACTTGAAGGCCTTGGCATCGCCCATCGTGGCAACCGCCGCCGTGGCGGTGAGTAACCCCACACCAGGAATTGCGCCAATCCGTTGGCTCGCCGGGTCGTCCTGGTGCCACTGGCGCAAGCGCCGCTCAATCTCGACCACCTGTACATCGAGCTCCCCGATGCGCACAAACTGCTCGCGCAGCGTGTCGATCAGCACCGCAGGGAGTCGATCGGCTAAGCGCGGCAGCGCCTTGCAGATCTCTTTCCTGATCCCCGCCTTGCCCTGGGGCATCACTTCGCCATACTCGGTGAGGAGCCCACGTAGCCCATTGATCTGAGCGGTGCGAAACTTCACCAGTTGTTGCCGCATGCGATGCAGCGCCAACACAGCTTGCTGGGCTTCGCTCTTGACCGCCACGCTTTTGATCCCCGGCTGTTGCACGGCGGTCCAGATCGCCCGCGCGTCCGCCGCATCATTCTTGTTGCCGCCGACGAAGGGCTTGACCCGCCTGCCGGGCAACAGCTGGACCTTGTGGCCCAAGGGCCGCGAAGCGGGCGGCGTCGAGCGGTTGTTTGTTGCGCGAAATAGCCAGGGCCAGCTCCAAAGCATCGATGGAATCGAGCCCCAGGCCTTCACCAAACAACGGTGCGTCGGGATCGATCTCTTCCGCTCGCATGTCTTGTAAGTTAAGCGTTTCGACGATCAACCGTGCCACTTCCGATTCCAGCGATGCATGGGTCCCCATTTGCTAACCTCCACTCGATTTTGCTATTTTAGCTCGCACAACTATTGCGGCGCGGCATCTTGTCGCGGGGCGTGCTCCGACGTGTTTTCCACTTGTGTTCTCGTAACCGAATACTCCCTAAAAATGTTAATCTTCCCCTAAGACCACATTAGACCACATTATGGCCGGTAAACCCGGTGGCGATTATAACGAACGAGCGCGAACTATGGATACCACCCGCAACCGTGCCGATGCCCTGGTTATCGGAGGGGGTCCCGGCGGCTCCACCATAGCAACCTTGCTCCGCCGCAAAGGCTGGCAGGTGGTGCTGTGCGAAAAAGAACGCCACCCACGGTTTCATATCGGTGAGTCGCTGCTGCCGCTCAATTTGCCCATCTTCCAGCAATTGGGCGCGCTGGACCAGGTCAGGGACATCGGTGTGGTCAAGTACGGCGCCGAGTTCAGCGCGGACTGCCCCGCCGAAACCATCTATTTTTCCGATGCGCTGGATAAGACCCATCCTTATGCGTTCCAGGTCAAGCGCTCGGAGTTCGACTATCTGTTGTTGAACAATAGCGCCAAACAGGGCGTGACCGTGCATGAGGGGATGACGATCAAGGACGTGATCTTCGGCTCGGGACCCACTCATCTCGTGCGCGGTATTGATGAACGAGGCGCGCGGCACGAGTGGGAGACTCGGTTCGTGATGGATGCCACTGGGCGGGATACCTTCCTGGCCGCAAAGCTTGGGATAAAGCAAAAGGACAAAGCACACCAAAGCGCCGCTGTCTTCGGCCACTTCAAGGGTGTTAGCCGGCGCTCGGGCAAAGATGAGGGCAATATCAGCATCTACTGGTTTCGGCACGGGTGGTTTTGGATGATCCCTTTGCGCGCGGATACGGTCAGCGTAGGCGCGGTGTGCTGGCCCGACTACCTCAAGACTCGGCGCAAGGATTTGGACGCGTTTCTGTGGGACACCATAGCGCTCTGTCCCGGCGTCGCTGAGCGCATGCGGCAGGCGCAGTTGGTCGGAACGGTCCGGGCCGCAGGGAATTTCTCGTACTGCGCGAAGCGCATGTACGGAAGGGCTTATGTGCTGGTGGGCGATGCCTTCGCTTTTGTAGACCCGGTGTTCTCCAGCGGTGTTTATCTCGCCATGAACAGCGCGACCGCTGCTGCCCGGGCGGTCGATGCGGTCTTGCGGGATCTGCCCTGCGCGGATCACCTGATGAGGGAATTTGATCATGGAGTCCGACGTGGCTTAGCGAAGTTTTCCTGGTTTATCTATCGCTTTACCTCGCCCGCGATGCAAGAGCTATTCATGGCGCCGCGAAACGTGCTTCGGATGAAAGAAGCCGTGATCTCGGTGTTGTCTGGGGATGTATTTCGCAATCGGGAAATTCAGCTGCCCATAGCCCTGTTCAGAGGGGTCTATTACTTCACCTGGGCCATGAACTGGGGGCGTGCGTGGTCTGCTTATCGACAAAGGCGGCTCAACGCGCACATGAATTTGAGTGACGCTGGCTTGCATCGCGAGTACCGATAGCCCTGGGCATGCAGGGGACCTTGCCACAATATAGGGGTTCTTCACCAACTGCGGCGCCGCTGCAGGTGACCTGCACGGACAGCGTAGCAGCGAGATCTTTTCTTAGCGATGAGCGGACGATCGCCGTGATCGGGTTTGGTCCCTGTTCAGCGGTCGATCGCGCTGATCCGAGACGACTGAGCGTGGGCCTGCCCTTGCTCGGCGGCGGAAAGGACACGGTGGAGTTGTGGCGCAGCCAGGAGCCGCTGCAAAGAGGCGAAGCGGGGGGGCTCTATTTTTCTAAGAACGACGAACTGCTGTTCGCCAGTTGGCTTGCGCACGAATCGAGCTATCCCGACTTCGAAAGCGCAAGCTATGACCTTTATCGCCGCATCCTGAGCCTTATCGAGACCCAGGGCTATCCGCATCTGTTGCGCGTTTGGCATTATTTCCCCGGGATCAATAGCGAACCGGGGGGTCTCGAACGGTATCAGGCCTTTTGTCTGGGGCGCTACCGAGCGCTGCAGGGGATCCCGGACTTCGAACACAGACTGCCGGCGGCTTGCGCCATCGGTACCAGCTCGCCAGGATTCTTGGTCTATTTTCTGTCCGCCAAGGAAGCGGGTCTCCAGGTCGAAAACCCGCGCCAGCTAAGCGCCTTTCGCTATCCCAGACGATACGGACCTCAAAGCCCCTCATTTTCTCGCGCGATATTAAAACGCTGGGAAAACGTGAACCACCTGTATATCTCCGGAACCTCGAGCATCGTAGGGCATGAAACACGGCATCTCGACGATACTTTTGCCCAGCTCGAAGAGACCTTGAATAATCTCGACGCCTTGGTCACAGAGGCCAACCGATCGATGGTCGGACCGCCTGTGTGTTTTTCTCTGCTTAAGGCCTACCTTCGAGAAGCGGCGGATCCGACCGCGATCAGGGCTCGGATTGCGCAGCGCCTGGGTGAGGATATCCCCCTGCTCCTCCTGCGGGGCGATACCTGCCGGCGTAACTTGCTGGTGGAAATAGAAGGCTTGTCCATGTCGGCTCCGGGATCTCCCGCGCGGCGTCTGCAGTTAAGCCCGTGAGCCTTCACGCCTCGCCGAACGCTCCCGAGCGCACCCAATACGACGTGGTTATCATCGGCGGGGCTTTTTCCGGGGCTAGCGCCGCGCTGTTGCTGCGCCGTTGGCTGCCTGCTTCCCGCGTTCTCATCATCGAGCAGCAAGGCGAGTGATCATGGCCTTGTTGACCACGGCCATGACCGAACCCTTGCTGCGCTGGTGGTTGCCTAGAGAACTGCGTGCGAATGTCGATGAGCTAGACGCGCACCGCCGCTCGAGTTTGGTGCAAGAATAAGTGAGGTTACGTGCGGCAATCGCCAGCTTGTAGCGGCCGCCGGCGATGTTCATCGCGATCCCGATGCTGGGCGCCGGCAGGCTCAGCTCGTCAATCTTGGCTGTCCCAATGCCTAGACATGCCCCTTCAGTCTTGCGATCAGCTTTTGCTGGATCCCGCCGAAGCGGCCGTTGCTCATAATGAGAATATGGTCGCCCGGCCGCGCCATGCCGCTTAAGCGATCGACCATGGCGTCTATAGTGTTGAACACTTCCCTGTTCTCGCCCAGGAGAGCAGTGGCTTGGCGCAGATCCCAACTCAGCTCTTCGGGTTGATACAAGATCGTTTTATCCGCACCGGCGAATGCCTGCGCTAAAGTATCCCGGTACACGCCCATTTTCATGCTGTTGGAACGCGGCTCGAATACCGCCAGGATCCGGGCACTGCCTGCGTTACTGCGCAAAGCCTCTATGGTCAACGCGATGGCTGTCGGATGGTGGGCGAAATCATCGTAGACGGCAATGCCTTTCACCGTTTCCAAAAGCTGCAAGCGCCTCTTGACACTGTGGAAATCGCATAAAATTTTACACGCCGCCGCAGGCTCCACACCCGCATGCCGTGCAGCGGCGACAGCGGCAAGGGCATTTAGGGCATTATACCGCCCCAACACATCCCAGCGTACCTCACCGGCCACTGTGCTCTGGAGCACGATCTGGAACCGGCGGTGATCTTTGGAAGCCAGATAACCCAAGCGCCAAAGCGCATCTTTCCCATCACCAAAGCTCTCGAGTGTGCTCCAGCAACCCATAGCCAAAGTCTCGCAAACGGTGTCGTCATGGGCTGGATAAATGATCAAACCGCTGCTTGGGACGGTGCGCACCAAGTGATGAAACTGAGTTTGTATCGCCTTCAGATCCGGGAAAATATCGGCATGATCAAATTCCATGTTGGTGATGATCAAGCTCCGCGGATGGTAGTGCACGAACTTGGAACGTTTATCGAAGAAGGCGCTGTCGTACTCGTCTGCTTCCACGACGAAAAAGCGCCCCCTTCCCAGTCGGGCCGAAACGCCAAAATTCTCGGCCATCCCGCCGATGAGAAACCCTGGCGTTAAGCCCGCTCTATCCAGGATGAAAGCGAGTAAGCTGCTAGTGGTGGTTTTGCCGTGGGTGCCGGATACGGCGAGCACCCAGCGCCTGGGAAGCACGTAGTGTGCGAGCCATTGCGGCCCCGACATATAAGGCAGATCGGAGTCTAAAACATGCTCCACGCATGGATTCCCGCGCGAGAGCACGTTTCCAATGACCACCAGATCGGGAGGCGGGGAGAGTGCGCTCCGATCATAACCCTCGACCAGAGTAACGTTGGTAGCCCTAAGCTGGTCGCTCATGGGTGGGTAGACCTGGGCATCGGAGCCGCTCACCTCGAACCCGAGCTCTTTCGCAAGCAAGGCGAGCCCTCCCATAAAGGTCCCGCCTATGCCCAATATATGGATCCTCATGGCGGGCCTATGCGGAGAGCCAGAGCGGCACGATTCTGTTGGCTCCCTAATAAACGAGGAAACATCGGCCGCGATGGGTCACATAGATCCGGAAAGGCGGGAGTGCTGAGAAGCTGGCACGGATGAGATCCCCTGCGCGATCCGTGGCAGATCGCCGATTAACCCCATCGCGTAGCGCATGCAAAACTGGTTTAGGGGACCAAACCGGTCTGCAAACGACAGCGCCACCGCACGCACCGCCCGAAGCGGTAGGGCCCTGTGGGCAAAGGCGTGAAATACGGCTTCTGAGAAGCCCATGAGGACGAAGTTGCTCGCTCGCCTCCAGCGTTCGTAAGGACGCAGAGTGGCGAGCGCCCCGATATCTTTGCCTTTACAGGTTGCTCCCGCGATGACTTCAGCTAAGGCCGCCGCGTCCAGTAAACCGAGGTTGACCCCTTGCCCGATATGGGGATGGATCACATGGGCCGCGTCTCCCACCAAGGCCAGGCCTGGCTGTACGTACCGTTCGGCGTAACCTCTCAGAGTGGGAAAACTGCCGCGCGCGATCACCGAATCGATCCCACCCAGATCTGCCGGGTATCCTGCCTCCAGAGCACCCGCTAGAGCTTGCTCATCGAGTGAACACAGCCGCTGCACTTCTTCAGGGGTGTGATACCAAACCAGTGAAGCGCGGCGTCCTTGCAGGGGCAGGAATGCCTGGGGACCGCTCGGTACATGGCGTTGCCACGTGATGTCCTGTGGCGGCAGCTGGGTGTTGACCGCGGCAACCAAGGCATGTTGATGGTAGTCGTAGCAATGCCAAGTTATGCCGGCCCAATCCCTGACTCGAGAACGCGCGCCATCGGCGCCCACAATAAGCCGTGTGCGCAACACCCGTCCATCGTCCAGCGTTACCCTCATGCGCTGGGGATCCAGCCCCTGCGGCGCGGCGGGACACAACCAGTCTACATTGGCGAGCTCATGCACGCGCTCAACCAGCGCCAGTTGGATCACGCTATTCTCTATGATATGGCCCAGGCACGGCTCTGCAAGATCGGCGCTATCGAACTCGGCGGCAGCGCCCCCTTCACCGTCCCATACCCGCATGCGCCGGAAGGCACACGCGCGCCGGGCGACCATGCCGTGCCAACAGCCCAGCGCTTGAAAGATCCGCTGCGAGGCGCGGGTGATGGCCGATACCCGAAGGTCGTAGCCGCTCGGATCAAAAGAGGCGGGTTCCTGGTTTTCGATCACCACAACATGGAGGGGGGTGTCCCCCAAGGCACAGGCCAAGGTCGCGCCGACCATCCCCCCGCCGATTATGGCGACGTCGTAACTCTCGCGCATCCCTCGGCTTTACTCGTTTATTCAGTCCGGACGCTGAAAAACCAAGCAGGCATTAGTACCGCCAAACCCAAAACTGTTGGACATTGCGGTGTGCAAATCGGCGTTATCGATGCGCTCTCTGGCGATCGGAAACGACGCAGCCCCCGGATCAAGCTCCTGGATGTTTGCCGAGGCCGCGATGAAGTCGTGCTGCAACATCAGCAGAGCATAGATCGCCTCCGCCACTCCGGCAGCGCCCAGGGCGTGGCCGGTGAGGGACTTCGTGGAGGAGATCCACGGACAGCGCGTGGGAAATAAACGCCGGATCGCCTGTAACTCTATGATGTCACCGGCCGGAGTTCCCGTACCGTGGGCGTTGATGTAATCGACAGGGGTCTTGACTCCCTCCAAGGCCGTGCGCATGCACCGTTCTGCGCCTTCCCCGGACGGTTTCACCATATCGACGCCATCGGAGCTCGCGCCATAACCGATCAGCTCGGCGTAAATGGGCGCCCCTCTAGCTTTGGCACGTCCCAGCTCCTCCAGCACGACCACCCCGCCCCCGCCTGAAATCACGAAGCCGTCACGGTGCGCGTCATAAGGGCGCGATGCGGCTGGCGGCACCTGGTTGTATTTGGAAGAAAGCGCCCCCATGGCATCGAACAATAGGGTCAAGGTCCAATGCAGCTCCTCGCCTCCGCCCGCGAAGACCACGTCCTGTTTATCGAATTGAATCAGTTCATAGCCGTTTCCGATGCAGTGCGCGCTGGTGGCGCAGGCGGAACTGATCGAATAACTGGTGCCTCGGATCCCAAAGGCCGTCGCCAGGCCGGCGCTAACGGTGCTGGCCATGATACGGGGCACCATCGTGGGCGGAACCTTGCGTGCGCCGCGCGCCCGCAGAGTATCGGTCGAAGACAGCATGTTGGCCGTGGAAGATCCGCCGGAGCCGAGAATTAGCCCGGTGCGGGGATCGGAAACCTCAGAGCGCTCCAGTCTCGCGTCCGCGATCGCTTGCTGTAATGCGAGATAGGCGTAAGCCGCCGCATCGCCCATGAAACGGCGGTGTTTTTTGTCGATGTGCTCATCCGGGTTTAGGCGCACGGCTCCATGCACTTGGGAGCGAAACCCCAACTCCGCATACTCCGGATGGTAGACGATTCCAGAGCGCCCGCTCTTTAGGGAATGCAATACTTCTTCCTTAATGTTGCCTATGCTGCAGACGATCCCGATCCCTGTGATCGCAACCCGTCTTTTCATTTATCAGCTCTATCAGCCTCTTACGGCGCGTGTGCGCATGCTCTCCCGACACCGTGTCGATGTGTGATCTGGGGCACAGCAAGCCTAGAAGTCCTCGGTGGACTGAAACAAACCGACGCGGATGTCCTTGGCTGTGTAGATCACCTTGCCATCAACCCCCATATTACCGTCGGCTACACCCAAATATAAGCGCCGAGTGATCATACGGGTTATCTCGATATCGTACGTAACTAATTGATTATTCGGTGTCACTTGCCCGCTGAATTTCACCTCGCCCACACCCAGCGCACGCCCGCGTCCGGTACCCCCAAGCCAGGAAATAAAAAAACCCAGCAGTTGCCACATTGCGTCCAACCCTAAACATCCCGGCATCACAGGATCGCGCTGAAAATGGCAGTGAAAAAACCAAAGCTCGGGCCGAATATCGAATTCGGCGATGATCTGCCCTTTACCGGCTTTCCCTCCATCTCGGCTGATGCTCGTGATCCGGTCCACCATCAGCAGAGGGGGTAAAGGCAACTGCGCGTTCCCGGGCCCGAATAGCCTCCCTTGCGCGCATTCGAGCAACTCCTCGCGCGAGAAACGCGTTCTACAACCTGGCGGCGATGTCGTCGGGTTGGTGTTTTCTTCCACGGTTTCTCGCAACAAGAGCTCTCGGCAGGTACGTGACAAGCACAGTATCTCATGTCACATCGAATTGATCGATCTTGCGCTTGCTGTTCTGAAATCTTAAAGTGAGGTGGTAAAGCGCTGCCAAGGCTCCCCATTCCCCAATGCCCGCTCTGAAAAGCGTGTTCTGTCAACCTCATGCGAACGTCTGATCCACCCCGAGCCGTGGGCGTATGGTTATTGATCTGTTGCGCCATGCTATGGGCCATGGTGTCACTGGGCGGAGCTACCCGACTCCTGCATGCGGGACTATCGATCGTGGAATGGCGGCCTGTTACGGGCCTACTACCCCCGCTTTCAGAGCAAGAATGGGGGCAGGCATTCGAAAGTTACCAAAAGTACCCCGAGTACCAGAAGTTACGCCAAACCATGACCTTATCCGAATTCAAGTCTATTTTTTGGTTAGAATATCTGCACCGTTTGTGGGGGCGGCTTATCGCACTGGTGTTTTTGGTGCCCCTTGTTTTTTTTGCCGTGACAGGACGGGTGACCCGATCTCTTTCCCTGCGCTTGCTATTCGCTTTTCTCCTCGGCGGACTACAAGGAGCGCTCGGCTGGTATATGGTGAAAAGCGGCCTGGTCGAACGGCCGGACGTCAGCCAGTATCGGCTCACGGCCCATTTGGGACTGGCACTTATCCTATACGCTTATTTGCTTTGGATAGCGCTGGAGCTGCTGCTAAAGCCTGTCTCCTATCCTGATAGCAAGACCGAACCACCGCGAAAAACCGCCTTTCTCACGCTCGCCCTGATCTTCCTTACGGCGCTTTCCGGGGGATTCGTTGCGGGTCTAGACGCGGGTTTTGCCTATAACACTTTCCCTCTTATGGGGGGCCGCCTGATTCCGGAAGGGCTTTTCATGATGCGCCCGATCACCCGCAATTTCTTCGAGAATCTGGTCACGGTGCAATTCGATCATCGGGTCTTAGCCATGGCCCTGCTCGTCCTCATCATGTGGCTGTACAGCCAGGGCTCGCGCATGGTTTTGCCGAGACGGATCCGTTTTGCCCTGGGCGGCCTGCTTGCAGTCGCTTTGTTGCAGGCCGCTCTAGGCATTGGAACCCTGTTTTTGCGCGTCCCGATACCTCTGGCCTTAGCCCATCAGGGGGGGGCGTTGCTGCTTTTATCCACCGGGCTGTGGGTTGCGTACGAGTTTTTCAACCATAACCGGGACCCAAATGCACAGCGCTAGCCCGGCCGGGAGTGTAACGCCGAGTAACACCATTCTTGCTTCCGACTCATGCCTCTGGCATCCTAGGAGTCTGTCGGACTTAGGGAACCACTAAAAGGAGAACTAGAGCGCCCCGTTCCACCAAAGTCTCTGACTTAGATGCAGGTAAGGTTGTCATGGTGGCGCGCGCCGGTTCCCCCGCGACGCGAAGTTGTGAACCCCGTCAGGCCCGGAAGGGAGCAGCGGCAGCAGCGGATGCGGGTGCCGGGGTGCAGCTGGTGCGGGCCGCCGCCTTCGCCT
>JBOIEE010000087.1:0-6703 GCA_050740975.1 Gammaproteobacteria bacterium | reverse complement strand
ATCATCCGTGCGCGGCGCGCCAAACGCACACTGACTGTGCTCGACCGGGTCCATCGTTGCAGTTGTTGCCGTTGTTCATCTGTAAGCTCGATAACACTGGCTGTTCGCATGGTCGCCTCCTCGTTCGATCTCCAGATCAGATCGACCGGAAGGCCTTTAGTTCCATCAACTAAGAAGCACTACACTAGGAGGGGTGGCAGCTTTGAAATAAAACAGCTGGCAGTTTTACTTTAAATTGGGCGGCCGGAATCGCTTAAAATACGCAGATGGCCAGAGCTACCGCACGGAAGTCCAACGATCGCATTGGGACTAGCAAGTCCGTTTGACCGGTACCTATTTATCGAGAACTCAAAGAAGCGAATCGAGGCGCTAAGAAAGGTGGTCGACACCAATATCCGGCGATGGCCGACCGCTGTACGTTTGACCTGACGGATGCGATCGTGGGTCTACAGGACTGGTGTGCACAACGCGATTGGGAAAAAGAGCGGGCGGTTGTTTTCCTGGATCCGTTTGGTATGCAGGTCGAATGGGAGACCGTCGATACCCTCGCAAAAACGGGCGGAGTAGATCTTTGGTAGCTGTTTCCTCTCGGCATCGGTGTAGCGCGCACTCTCACGCGTGACGGAGTCATTGATGAAGCGTGGCAAACGCGGCTTGATGCGATCTTTGGAACGGCGGACTGGCGCGATCGTTTTTATCGCAAGGAAAAGCAAACGACATCTTCGGCGAGGAGGATCTGCTCGTGCGCGACGCGCCCGAGCAGGCGATTGTGAAGTTCATTGAGGAGCGACTAAAAAGCGTTTTCCCGAAAGTTGCTAAAGGCTTACTACTCCGCAACTCAAAGAACAGCCCTCTGTACCTATTGTGCTTGAGCTCGTGGCGAACGGTCGCAGTGAAAATCGTTCAGGATATCTTGAAAGACTGAGCCGAACGATTCTGTTATGGCAACAGCATCGAAAATCGAGTGGACCGAAAAGACATGGAATCCAGTAGCCGGCTGCGTGAAAATTAGCGCTGGCTGCAAGCATTGCTACGCGGAGCGGATGGCAAAGCGCCTGTACGCAATGGGAGTGGAGCGCTACAGGCATGCGTTTAAGCCAACGCTGCATCATGACCTGATCGAGTTACCCAAACGTTGGAATAAGCCCTCTATTATCTTCGTCAATTCAATGAGCGATCTCTTCGAGGACGCAGTACCGGAAGAGTTCATCGGCAAGGTCTTTGACACCATGTGTGCGTGCCCGCAGCATACGTTCCAAGTACTCACCAAGCGCAGCCCCAGGCTGCGCGACATGGCGCAGCGGCTCCCTTGGCCTCAGAACGTGTGGATGGGTGTGAGTGTCGAGAACGAACATGTTGTTCAGCGCGTGCATGATTTGAGGCACGTTCCGGCGAGGGTGAGATTTGTCTCATGCGAGCCTTTGCTGGCCCCGTTGCCCAAGCTTCCGCTCGATGATATCCATTGGGTGATCGTCGGGGGAGAATCGGGGCCGAATGCGCGACCGATGCAAGCGGATTGGGTTGAAGACCTCTATCGGCAATGTCGGGCTAAGCACGTCTACTTCTTTTTCAAGCAATGGGGTGGTGTTCGCAAGGATCGGACTGGACGTACCTTGCACCGTCGGACCTATGACGATATGCCGATCATCGCATCCTCGACGCCAAAGAGTGCCACGCCCTGGCTTTCCATGCCGCTGCCTAGTGGAAACCTCCACGACAAGGGGTTGTGCCGGGCTATAAAACGCACTCTGTGAAAAACCCGCATAAGGCGAAACCACGGCCGGGTTCCGCGGATGCGTGAAAATGTCTAACTGCGGGCGTCGTTTTGGGCCTAGGCGTTTTATACCAATTCGTGTGGGAAAACGCTTAACGCCGATCATTGATTTTTCCTGAACTGGTCTATTACCTGGTCTACTCTAGAGAGGTGTGTAGAGTAAATCATGAAGACCAAGATCGGTTCATATGAAGCAAAAACCAAGCTTCCGGAATTGCTGCGTCAAGTAAAAACCGGCAAGAGTTTTACTATTACCAATCGTGGTGAAGCCATTGCGGATCTGGTGCCCACCGTAAGTGCGAGGGCTAAGGACAAAGTTGCGGCGGTGGAAAAGCTCAAGGCATTTATGCTGGCGGCTCCAGTGCGTGCCGTGGATATCAAGGAACTCATCGAAGAGGGGCGTGCGTGAACTTTGTTCTCGACACCTCCGTGACCATGTGCTGGTTTTTTGGCGATGGGAAGCCGCAAGAACTGATTTTCGCAAGCAAAGTGCTTGACGCAATGAAGGATGCAAGCGCCCTTGTCCCGGTGACGTGGGGACTTGAGGTGGCAAACGTGATCGCTAAGGCAGAAGCAAAAGGCTTGACGACGGAATTCCTTGAAACGCTGCAACACGTCGATATTGAAGTCGATATGGCTACCTTTTCGCATGCGCTATCAGACACGCTCCAATTGGCGCGCCGATACAAATTATCTGCGTATGCCTCCTATCTCGAACTTGCTTTGCGCAAAGGCATACCGCTAGCCACGCTCGACAAGGATTTGCAGAAGGCCGCGCAGAAAACCGGTGTGAAATTGCAATCCGCGTGAGGACCCAGGGACAGGCTCCGTCGGATGGGAAACGGGCGTTGACATTGAATGTTTGAGAATGAGCAACGGTGATGATTGGGCGTCGTTTTAGAATCATGTCATGCGTTTTTTTGGCGGGACACTACGCTTACTTGAGCCTGCTGGAGTTTTGAGGGTGGTGAGACTAGCCTCCCCCGTTTCGCAGGGGGAGGGAACTTGGGGTTTAATCCACTTTGGTTAGAGACACAAGCCGCTCGTTTCCTGGGCTAGCGGCGGCGTCTCCTTCTTCGCTGCGCGAGACTCGCAGGGTGTGTATGCGCCTTCGATCGGCGCGCAAGACGGTGAAATAAAACCCTCCGTGTTTCACGCTTTCCCCTTTTGTGGGCAGATGCCCAAAAGCCTTTAGTGCCAAACCCCCAACAGTGTCATATTCTTCGTCGGTGAATTCCGTGCCAAAGTAGCGGTTAAACTCCTCTATCGGCGTGCGAGCCTTAACGGTATAGCGGCCTTGCCGGTGCAGCCGGATGAGGTCCTCGTCATCGATATCATGCTCATCGTCGATCTCTCCCACGATTTGTTCGATCACATCCTCAATGCTGACCAGGCCAGCGATACCTCCGTACTCGTCGACTACAATGGCCATGTGATTGCGGCTGGTGCGGAACTCGCGTAGCAAAATATCCAGTCGTTTACTGTCGGGGACAAACACCGGTTTGCGGATGAGGTCTTTGATATCAAAGGGCCTGTCTTCACCTACGAAGTAGGCGAGTAAATCCTTGGCGAGCAAGATCCCCAGGACTTGCTCCCGTTTCTCGTCGAAAAGCGGGAAGCGAGAGTGGCCTGAGTCGATAATGGTGGGAAGAAAATCCTTAGGATCGGCGCTTTCTTGAATCACCACCATCTGTGAGGCCGGGATCATGATGTCTCCAACCCGCATCTGCGACACGTTTATGGCGCCTTCCAGCATAACCAGCGTTTCGGGATCGATTAAATGCCGGAGTTCCGCGTTGCGCAACAGCTCGACAAGCTGATCACGATCAGCGGGGACGGGTGGATTACGCTTTAGCAGGCGGGCGATCCAACCCGCTGAAGGAATTTTCTCCGGGCGACCGCTCATTATTATTATCCGGTAGAAAGAAGGTAGGGATCGGAATAGCCCAAGCATTGCAGTATGGCTCGTTCCGCTTCTTCCATCTCCGCGGCTTGTGCCGGCAGCGCATGGTCGAAACCGAGCAGGTGCAAGGTTCCGTGGATAACCAAATGCGCCCAGTGTGCCTCCCGCGCCTTACGTTGAGCCGCGGCTTCGCGCACCACCACCGGGGCGCACAGCACGACATCGCCTAAAAAATCAGGCATGATTGCTTCCAGCTCGGAACTGGGGAAGGCCAGAACGTTAGTGGCCTTCTTGGCATTGCGCCAACGCCGGTTGAGCTCCAACCCTTCCTCTTCGTCGACGATGCGAATGGTCATGGATACGCGCTCACGGCGGTTCGCTATGGTGGCGCTTACCCAAGCGCGCAGTTGGACCGGAGAAGGGACCGGCGTGCAGTGTGTCGCGTATTGGACGTCGAGCTCAACGTGAGGGTCTACGGTGTGAAGATGGCTTGTTATCCCGGCCGCTTTCATAGGCATAATAGGCATCCAAGACGCGGGCTACGAGGGGGTGTCTCACCACATCTTTGGAATCAAAAAAGGTAAAACTGATCCCCTCGGTATTTCTCAAAACCTCTATTACGTGACACAATCCAGATGGGCGTTCGCGCGGGAGGTCGATCTGGGTGATATCACCAGTCACTACAGCCGTCGAGCTAAATCCGATGCGAGTGAGCAGCATTTTCATCTGCTCGACCGTGGTGTTTTGCGCTTCATCCAGGATGATGAATGACTCATTCAGGGTTCGTCCACGCATAAACGCAAGCGGTGCCACCTCGATGAGGTTGCGCTCGATGAGCTTGGACACGCGCTCGAAACCCAGCATCTCGTAGAGCGCGTCATATAAGGGCCGTAAATAGGGGTCTACCTTTTGCGCCATATCCCCAGGCAAAAATCCCAGCCGTTCTCCGGCCTCTACAGCAGGGCGCACCAAGCACAAGCGGCGCACCCGCTCGGATTCCAATGCTTCAACCGCACAGGCAACCGCGAGATAGGTTTTCCCCGTGCCGGCGGGACCAATCCCGAAAGAGATGTCCCCTTGGCGAATCGCAGTTACGTAATGCCTTTGGTTGATCCCGCGCGCCTTCACCGTGCAGCGCTTGGTCTGGATAAGGATGCCTCCTTGGGAATCAAACGCTAGGGCTTCCTCCATCCCGGCCTGCTGCAAACACAGATGAATATCGGCCGGTGTCAACACGGTAGTTTGCGTAGCGTCGTACAGCTCGCGAATAATGCGGCCGACGGTGCGTACGCGGTGGGGTGCACCGACCACACGAAACGCATTGCCTCTACTGTTTATTTCTACACCTGTGCTGCGTTCCAACTGACGTAGGTGCTCGTCAAACTGCCCACACAGGTTAGCCAAGCGCTCATTGTCCGAGGGCTCCAGGGTGATGTCGGCAGCAAGCGATTGGGTGCTACGAGTGTTAGAGTTCAAATTCGGTAGCGTTTCGGTCACCCCTTATCTTGCGGTACTGGGCACGAGCTCGCCTCGCAGCGAATTCGGCAGAGCTTCGGTGATCAAAATATCGAGAAATTCTCCCGTGCTGACGGCGGGGGCTGAGAAGTTGACCACGCGGTTATTCTCCGTTCGGCCGCAAAGTTGAGCCGGGTCCTTACGGGAAGGGCCTTCTACCAACACCCGTTCCACTTTTCCCACCATCGCTTCGCTGATGCGCGTAGCGGTTTGGCGCAGCCTTCCTTGCAAGCTCGCGAGGCGCCGCTTTTTTACCTCCAGCGGCACCGCGTCCGGTAGGCTCGCGGCCGGAGTGCCGGGTCTCGCGCTGAAGATGAAACTAAATGAGTGATCGAAGCCGACCCGAGCGACCAGATCCACGGTGGCTTCGAAGTCCCGCTCCGTCTCACCGGGGAACCCCACGATGAAGTCCGATGAGATGGAGATCTCTGGGCGCACAGCGCGCAAGCGCTTTAACTTGGATTTATACTCAAGGATCGTATGCCCACGTTTCATAAGCGCCAGAAGACGATCGGAGCCGCTTTGAACCGGCAGGTGCAGGTGATTTACTAATTCCGGGATATCGGCGTACGTTTCGATCAAGGCATTGGAAAACTCCACCGGGTGGGAGGTCGTGTAGCGGATCCGCTCAATTCCGTCTATGGCCGCTACATACCGAATGAGCAGAGCCAGATCCACTACGTCACCGCTATATTTTAATCCGCGGTAGGCGTTTACGTTTTGGCCCAACAGGGTGACTTCGCGCGCACCTTTCTCTGCGAGCCCCACGATCTCGTTGATGACATCATCGAAAGGTCGGCTGAACTCCTCACCGCGCGTGTAGGGGACCACACAGAAGGTGCAGTATTTGCTGCAACCCTCCATGATCGAGACGAAGGCGCTGGGACCGTCTGCCCTAGGCTCTGGCAAGCGATCGAATTTTTCGATCTCCGGGAAGGAGATATCGATGACCGGCTGTCGCGTGCGCCGCAGCTCATCCAACATCTCGGGCAGCCGGTGCAGGGTTTGCGGACCAAAAATAAGGTCGACGTAAGGCGCCCTCTCCCACAAGCCGGCCCCCTCCTGACTGGCCACACAACCGCCAACGCCAATGATCAGGTCGGGGTTGTTCTTTTTGTAGGCATGCCACCGTCCGAGCTCTGAGAATAGCTTCTCTTGCGCCTTTTCGCGCACGGAACAGGTGTTAAGCAACAAGACATCGGCTTGCGCGGGGTCGTCGACTTCGGTTAGATCCGTCGCTTCGGCCAGGAGATCCGCCATGCGCGCGGAATCGTATTCGTTCATCTGACAGCCGAATGTCTTAATAAAAAGTTTCCGCTCCATTCACCCTCACGTATTGGGATCGAGGTAGATTAAGCTACACCTTTCAGCGGGCTTTTTCCAGTCAAAAGCGTGTTAAGCGTTTTGGTACGATCCGAAGAGGGCGGGCCGTGAGCGCGCACTGAACGATCCGAACGGTGGCTGCTGTGGCCGATGGGGATCCAGAACCCTGGGGCGATGCGGCAATGGGG
>JBOIEE010000086.1:0-3350 GCA_050740975.1 Gammaproteobacteria bacterium | reverse complement strand
AAGCAACTCGGCAATACCTACAACACCCTCGCCAACACCTTGGAACAACTGATGACGCTCGCCATCCTGTGGATGGGCGCGATCCTGGTCATGGCCCCGCATCCCGGCTCGGGGGCCTTCACCATCGGCATGCTGGTGGCCTTTCAGATGTTCGCCGGACGCTTGTCGCAACCCTTGCTGCGCTTGGTCGGCCTGTGGCAACAATTTCAGCAGGCGCATATCGCCGTGCAACGCCTAGGCGATGTCATGAACGCCCCCCACGAGCCCTATGCGCTCATCCCCGCGCGCGAGATGAAGGGTGCGGGTCGGGTCGAGCTCCGCGATTTGGCGTTCCGTTACGACCAACACCTCCCTTACCTCTACCGCGGCTTCAATCTCACGCTGAAGCCCGGGCAGTGTATGGCGCTCTTGGGACCGAGCGGCTCGGGCAAGAGCACGCTCGCCAAGTTACTCCAAGGCTTTTACCTGCCAAGCGATGGGCAAGTCCTGCTCGATGGCCGGGATATTCGTTATCTCTCCGCCAACGAGCTACGCCGCACGTTCGGCGTCGTGCCACAAGAAACGATCTTGTTCTCCGGCTCTATTTACGCCAACCTGCTCATCGCCGATCCCGATGCGAGCTTCGAGCAGCTGATCACCGCCTGCAAGATGGCGGAGATCCACGCGGTCATCGAGCAACTCCCGAAGGGCTATCAAACCGAAATCGGTGAGCGCGGGGTGGGGCTCTCGGGCGGTCAAAAGCAGCGCTTGGCCATCGCGCGCGCACTCCTCAAGCGTCCCAAGATTCTAATCTTCGATGAAGCCACGAGCAGCCTCGATGCGGCCACCGCCGAGCAGTTGGCAAAGACTATCAATGCGCTCAAAGGGACGATTTCCGCGCTCTTCATCACCCACCAATTACCGCGAGGCTTGCTCGTCGATGAAGTGGTGCGCATCGGCGGGCCGGGGGAAGAGCAGCATATGTCGGTAGTCACAACCGATCGAACCCCTTGACCGCGACGCCATGACGAATACGACTAATCCCCTCGCCCTCGAAGCCCTGGACTTCGCCCCCGCTATCCTCGCCCTGCAGGAGCGCCCGCCCTCGCCCTTACCGAGGACCCTGCTCTATACCTTGCTCGCCTTGTGCGCTTGTCTCTCGATCTGGGCGGCGATCGGGAAGCTCGACATCATCGCAGTCGCCGAGGGCAGCTCGTGCCGCAGACCTACGTGAAGATCGTGCAGCCCGCGGAGAGCGGGATTTTGCGCGAGATCTTGGTCAACGAAGGCGACCGAGTGACAGAAGGCCAGGCCCTCATGCGGCTCGATACCGAAATCTCCGAAGCAGACATTAACATCGTCTCGGCCGAAATCAAACAACGGGAATTGCAACTGCGCCGCATCGATGCCGAGCTGTCCGGAAAAGGGCTGCATCGAGAGGCTGGCGATGCAACCGAGCGGTTCCGGCACGTGGACGCCCAGTATCGGGCGCATCGGCGCGCCTACCGGGATGCGCTCGCCGAAGAACGAGCGGCCCTGACCAAAGCCCAGGAAGAGCTCGGCGCGGCCGGGGAGACCCGCAAGAAACTCCAAGCCGTATTGCCTTCCTACCAACAAGAAGAAGCCGCTTGGGCGAAGCTCGGCGAGAAAGCGCTCGCCGGCCACCTTCAAGTGCTGGAGCGCCGCCGGGCCCGCATCGAGACCGAGCAAGACCTAAGAGCGCAGGAGCGCACCGTAGGGAGTCTCAAAGCCGCCATTGCGCAGTCGGAAAATAGGCTCGCGCAGATCACCTCCCGTTATCAAGAGCAACTCCAGAACGAACGCATCGAAGCCCAAGCCGAGCTCGACAAGCTCCAACAAGAAGGGGCCAAGCAGCGACACAAGAACGCGCTGCTCGAGCTCAAAGCGCCACAGGCGGGCATTATAAAAGATCTCGCCACCCATACGCTCGGGGCGGTCGTGAGCCCCGGCACGGTCTTGATGACGCTGGTGCCGAGCCATGAAAAGCTTCGGGCTGAGGTCATGGTCAAGAACGAGGATGTAGGATTCGTGCACGCAGGACAGCCGGCCAAGCTCAAAGTGGCGCCCTATCCCTTCCAGAAGTACGGCCTCATCGAAGGACGCGTGGCGCACGTCAGCGCCGATGCGAACGATGCCCAGCCTCAGAACCACGGTGCCGAGGAGAGTAAGACCAAGCCGCAGCCTTCGTTGACCTACAAGGCTATCGTCGAACTGAATGCGCAAGTGATCGAGACGGAAGGCGGTACGCTCTGACACCGGGCATGCATGTCGTGGTGGAGATCCATCAAGGTAGCCGCACGGTCTTGGAATATCTGCTCTCACCGGTACGGGGAGTGTTTCACGAGGCGATGCGGGAGCGATGATCTCTGTACTCCTCAAAAAAAAGGGATAACTGAGGTCCCTGTCAACAGTTTGTGAAAAAAATCACTGGGGCTTCGTGATCGGAGTCCCGGAGCACCATGCGTGGCGTTGGGCGTTTTGTGGTTGGCCGACAGAAGGTATTGTCTTATTTAGTCGCTGGTTATTGAGGTTGACGCTATGATGAACCGGTTTATCACTTTGGTATTAGGAGTCGTATCGCTCATGACGAAGAAGTACAGCATGATACGGCTTATGGCAGTTTTTCTACTCGCTCTCGTTCTAGTCAAACCAGCGGGCGCAGCGGGATACTTGCTCGCGCAGGGTAAAGGCTATGCAATTTGCGAAGCCTTCAAAAGGCGCCTCGATAAGCTGGGTTCAATGAAAGAACCACTGGCACTGGTTACGTTAGATAACAGCCATAAACGCATTCTCTGGGAAGTCCCCGGCATCAAGGAAGCGGCATGGCAAGATTTAGACGTGGATGCCCACGCGGACCTGTTTGAGACCTTGATTCGTTATTACATGCTGTCGGATCACGCGAAGATGTCCCTGCGCATCGCACAACGATCATCCTGGGACCCCGGTGATGAGGCGGGGAAAAGACGTCCTCTCGCCGAGATCATCGGGCGTCGCCGTATTCCGCAGCCGCAGGACGTGAAAAGCGGAAAGGCCAAACTTCAGGTATTGCGTGCTAACCTTCAACTAGTGGACGACGCGCCCGAGACCATTTCCCGGATTTGGTGGAAACACAGCCGGAGGGAATATGACTACGGCGTGATCATGTACGTGGTCACTGATAACCTCAAGAGTATCAATGTGGCGAAAGAGGAGATCGCGGACTACAGCAGTGGAGGCGATTTGGTTGTGTATGGGGACAAACATTACATCGTGGATTGGGATGGTATGGTCGCGCTGATCGCCCGAGATTTCGGCGACGGCCTAGTGCCGTTTTGTACAATTGATTTTGATTGGAAAACTCAAGGCAAGGA
>JBOIEE010000085.1:0-3041 GCA_050740975.1 Gammaproteobacteria bacterium | reverse complement strand
GAAGAGCCCCACGCCGAAGTGCTTGAGGGGCGCAGTGCGCTCGGATTGGTCCTTCAATCGATAGCGCGGGCCAGAAAGCGGGAATTTGAGATAGATCTCATGCTGGGTGCTGGCGGCGCGCGTGGCCTCGGGCCCATAGGCGAGAACCGTGCCCGGGCAGTCCTCAAGGGGGGAGTATAGATTGGTCTTGGCGCCCTGCGCGAGCAGGACCACCTGACCGTAGCGTTCGAACAGCCGTCCGGAATGCCCGAGGGGATCGCGGCCGAATTGCAGCATGTTACCCCAGCGACCGATGAGGCGGGCCGGCGGCGGGCCCGGAATATCCGACGGTAGTGCGAATTCGCGATGCAAAGCGTGCCCCCGGCGTTAGCGTGTTACCTTAGTTAGGCGGACGTGGCCGATTCCCCGCTTTTTCCAACGTGCTGACTGTCCGCCCTGTTTAGGGGTCGTCGCCCGGACTCGCTGAGGTTCCTGGCGCGGGGAAAATTTCATCCGTTCAATGCCTGTAGCGGTTTCATTGTGAGTGGGATGCGCGACGGACAGGAATGTCAATCAAGCTGCGGCATGGTACTTTTCCCTCGCCGGCGCGGCGTCCCAGTGACGAAGACAGTTCGGGCAGGGCGTGATCAAAGGTAAACATGAAAAAATGAAAGCCCATGAAAATAAACGGGAGCACAAAGGGTATTTGATCCGGACAATGTCGCAAGACGCGCCACACGAACTTCAGACTGTCTCGCTTGAAATCCTCCGGGAGCTGACGAAGAAATCGTTGCAAAGGCCCCAAGCAATGAATCCGCCCGCGCGGGGGTTGTCCTCGGTTATCAACCAGGACCGACGCTCCCCCTTTAGCAAGCCATAGCACGCGCGCGATGCGCCTGACCAGAGAGCGGGGATGAGGCAGCAAGGCGAGTGCAGCGAACGTCCGTGCATAATACGCCGCCGGGGTGTAGAGGGTTTGCAGGATCTTCGCTTGGCCTTCGAGCAAGCACCTTTGCGAAAGGCGGGTGATGATATTCGTGTGACCGGAAGCCACAGTACGTTCTTGCTCACGGTCCGTTCCTCGGATGAGGCGTCCGGCCTGCTTCATGCGGGCGTAGAGCGGGGTCCCTGGTAGTGCTACGAGTGGTCCTATCATCGCGTTCGGAACGGCGGCCTCGGTGATGAAGTCGATCTGGCGCTCGAAGATGTCTTCGGTGTCGTGGTCGAAGCCGATGATAAAGCCGCCATAGACCAGGAGACCGGCGCGCTGGATCGCCTTCACTTTGTCGACCAAAGGACCTTTGAGGTTCTGCACCTTGCCGGTTTCCTTCAGGCTCTCCGCGGAAGGCGTCTCTATCCCCAAGAAGACCCAGAGGAAGTGGGCTTGGGCCATGAGATCTAAGAGTTCATCGTCGGCGGCGAGATTGACCGAGGCTTCAGTACCGAAGAAGAACGGGTGGTGGTTTGCGTTGTTCCATTCGATCAAAGCCGCTAAGAGCTTCTTGACGGCTTTCTTGTTACCTATGAAGTTGTCATCGACGATAAAGATCATGCCTCGGTAACCCATCTCATAGATCGCACTAAGCTCCTCGAGAACTTGGGCGGGCGTCTTAGTCCTGGGCCGGCGGCCGAACATGATGATGATGTCACAGAACTCGCACTGAAACGGGCAACCGCGTGAGAACTGCACGGGGATCGCCCCGTAGTCCCGGATGTTGAGCAAGTCGAAGCGCGGCACGGGGGTTTGAGTGACATCGGGCTTCTCAACGGTGGTGTACACGCTTTGGTAAGTGCCTCGCTCCAGGTCTTTGAGGAACGCTGGCCATGTGATCTCGCCTTCGTTGAGCACCAGGACATCGCAGAGCGGGGCGCATTCCTCCGGGCAGGCGGTCGGGTAAGGACCCCCGAAGACGATGAGCTTACCGGCCGCCCGGCATTGCTGCGCGGTTTGAAACAGCGAGGGTTTTTGCGGCAGCATGGCGGAAAAGCACACCACGTCGGCCCAGTCGAGGTCACCTTGGGTGAGCGGCTCACAATTCAAATCAATGAGGCGGATCCCATAAGCGTCCGGCGTCATGGCTGCGACGGTGATGAGACCGAGCGGTGGCATCAATGCCTTCTTGCCGATGAGCGCAAGAAAGTATTGCATGCCCCAATAGGTGTTAGGGAATTGCGGATAGATGAGCAAGATGTGCCGCGGGGTATTCGTCATGTCAGCGTCCAACCTCTGAGTGGAGGCGATTCTTGCAGCGTGTGCCATAGCGTCGCCGCAGTGTGGAGGCGACCGAGCTCGAATCGTCGCTTCTGAGGGATTATGCCAGGCTTTTTAGTATTTCCAGCACCTGATTTCAGCACTGGTGTGTTCAGCGACAATTAAACCTTTCGAACGCATTGACTCATCATATTTACTATCGGCGGAAGCCGTTGCAAATCGGCGGGTGTCAGCACATCGCCCCCGCCCTCAGGCACTAAGACCCAATGGGGCCGCACTTGGTTATAGCGACGCCGGAAGCGTTCCAGCGACCCGCGTGCCTCGGCGGGGCTTTGGTAGTGCTTCCAGTACACTTCCTCGTGCTTAAGGGTCTGGTGGAAGCGATCATTCATCGGACAAGAATAAGCGTATACTGAGGTTTCTGACCAGCTCCATTTGTTGGAGGGTACACCCATAAGCGGATTATTGGACGGAAAAATCGCCTTGATCAGCGGGGTGAGCGGTGACGGGCAAATTGGGCAAACCGTGGCACAGGTCTTAGCCAAGGAGGGTGCCGCCCTAGGGATCGCGGCCCGCTCGCAGAAAAACGTGGAAGCACGTGCCAAAGAGCTTGAGGCAGCGGGCGCGAAGGTGCTCGCCCTGGCGGCTGATCTCACCGCTGAGGCCCAGGTCGATGCGCTTGTCAAACGTATGCGCGCGCATTACGGAAAGATCCACCTGTTAGTGAATCTCGCGGGTGGCTTGACGCGGTACAAGAGCGCGGTCGATCACAGCCTGGAGGACTGGAGCATGGAGCTTAACAACAATCTTTTGAGCGCGTTTTTGCTCTCGCGTGCGGTGTTTCCCCACC
>JBOIEE010000084.1:0-2744 GCA_050740975.1 Gammaproteobacteria bacterium | reverse complement strand
GATGACCTCGCTTATGCTCGTTAATCCTAGCAGAGAACCGCTTTTTGCAAGGATTGGGTTTTTCGACGGTAGTGAGAGGCCAGTAGCTTCTACGGAAACTTTTCTCAGTGTCGACGACCTCGATGAGATCAATGTCTGCGAAACCCTGGTTCAGAGTATAGGGCCATTCGGAGTACCGCCCGCCGGAATGGCCCAGGTGGCCCTCTTTGCCCAACAAAATGGCTTCCCGATTGGGGGAGCCTATAGCTGGGTTAAGAACCTCACGGGAAGATTCGAAATCGGTAATCCGGAACCCTTCCCCCTTGATGGGAGACCTGGGGGGAGTGTCACGGGTGTCGGCAAGACCGAGTGCCGCGCGGTGCCGCCGGAGGTGAGAAGGGCAGACGAGCTTGTGCCCGCAGGTCCTTTTGTTCCACCAATACTGATCGAAAGGACGGGTTTCGAGTGATTTTCCTATCAGTCATCTGAGTATCTACCCGGTGGGCGAGACCACAGACCTCGCCCATCCTCCTTTTACACCAATGCGTAGGGATCCCTTTGAGCCTACCGCGGGCGCTGGCTGAACCGCCTTGTTGCTCTTCCTGCAAGTTACTGGTATTGGCGGTAGCACGGGGTTGCCGCTTCGGGCAAACCCGTCCCATGCGCGAATTCATGGAAGAGTTCAAGCGTGGCAAAAACATTCAGGGTTGAGATCACGGATTCCATGATCTGTCCCCACCCTCTATCGATGCGGAAATCGTATTACGACAGGGCCGATCGATGTCCAGCAAACCAAGGCCGTCACAGCAGTCCGGATTCGAGTGGACTTGAATCTCTGATTCCTCGCGCCGGCTACACCTTAAACTCGGTTTTAAGTTTCTTCGCTACGGCTTGGTTTTTTAGCCGAATGTATTTCGGAAGGCCGTTCTCATAAGGCGGATAATCCTCGCCCAGAATAAGCGGTGCGAGGTATCGACGACAGGCCTCGGTGATCCCGAAACCATCGTCGGCAAGGTACGAGGGCGGCATTTTCTTCTCCACGTTGGCGACGTCCTCGAGCCTCGCCTCTCCGATCTCCCAATGGTAAGGCTGGTCCGATTTGCGAACGATAGTCGGCATCACCGCGTTTTCCCCCGCTAGCGCCATGTTTACCGCGGCGTAGCCCACGGCGTAGGCCTGCGCAACATCCATCGCCGATGCGATATGCCGCGCGGCGCGCTGCAAGTAATCGGAGACCGCCCAGTGGAATTTGTACCCCAGCGCCTCTTTTACCAGCGCCGCGATCTGGGGCGCGACACCTCCGAGTTGCGCGTGACCGAAGGCATCTCGGGTGCCGGCTTCGGATAGAAACTTGCCCTCAACGTTCTTAAGCCCTTCCGAGACCACCACGACACAATACTCGTATTGCTCCACGCATTCCCTGACCCGGGCCAGAAAGCGCTGCGGGTCAAATACCACCTCGGGGAACAGGATGATGTGAGGCGGATCGCCCGGCTGCGTAGCCGCTAATCCTGCGGCGGCCGCGATCCAGCCCGCGTGCCGCCCCATGACCTCCAGGATAAACACCCGGGTGGATGTCTTGGCCATGGACGCGACATCGAATCCCGCCTCGCGCACAGACACCGCCACGTACTTAGCCACCGAGCCGAAACCGGGGCAATTGTCGGTGACGGCCAGATCGTTATCTACTGTCTTCGGGATCCCGATACAGGCCAAGGGATAACCGAGAGCCTTACTGAGCCGTGCGACTTTGAGCGTGGTATCCTGAGAATCGCCACCGCCGTTGTAGAAGAAGTATCCGATGTCATGCGCTTTGAAGACCTCGATCAGCCGCTCGTAGTGGGTTCGGTTTTCATCCAACCCCTTGAGCTTATAGCGACAAGACCCGAAGGCCCCGGCCGGTGTGTGCTTGAGGGCTGCGATGGCCTCGTCGGACTCTTGAGAGGTATCGATCAAATCCTCCATCAGCGCACCGATGATCCCATTTCGTCCGGCGTAAACGCCTCCGATGCTATCACGGTGTTGCCGAGCGGCCTGAATCACCCCACAGGCGGTGGCGTTGATCACCGCCGTCACCCCGCCCGATTGGGCGTAAAATGCGTTCCGCTTAGCCATTTTTCTTTCAGCTCCTCCCCACCATACAGGCACCAGGTAATCGGATTTGAAACGAGTATATAATCAATCTCATCTAGGGCCTTCTCGTCAAGGGACTATCGGAACTCCGCCGGCAATGGTTAAGTCTAGCAAGATACTCGGCACATTCGCATTCATCGTGATCAAAACAATCACGGCCACTTGCCTGCTCTTGTCCGGCGCATTTTCTGCCGCCGCATTCGATCTCCCGGAGATCGGCGACCCTTCCGGAGCGGTGCTTTCGCCCGTGCAGGAACGGCGCTTGGGGGCGGCGTTTTTCCGCGAAATAAGACGCCACGCGACTCTCATCGATGATCCGGAGGTGGAGCAGTATGCGCGAACCCTGGGTGCCTCGCTGGTCGCCCAAAGCGATGATCGAGGAAAGGACTATAAGTTCTTTGTCGTCCGAGATCCCATGATCAACGCCTTTGCCGCACCCGGCGGTTACATCGGCGTGCATACCGGCTTGATCCTGAACAGCCAGAACGAGAGCGAGTTAGCGGGCGTGCTGGCCCACGAGGTCGCCCATGTCACCCAACGGCATATGGCCCGCACCTTCGAACGTGCGGGACAGCTAAGCATTCCCGTGGCTGCGGCTATGTTGGGTGCGCTGTTGCTCGGCACCCAGAGCC
>JBOIEE010000083.1:0-5983 GCA_050740975.1 Gammaproteobacteria bacterium | reverse complement strand
CGCCAATAACGCCCGTTTTCTCGTCCTGCCCGACGTGCGTGTCCCCAACCTCGCCTCGCGGGTGCTGTCGTTGACTCTCAAGCGGCTGTCTCAGGACTGGCAGGCGGTGCACGGCCATCCGGTGGTGGGGCAGAGACCTTCGTTAACCGCGCGTGTTAGCTGTGTGATCCAAAACCCCATCCCCAGTGGAGGACGCCCATGCACGCTATCACCTTGAGCACCAAACAAATGGAAGACCTGCATCAGCGCTTGCGCCAACTCCGCGACTGCCGCCAGCCCCTGGGCCTGCGCCACCCCAACGCCTGCGTGCTGTCAATGAGTCTCGCCGCAGTGCTCGCAGGCAGCCGGGGCTATACGGCGATCGCCGAGTGGGTGGAACGTTTGACCCAGTCCCAGCTCAAGCGCCTGCGGGCGCGCTTCAACCCTAAGACCCAACGCTTCGAGCCCCCTTCCGAGCCTACGCTGCGCCGGGTGTTGCAGGCGGCTGATGCGCAAGCCGTCGATCAGGCCTTCGGGGAGTGGATGATGCGCGTCACACCGATGAGCCCATCGCCGTGGACGGCAAGACGCTTTGCGGCGCACGGCGAGAGAACGGCTCGCCGGTGCATCTGTTGAGCCTTGCTGCAAAGCTCGGGCGTCCCCGCACGAGGTCCCGCAGAAGACCAACGAGATCCCAGAGATCAAAGCCTTGCTCAAAACCCTCGCTCTCCAAGGCCGCGTCATCATCGCCGATCCCTGCCTACCCAAACGGATACGGCGCGTTACTTCAAGGACAACCAACCCACCTTGCACGAGCACCTCAAAGCCCTCCACGAGGAGGATTTTTCCTACTGGACCAACCGTCTCTTGTCCCCTGCCCCCAGAAGGAGATTCACACAGTTACCCATACGAAACATTGACTTAATCTGCCGAACCGCCGTATACGTGATCCGTTTGTACGGTGGTGTGAGAGGAGGGGCATCGTGAGGTGCCCCCCTATCCCGATTACCTCGCCTATTACGTGGAGTGGCAGAAATCCGGGCTGGAGGGGCTTCCCACGTTTCGCCAGCGCAGGCGCCTGACTCCCTCCTAACCTCCCCCTGCAGGGGGCAGGAACAGGATGACTCCTTTATGATGCTCGCCTCGAGGAGCCACACGGGGTCGTTGCCCAGGACCGCGGCGGCAGGGCACGATTGCTGTGCTGATCGATAGGTGACTCTGTAGCCTACTCATTAGACTGTAGCAACAGCCCCAACGTACGGGCAACTTCAAACGCCTTGAGAAACAACCAGGCTCCTAACGCAAGATAAATGACGACCAAGGCCGTTGCCTGAGCAAACAGTGCAAGGTCGAAGTGCTGATAAAACAAGACCGCGCGCATCCCCTCGAAGACGTGGCTGCTCGGGACCACCCAAGCGATCGTCTGCAGCCAGGCAGGAAGTGTGCTGATGGGATAGTAAATGCCGCTGATGGGTGCTAAGGCGAAGATCGAGGCCCACGCTAGGCTTTCGACCCCCAGACCAAAGCGCAGTAGTAGGGCGCACATCATCAATCCAATGGCCCATCCGAATACCAGCAACAGGGAGAAAAACGCGAGCAACGGAAGCCCCATCGAAAAGATGGAATAATGATACAAGGGGATCGCCAACAAGGCTGCGGTGCCGACGCCGATTAGGGTACGCAGAAAACTAATCGACACCAGAGAGACCATCAGCTCATAGGGCCGCAATGGACTGGAAAACAAATAGCCGAGATGGCGTGAGAACATCTCCTCCATGAATACTACCGACACACCGAGTTGGGCGCGGAATAGCACGTCCCAAAGTAACACGGCCGAGAGCAACACGCCGATTGCTTGCGCCACCCAAGAGCTGTTGGTGGCGAAAAACTGGGTGATGAACCCCCAGATTATCATCTGCACGGTTGGCCAGTAGGCCTGCTCGATTAAGCGTGGCCAGGAGCCGCGCAGCAAATAAAGATAGCGCAGCACCATGGCGCCGATGCGCCCGAACGAAAACAAATATTCCGGCAGCCAAGGCATCAACGTTTGAGATACCTGCTAAATGAGCGGGGAAGCCACGCAGAAAAACGCATGCGCCGCAACGACAATGGCTCAGCGCGCATCGTGTCAGTCATGATTGCGCGCGATGTCCAAAAACACCTCCTCCATGGTCTTGCGACCGTAGCGTTCGATGAGCTTGCTGGGCGTATCGCAATCCACGATTGTTCCGGCGCGCATGATCACGACATCACTGCAAAGGCGTTCGACCTCGGCCATGTTATGCGAGGCGAGCAAGATCGTCGCTGCCGTCGTTTCTTGATATCGGCTCAGATATGCACGAATACGATCGGCGGAGTCCGGGTCCAAGGAAGCCGTCGGCTCGTCCAACAGTACCACCTGGGGGTGGTTCAGCAAAGCTTTCGCCAAAGAGACGCGCGTCTTCTGCCCGGCCGAGAGCGTGCGGTAGGGGCGCGTCATCAAACCATCCAATTCCAATTCCGCGGCGAGATCCTGTAGCCGCTTTTTAGCCGGATGGACCCCGTATAAGCGAGCGTAAATCGTCAAGTTTTGCGCTACCGTCAAACGCTGGGGCAGATCGACATAAGGCGATGAGAAGTTGATGCGCGGGAGGACGCGGTAGCGATCACGCACCATGTCTTGGCCGAGGATGCGGATGCTTCCCGCCGTGGGCTCGATCAGCCCCAACAGCATGGCAATGGTGGTGGTCTTGCCGGCCCCATTGGCACCCAGCAAACCGCAGGTCGCACCGTATTCCACGCAGAAGCTCACGTCCTTTACGGCGCAAACCTTCGAAAAATCTTTGCGCAACTGCTCCACCACTATGGCATGACCGGACATTATCAGCTCAAAGCTTGCGAAAAAATCTACTGCGCAACGATTTTTTCACAAGCTCTCACTTTGCTGTCTTAGCCGCGGAACTTCAGATCGGTGGCATCGCGATTTAAAGGTGCTTCGATTAAATCGAAATGCCGGCGGCCTAGAGATAAGCCGCTAGAAAGGCACGCCCGGGGGCGGTCGGCCACCCAGCCCACTTAGCATCCTGGCCAATTTTCCCTTCCCGGACATGCGCTTCATCATCTTCTGCGTTTGGGAAAACTGCTTTAACAGCCGGTTTACATCTTGGATCCGCACTCCCGAGCCGCTGGCGATGCGGCGCTTGCGCGCGGCCTTGATAATGGCGGGGAAACGGCGCTCTTGCGGGGTCATGGAATCCACGATCGCCGCAAGCTTAACCATCTCCCTGTCGTTGACCTGCTCCATCAGGCCACGGGGAACCTCCGCGATCCCGGGAAGTTTGCTGATAAAGCTTCCCAGTCCTCCCATTTGTTGCATTTGCCGCAGCTGATCCCGGAAGTCCTCTAAAGTAAACCCCTTACCCTTGGTAAGTTTTTTCGTCAATTCGACCGCTTTGTCGCGGTCGATCTTTTGCTCAACCTCTTCGATCAGACCAAGGACATCGCCCATACCCAAGATCCGCGAGACTACCCTGTCGGGATGAAAGGGCTCGAGTGCGTTGGTCTTCTCCCCCACGCCCATAAACTTGATCGGTTTTCCGGTGACGAAGCGCACCGACAAGGCCGCCCCGCCCCGCGCATCGCCGTCGGTCTTGGTCAAGACCATGCCCGTAAGCTCGATGCTCTGATTAAAGGCTTTTGCCGCATTGACGGCATCCTGTCCCATCATGCTGTCCACAACAAATAGGGTTTCCGTCGGTTGCACAGCCGCCTGCAGCCGCTGCACTTCATCCATCATCTCTTGGTCGATGTGCAGCCGCCCGGCGGTATCGACGATCAAGACATCGACAAACTGGGTGCGCGCATAGGTAAGCGCTTGCTTTCCAATTTGAACGGGGTCCTCTCCGACGTGGCTGGTAAAAAAGTGGCAGCCGACTTCTTGGGCTAAAATCCGTAGCTGTTCGATGGCGGCCGGGCGGTATACGTCACAACTCACCACGGCCACGGACTTTTTTTCGCGTTCCATAAGCCGCTGCGCCAGCTTGGCTACGCTTGTGGTCTTACCCGATCCCTGCAGCCCGGCCACCAACATCACCACCGGGGGCTTCGCGTTCAGATTTAACGTGTTGTCAGCCGGCCCCATCAGGTGAACCAACTCGTCTCGGACCACACGGATAAGCGCCTGACCTGGCGTGAGCGTCCCGATTACCTCCTGCCCCAGGGCGCGAGCGCGTGCGCGCTCCACGAACTCCCTTACTACCGGAAGCGCAACGTCTGCCTCCAATAAGGCCGTGCGCACATCGCGTAGGGCATCCTGTATATTGGACTCGGTTAAGCGGCCTTGGCCACGAAGGTTCTTGATCGTAGCGATCAGGCGTTGCGAAAGATTGTCAAACATGGTGAACTCTTGTTTTGAACGGCGGGACTGGGATGGAATTCTAACACGTCCGCCCCGCTACCCAACGGACCTGCTGTGGCCAACGCTCCATTAGAGCACTGCGAAAAATTCCATCCGTGGAATTTTCGCGTCGTAACGCAAAAATGCGATTTTTGCATTGCATCATTTTTTAACCAGTAGCCTGTTTGAAAAATGCGCCGCTTACCCCTATGCTGCTAGGCACCTCGAATTAATCGAAGTGCCCATTAATCGGATGAGCGGTGTGATCATTACCCTGTTTGCGATCGGGTTCTACCTCGCGGCCGCGTCCCGTGCGGCGATGGCCGTATTGCGCTCCCGCAGTGACACATTGAGCGCTAAACGCCAAATGATCGGCCTAGGCCTGGTGGCCCTCGCTTTGCACGCCAGCGTTTTGTACACGACTACCCTTACCGAAGCCGGACTGAACCTGGGGATCTCTAATGCCGCCTCGCTTATGGCATGGATGATCGCGCTGTTCCTGTTACTCGCCTGCCTGGCGCAGCCGTTGGAGAACCTGGCTATCGTGCTGCTACCGACGGCCGCGATCGCCTTAGCCTTTGAACGTCTGTTTCCCACCCAGCACGTATTACGGCAAGGCGCGCCGTTCGGGTTACAGCTGCATATTCTGCTTTCCATCTTGGCTTTTAGTCTATTGAGCCTAGGTGCCTTGCAGGCTCTGGCCTTCGCTGTGGCGGACCACCAGATGCGAGCGCGCCGCCCACTTAGGGTGATGCGCATGCTGCCCCCTTTGGAGACCATGGAGGGTCTATTGTTTCAATTGATTCGAGTCGGATTCTATGTCTTAGGGCTCAGCCTAGTGAGCGGCTTGATGTTTGTCCACGATCTGTTTGCCCAACACCTGGTCCACAAAACCGTGCTATCCATTCTCGCGTGGCTGGTCTTCGGCACCTTACTGTGGGGGCGCCACCGCTTCGGGTGGCGAGGGCGCACCGCGATCCGCTGGACGCTTGGCGGCATGGCCTCCCTGGCTTTGGCTTATTTCGGGACCAAGATGGTGCTGGAGGTAATTTTGCACCGGGTATAGTATACGGCACCATCTCGGTCATCGATACGGATGAGCTGAAGCAACGGAAACGATCGACGTCGGCGACTAGCCTTACTGCGCCGTGCTGAGCCCAAGTGGCGACTTGCTTTTCGTTACCAATCAGGACCACAACAACACCGTCTCCGTTGGTCGACACTAAAAGCCTAAAGACCGTTGCCGAAATTCGCAGTCGGTAAACGCCGGAGGGTATCGACATCACGCACGATGGTCGGTACGTCTATGTGGCCAATTGGGGTGAGGGCTCGAAAAGCATGCGGTGTGAAGAAGTCTCGGCTTGTCATTATCGAAATTCGCTGCCTCAAAAGCGGATGCGCGATGTGCGACCTCCTCCTATAATACGCCCATGAACACACTTCCACCTGTTCCAACCATGTACCGCGCCCTGTTGCGTCGGGACACGACTTTCGAGGGAGTCTTCTACGTCGGGGTGAAAACCACCGGGATCTTCTGCCGCCCGACATGTCCGGCTAAAAAGCCCAAGAGCGAGAACGTCGAGTATTACGCCTCGCCGCAAGAAGCCCTCTCCGGTGGTTATCGACCTT
>JBOIEE010000082.1:0-2627 GCA_050740975.1 Gammaproteobacteria bacterium | reverse complement strand
GAAAGGTCAGGCCCTTCCACTGCTCGATGGGATGATTGCCGCCACCGCGTTGGAGCATGGACTTACCGTGGCCACTCGTAACGTGAGTGATTTTCGCCGAACGGGCGTGAACGTCGTTGACCCGTTCGCTTGACGCCGCACAGGCCAGCGGAGCATTGTACGTCCCATCTGTCTCCTTTTTGCTTTTTTCAACGGAGCCTCTCAGCCACACGGGCACCGGTTCTCAAACCAACAGGCACCGTCTATACGCGTCATTGGGCAGCCTTGCTTTGCGATCCGAGAAATTCCACAGATCTAATTTTTCGACGTGCTGTAGTGTTCTACCGCCCCGATCTGCAAGGTCACGGACCCCTCATATCAGCAATCCCGCCTTCTTCATTTCGTTTCCCACGGCATCGGCGAGCTCGCTGATGAATGCGTCCACCTTCGACGGATCCGTGGTCTCGCTGACCCCCGCCCAGAGCAGCTTGTCCTGCTTGACCGAGTAAATCAGCGTCTCGACCGAGACGATCGTGTCTGTGCTCAGGTAGCCGGGATCGTACACCGCTCCCCATCCATAGCCCCAGTATCCCCTGAAGCCGCCATAGTAAGGACCAGTCCACGCTCCCGGCGTGTAGGTCACGCGCTCCTGCTGTCCCACCACCCGCATGGTGACTACGCCGTCAAATCCTTCGCGCAAGAGCCGCGCTTTCACCTTTTGGACGTCCTTCACTTGCTCCGCGGGGAACAGGGTGTGGGAAGCAACGCCCTGTGCACCACGCTCCGTGAGCTCGCGCGCCAAGGCATCTTCGGCCTCAAACCGCCGGGCATCGCTGGCGCTCAAGCAGACGGCGAGGACCTTTTGGCCGCTTAGGTGCACGGGCTGCGCATCGGGCGATTTCCAGGTGGAGCTGAATCTCGTGGTCGCACAGCCCGCCGTCCCAAGCGACAGAATAATGAAAGCGAAAGCTTTAAAGGCATGGTTCGATTTCATAGCTATATCCCGCTTTTTTATAGTACGCCGCTCTCGGCCTTACCCACTGCTAGGGATTGATCTTGGTGATCTTGGAACCCTGCAACCCGATACCTGCCATCAGACCTTGTTGGTGAAAGATGAAGGCGTAAACATCGTCCTTAAGTGTCGTGGTCGTAATCGCCTTGGCCTTTCCATGGTCCAAGACCACGATGCTGGGACCGACGCCGACCTCCCAGCCCTCGCTGCGGTCAAGGTAGGAAAGGGCGGCATCGTCCATGAAAAACAGCGCATAGCCAAACGATTGGATCCCGGCTTGAAGACCATACGAGGCCGCAAGGGAACTGTAATAACCTACGGTGCGGCCTGCTTCACGGAGCGCGCCTCTGCCGTACTGAGCGCCGACGACAAAACCGCCTTTAACGATGCTCGGAAAAACCAGGATCCCCTTCGCTTGCTCTGCCAGTACCTTAGCCGAAGGTACCGTGTCATAAAGCGTTATCAGAGCAGCGTCGACCTCCCGGTCGATCTGGGCCGCGGCCGAGGTGTTGGAAGGTTGGCTCCCGGTGGTTTGACAGCCGCTGAGTGCCGCAATGGCAGTCACCAGTAGGCCGATAATGAATAAACGTGTTTTCATCTTGTTCTCCCGTTGTTACAGGTCTGAGGGCAATAGGACTGCCGGTTTGGTTTGTCATTGTACTTCATTGCGATACCATGATCTGGTAAAGGATGGGAAGTAGATGGGAAGTCAAACTGTCGTCCATGTGTCTGGACCGTACCAACCGCCCATCGTCTATGGGGTGTCGCTCTTCCTGTACAAGGCCAAACACATTGAGGAGTGAGAATGCAGGTACAGCGAATTGGATACAAGGTAAGGGGGCTTTATCGAGGCGCCCATCTCGGGTTGAAATGGGGCATGACTGTCAGCGTCGGGTTGATCATCGGGATCCTCGTCTTCCCCGGCTGCGAACGGGAGCGATGGGAGGTCGAGGGGGAGGTGCGCGCGCCCGACGCCGACGTCGCGGCGGCACTCGGCGACACGAGCCACCAGGACAACTCGCAACTCGGCCCGAAGGACATCCCCACCATCCACTACCCGCGGTCGCTGCGACCCTGCTGCGCATTCGGCCACGACCTCAAGGTCAAGGTCGACGGCATGCCGGTGCCGGGTGTGGAGATCGGGAACGTTCTCGGCCCGGACCAGGTGGGGAAGCACCGCTACGACAACGGCTTCCTCTCCCTCGAGATGTCTGATCCCCGCGAGTTCGTGGACGACGAGAACAACGGTCTCGTCTACACCTGCCGCGGTGGCTTCGTCGACCTGGCACACGTGCGCGACAACGCGGACAACACGCTGGCGCTGGCTGCCGCGGTGGGGCGCCTCATGGACACCGGGGGCGTGTTCGAGGTGCCGCCGCAGGGCGCCGCGATGCGCGTCCGCGTCGCCGCGGTGCCGCCCGAGAAGATCCACAAGTACCATCGGGGGCGCCTCGCGGTGGAAATGGCGAAGTGGCTCGGCTTCCAGCTCTCGATCTGCCACGAGATCGCGACCTGGTACGGCTACGCGTCACTCGCGGAGTGGCCGGAGAAGATCTCCGCCTTCTCGCCGGAGGATCTCTACTCGAACCAGCTCGGCGCGCGGATCGCCGGCGCGATCGCCCTCGGCCGCGGTGCG
>JBOIEE010000081.1:0-10572 GCA_050740975.1 Gammaproteobacteria bacterium | reverse complement strand
GTTTGCAAGCGGGCGGTCTCGGACATCATGCTCTGATCCCACGGCGGATCGAATACTAACTCCACGTCCGCCTCTGTCACGCAAGGCACCCGCTCGAGCTTGCTCCTGACATCCTCCACTAAAAACTGCCCCATACCGCAGCCGGCAGCCGTTAATGTCATCTTTACCCGCACCCGGTATTTGCCCTCTTCGACTTTGGTCGTTTCGCACTCGTAGATAAGGCCGAGATCCACGATGTTGACCGGGATCTCCGGGTCATAACAGGTCTTTAGCTGATCCCAGATCAAGGACTCGTCAAGTTCGCCCTCATCGCCCGCCTCGTGCAAACGGAATTCCGGTACTTCCAAACCCAGGGCGTCTGCATCGCGTCCATCGATGCGCGCGAGATTGCCGCTAATGGACACCGTGTAGCTGCCGCCCAGCGCCTGGGTGACAAACACCACACTACCCGCCGGCAGCGTGATCGGCGTCCCTTGCGGGATCAGCACCGCTTCACAGTCGCGCTCCAGGGTGATGGATTCTTCCTCATACATCGCTGTCTACTCCGAGTTTGTGAAGAAATCTGCTGCGCTCGGGATCTCGTGTCCCGGCGGTGCTCGGAATCCTTATGTATTTCACTATACACTCCGGTTGCTCGTCCCGTCCTTGGGACTCGCCCCTTCGGGGCTTACACTCCGTTTCGCTCCCGGCGAAACGGTCCTCCGCTTCGGCGGAACGCGACCTCCCTTCGCTCGCGACGATTTTTTCACAAACTCTCTGTCGATACGCTCTGTTGCTTATCCTCGAGCGCCGCGTCCAAGGTGTGCCAACACAGGGTGGCGCATTTCACCCGTGCAGGAAACTGCCGGACCCCGCTGAAAACGCCGAGCTTTCCTAAGCCTTCCGGGGTGCCGCACGAGTCAGTCACGAGATCATGAAAGGTATGAAACAGCGCTTGCGCCTGCGCGAATGTTTTACCTTTCAGTTGTTCGGTCATCAACGAGGCGGACGCCACCGAGATCGCACAGCCGCTACCCTCAAAGCTCGCGTCTGTGATCGCCCCGTCATCGATCTTTAAATACACGTTGACTTTATCGCCACACAGCGGATTGAACCCTTCGGCGTGGCGGTCGGCGCCGTCCATTTTGCGGTGATTGCGCGGCCGCCGGTTATGATCGATGATAACCTCTTGATAGAGATCCTTTAAATCGAACATCAAAGCAGGACCTCTCTGGCCTTATGCAATCCCTCTCGTAAGCGCTTGATTTCCTCCAAGGTATTGTAGAACGCAAACGAAGCCCTGACCGTCGCCGGGACAGCAAAGCGCTCCATCAGCGGCATGGCGCAATGGTGCCCCGTACGCACGGCTACCCCCTGGTGATCCAGCACCGTGCCGACATCATGTGGATGCACACCGTCAAGCACAAAGGACAACACGCTCGCTTTCTCGCGTGCCGTTCCGATGAAACGTACTCCAGGGACTTCGCTTAGGCGCTGCGTGGCATAGGTCAGGAGCTCATGCTCGCAGCGCCCAATCGCTTCGAACCCGAGCGCTGCAAGGTAATCGACGGCTGCACCCAATCCGATGACACCTGCGATATTAGGCGTTCCCGCCTCGAATCGGTATGGCAGGTCATTGTACACCGTACCCTCAAAGCGGACCGCCTTGATCATGTCGCCCCCCCCTTGATACGGGGGCATGCTTTCCAGTAAAGCGCGCTTGCCATAGAGCACGCCCACTCCCGTCGGCCCGAACATCTTGTGTGCGGAGAACGCATAAAAGTCACAGTCCAATGCCTGCACATCCACCGCCAAATGCGCTACCGCCTGAGCGCCGTCGATAACCGCCACTGCGCCTAAGGCGTGGGCCTTGGCGATGAGCTCACGCACCGGGTTGATGGTGCCCAAGGCGTTCGATACGTGGGCTAGGGCGAGCAGGCGTGTACGCGGGCTCAGTAACTTTTCGAAGGCCTCCCGGTCGAGCTCTCCCGCCTCGTTAACGGGGATCACCTTAAGCAAGGCGTCGGTTTGCTCGCACAGCATTTGCCAAGGGACGATATTGGAATGGTGCTCCATGTGAGAAATGAGGATCTCATCCCCCGGCCCGATCTGAGCCCGCCCATAGCTCTGCGCCACCAGATTGATCGCCTCTGTGGTCCCGCGCACAAAGATCACCTCGCGCAGATCTGCGGCGTTGATAAAACCACGGATCTTCTCTCGCGCGTTTTCATAAGCATCCGTTGCCCGCATGCTAAGGGTGTGCACGCCGCGATGAATATTGGCGTTTATTTCTCGGTAATAGCGGTCAATCGCGTCGAGGACCGCGCGCGGTTTCTGGGTGGTGGCGGCGTTGTCGAGGTAGGCTAAGGGCCTGCCGTGCACGTGTTGCGCTAGAATAGGGAAATCCGCGCGCCGATCACTGAGATCGGCATGTTCTCCCATCGACTGCGCCGGGACGCTTAGCGCCATTTCACTAACTCCCTGATCCGTTTCGAATCGGGCAAGTGGCCAAGCAGGGTTTGCTCTAAAGCGTGTCGTACGGGCTCTATCTGGATGCGGGCGATGACGTCATCGGCAAACGCGTAGGTCAACAAGGCCAGGCCCACCTGCCTGTCTATGCCGCGCGAACGCAGATAAAAGAGCTGATTTTCATCCAACTGGCTTACTGTGGCCGCGTGGCTGCAGGCGACATCGTCGGCGTAGATCTCCAACTCCGGTTTAGTGTTCGCCTCTGCGTGCTTGGACAGCAAGAGATTCTTGTTCGACAGAGCGGCATCGGCCTTCTGAGCGCCCTTATGAACCACCACCTTGCCATTGAAAATACCGCGCCCGGAGCCATTGAGCACCCCTTTATAGGTCTCGCGGCTGCGGGTAGAGGGCTGGGTGTGATCAATGCGGGTATGAAAGTCTACGTGCTCGCGCCCCTCGACCAGGTATAAACCGTTGAGCGTCACCTGCGCTCCCTCCCCATCCAATGTGACGTGGATGTCGCTGCGCGATAGCGCCGCCCCAAAAGCGATGGCGTGCGACATCACCTGGCTAGCGGTACACTGGCTAATCGAAAGACGGCCGATGTGATAAGCGCCGGCACCTTCGTCCAGGATCTTGTAATGTTCAAGCACAGAGCCCGCGCCGGCGCGGATCTCGGTGACCGCGTTGGTGAAGTTAGCGCACTCGCTCACATTCCGATAGCTTTCGAGCACTCGCACCCGGCACCCCTCAGCAGCTTCGATAATGACGCGCGGGTGACTTACTATGGCCGTTTCACTAGGCCTAGAGACGAATAATAGGTGGATCGGCTTCTCCAGCATGGTTCCCGGTGCCAGAGTGAGCAACAGCCCGTCGCTGACAAAGGCACTGTTCAGAGCATCGAAGCCTGGCTCCTCAGCGGTAGGACGATAGCGCACGTAGTCATGGAACAGCTCGGGCTCACCCGCCAGCACTTGCGCCAGGTTGCGCGCGCTTGCCCCATCCGGCAGCCCATCGGGGTTGGAGAGGTGTGGCGCAAAATGGCCGTTAACAAACACCAGCTCATGGCATGAGAGATCGACGAAGCGCAAGTCACGCAGCGCGTTTTCTTCAAGCGGCCGATCCTCCACTGTCGCCAAGCGGAATGGCCGTCGCGCGATCGGCGCCACATCGGTGTATTTCCAATTCTCAAGCCGGGTGGTTGGAAACCCGGTCTGATGAAAACGCGCCATGGCGCGCCGGCGATAGTTCGCTATTATCGGGATCTTTGCTCCCGGCAGATCCGGTCCCACGCGGGCGAATTCCCTGGCATAGTGTTCCACGGCAGTATTCATGCAGCCGCTTCCGCGCCCACCCAATCATAACCGCGCTGCTCGAGCTCCAAGGCCAACTCCCGTCCACCCGATTTCACGATGCGCCCGCCGGATATCACATGCACTCGGTCCGGCACGACGTAGTTTAAAAGCCGCTGATAATGGGTGATGAGGATGATCGCCCGTTCTGCAGAGCGCAGCAGGTTTACCCCTTTTGCTACGATACGCAAGGCGTCGATATCGAGCCCTGAATCCGTTTCATCGAGGATGGCGAGCCGTGGTTCCAATACCGCCATCTGGAATATTTCGTTGCGTTTTTTCTCACCACCGGAAAAGCCTTCGTTAACAGAGCGGCTGAGCAGACCCTCGTCGATCTGGACCAGCTTCATCTTCTCCTTGACTAAGGAGAGAAAATCCACCGCATCCAATTCCTCCAGACCTTGATGTTTGCGAATTGCATTTAACGCGGCTTTAAGCAGATAAACATTGTTCACACCGGGGATCTCCACCGGATACTGGAACGCCAAAAATATCCCCTCCCGAGCCCTCTCCTCCGGTGCCATGAGCAATAAATCCTGCCCGCGATAGATCACACTTCCCGCGGTGACCTCGTATCCGTCCCGTCCGGCAAGGACATGGGCCAAGGTGCTTTTCCCCGATCCGTTTGGGCCCATGATCGCGTGTACTTCGCCGGCATTGATCGCGAGATCGAGACCGCACAAGATCGCTTTGCCCTCCACGGCCGCATGCAAGTTGGTGACGCTCAGCATCGCTTTATGCAAATGATTGTTTGCAATAGATTCTCGGTTGCGCGAGCTAACCCACTGCACCTTCGAGACTCACGCCTAAAAGCTTTTGTGCTTCCACCGCAAACTCCATGGGTAGTTCTTTGAACACCACCTTGCAGAACCCATTCACGATCATAGTGACCGCGTCTTCCTGGCCAATGCCCCGTTGCTTGCAATAGAAAAGCTGATCCTCGCCAATTTTAGAAGTCGAGGCTTCATGTTCCACTTTGGCGGTAGGGTTCTTCACCTCGATGTAAGGGAAGGTATGGGCACTGCACCGCTCACCCAAAAGCAGCGAATCACACTGGGTGTAATTGCGCGCGTTCTCCGCCGCTTTGCCAACCCGCACCAGACCGCGATAAGTGTTCTGACCGCGGCCTGCAGAGATCCCCTTGGAAATGATGGTGCTGCGGGTATTTTTCCCGATGTGGATCATTTTGGTACCGGTATCGGCCTGTTGGCAGTTGTTTGTCAGTGCTACGGAATAGAATTCCCCGACCGTGTTATCGCCCTTAAGGATACAGCTGGGGTATTTCCAGGTGATGGCAGACCCCGTCTCGACTTGGGTCCAGGAGATCTTGGCGTTGCGCCCCCGACACTCGCCGCGTTTGGTGACGAAGTTATAGATCCCACCCTTGCCGTTCTCATCGCCCGGATACCAATTCTGCACCGTGGAATATTTGATCTGCGCGTCTTCCAACGCGACCAGCTCAACCACCGCGGCATGCAACTGGTTCTCGTCACGCATCGGCGCGGTGCAGCCTTCCAAATAGCTGACGTAACTGCCCTCATCGGCCACGATCAGAGTGCGTTCGAACTGGCCGGTTTTTGCCGCGTTGATGCGAAAGTAGGTCGAGAGCTCCATCGGGCAACGCACCCCCTTAGGCACATAACAGAAAGACCCATCGGTGAACACCGCGGAATTTAAGCTGGCGAAAAAGTTATCCGTAATCGGCACGACTGAGCCGAGATAAGCCCTGACCAATTGCGGGTGATTGCGCACGGCCTCAGAAAACGAACAAAAGATGACGCCCGCCTCGGCCAGTTTCTCTTTAAATGTGGTGGCCACAGAAATGCTGTCGAACACGGCATCGACCGCCACACCCGCCAGCATCGCCTGCTCGCGCAGTGGGATCCCCAACTTCTCGTAAGTCTCAAGCAGCTTCGGATCGACCTCGTCGAGGCTCGTAGGGGCGTCTTGCAGCGATCTCGGCGCCGAGTAATAGGAAATCGCTTGGTAATCGATAGGCGCGTGGTCAACCTTGGCCCAGTTAGGCTCGATCATCGTTTGCCAGTGCCGAAATGCGGCCAAGCGCCACTCCAACAGCCACCGTGGTTCTTCCTTTTTCTCCGAGATGGAGCGGATGACATCCTCGTTAAGCCCCGGGGGCACGGTGTCTGCTTCCACGTCGGTATAGAAGCCGGCCTCATAGTCCTTGCGGACCAAGGCTTCGACATCTGTTACATTGCTTACCATTGTGCTTAACAACTCCGCTTAAACGCTAAAACTTTCCCCACAGCCACACGTGCTTTTCACATTGGGGTTAATAAATTTGAAACCCTCATTGAGTCCTTCCCGTGCGTAATCGAGCTCTGTGCCGACCAGAAATTTCAAGCTTTGGGGATCCACCACCAGCTTAACCCCATTCGATTCGAATACTTGGTCACTTTCCCCCACCTCTTTAGCCGGTTCCACCACATACATAAATCCAGAGCAACCGGTGGGTTTGACCCTAACGCGCAGCGTGCAGTCTCGGTCTTGCTCGCCCATAAACCCCTTTACATGGGCGGCCGCTCGTTCGGTTAAGGTAATAGCCATGCGCTTGCTCACTTTAAGCGTTGGCTTTACGCTGGAGTTGCACGACCTTACTATTCTGGCGCCTGGACACTATCTGCACGCTGCGCCGCTGCACCAGTCGCTCCAGAGTAATATCGCGTAAAAATTCATAGATCTGCGCACTTAAATCCTCCCACAGGTCATGGGTTAAGCAGCGCTCGTGAGCTTGACAGTTTTTTAAGCCCCCGCAGCGCGTGGCATCCACCTGTTCATCGACAGCGCTAATCACGTCGGCTATCGAGATCTGCGCGGCCGTGCGCCCCAATAGGTAGCCGCCCCCGGGGCCCCGCAGGCTTTGCACCAACCCGTGCCGGCGCAAGTGCGCGAACAGCTGTTCCAAATAGGCCAGTGATATGCCTTGTCTGGCCGAGACATCCGCCAACGCAGTAGCCTCTCGCTCCTGATGTAAGGCAAGGTCTAACATCGCGGTAACCGCATAACGCCCCCGAGTCGTCAGTCTCATCGTCGTTTATCCTCGTGTTTGAAGCCGGTAACGAGCACAAAGCTTAGTGAATTAGTCAACTATTGTAGATGACCAAGCGAAATAGTCAACTTTTCTCGTGGGGGCTCTCTTTCCCGCAGCGACGCTCATTCCCCCGCAGGCGCTTGCCAGTAATCTATTCCTATACTACTGCTTGAGCGAAGCGCCTGATGATCGTCTATCACGTCTGCCGAGTAAGCGAAGTCCCACGTTACCTGGACGAGGGCCTACTGCGGCACAAAGGACGCCATTATGTGTTCTCCCGCTGGGAACACGTGCAAAGGCTACTTCTCGCCCTGGTGCCCAATCGGGAGGACATCGTAACGGCCGGGGACTACGCCGTATTATGCCTTCAGGTGGATGGGGACATGCTGGTCCCGGGACCGATACCATTGCGCCAGAGCCCCGTAGCGCTGCGCACCGAAGACTTAAAGGGACTGCAAGAAAACTCCCGCTTCTTAGAGATGGACATAAGCCCCGCCCGTATTCTGGACATCAAAGATCCCTGGGGTAACTCGGTGGCTGGCCGTTATCGCGCCCTTGAGCGGAGGAATTTGCCTATCTGGCGTTTTCTCGGATATTTAGAACCCTATTGGCGCTTCGTCGCGCTCGCCACGGCGGCCGGAATAGTGAAGTTCCTGGCGCCGCTCATTTTTCCATGGATGCTGCGGGTAATGCTGGACGAGGTGGCATTAAACGAAACGCTGAGCACGGAGCTGCGCTGGGAAAAGACAACCCACCTGATCCTGGCCGTATTACTGGTGAATGGCACCTGGATGCTTGCTTGCTACTACCGCAGCGTGTGGGCGGCGATCGCCGGACACCGCATGATCCGCGATCTTCGTGTGGCGTTGTTCAATCACGTGCAGCGGCTGTCGCATTCCTTCTTTACCCGCAATCAATCAGGGGCCATCGTGTCACGCGTGGTACATGATTTAAACCTGGCGCAGAATTTCGTGGGTTCTGCGCTGACCAACGTCTGGATGGACAGCGTGCTGCTTTTAGTGCTGATCAGCATATTGCTGTCCATCCACCCAATGCTCACGGCGGTTTCTCTGCTCCTGATGCCGATCTACGTCGTATCGCTGCGGGTAGTCGGTTCACGCATTCGATTGATCAGCCGAGAAGCCCAACAAAGGCTAGAGATCCTTTCCGCCAGCGTGCAGGAAAAGGTGATGGGGGTAGGGATCGTCAAGGCATTCACGCGCGAATCACAAGAAGAGCAGGCTTTCGCTTCCCAGGCTAACAAGCTCCTCAACAAGGTGATGTTCTCTGTCCGTTCCATGGCGACCAATGAGATGCTGGTTGGCTTGGTCGTGCACACATCACCCGTTTTAGTTGCCTGGTACGGCGTAAATCAGATCCTCGCAGGACGCTTGACAGTGGGCGAGTTGACCCAATTCCTACTCTATCTCGCGATGTTTTATTTCCCTTTGCAACGCTTGTCGGAATTAAGCGTGGTATTAGCCAATGCGGTGGCTGCGATCGAGCGTATTTTTGAATACTTCGACACCCAGCCGCAGGTGATGGAACGCTCCGGTGCGCGCGACCTGGAGTCCGTGCAAGGACGCATCGAGTTCGATCACATTAGTTTTAGCTATGAACCCGATATCGCCGTGCTCAAAGATATTTGCCTTACCATCGAGCCGGGGGAAACAGTCGCTTTCGTCGGCCCCAGCGGTTCCGGCAAGTCTACCTTGGCTAATTTGATCCCGCGCTTCTACGACCCCAATGCGGGCGCTATCTTGCTTGACGGAATGGACTTGCGGGATCTAAAGCTGGACCCGCTCCGCCGCCAGATCGGGATCGTGAATCAAGAAACAATACTGTTCTCCGGAACCATTCAAGAAAACCTGTTGCTTGCCAAGCCCCAAGCCGGTATTGATGATCTACGGTCCGCCCTGGAGGGCGCTTACGCCCTAGAATTTGTCGAACAACTGCCGGAGGGCTTATGGACCGAGATCGGGGAACGGGGAGCAAGCCTCTCCGGCGGCCAGAAGCAACGCCTCGCGATCGCCAGGGCGTTTCTTAAGGATCCGAAGATCCTGATCCTTGATGAAGCCACCTCGGCGCTGGACTCCCACTCCGAGCGCCAGGTACAACAGGGCCTCGCTCGCTTGCTCAAGGGGCGCACCTCCATCGTCATAGCCCACAGGCTCTCTACCATCCTCGGTGCCGACAAAATCGTAGTGCTTGACGCAGGTCGGATCATAGCCATCGGAAAACACCAGGTGTTGGTGCGGCAATGCCCCCTATATGCGGAGTTTTGTCAACAACAGTTCGGAGACCTCGAAGCGCTTAAAAAGGGCATGCACCAAGCTCTTTAGAGCGCATGGCTTCGACCCTCACAGGGTAAATGTAATCGCGTTCAGCGTCGGTGAATTTTTCACAGCCTCGCTGCGAAAAAGTTCGCTGCGCGTCGGGGGTGGCTTGTTTAATCTAGCTCCTAATCGCGCTGACATGTTCTGAACATGGCGTGGCACGCGATCTGCTAACGCGTAATGGGCGTAACAGTGATATTTAGAGGGTAACGTGATGTTTGAGCGGCACGAAGCTTCCAACTTAGAACCCCAGTTCAAGGAATTTGAGCTGGAGTTGGGCGATACCTTGCTCAATTGGAAGATCGAAGATTTCGAGGACATCCTGCCGGGCCGAGAACACTGCGGAGAGGATTTCCAATGGGAAGAAGTGGAGAGCGACGAGTTCGTCCTTGAAGACTGAATCAATTGTGGGTAGAGAAATGGACGGTTTCGCGGAAAATATCAATAAGAGCGCGTTGAGGCGATTACTAGACCAGCGCTATGGTGACGGTCAGATCTATTTGACAGACGTGAAAGAACGGATTGTGCTGAAAGCAGCCGTTCACATGGGCTTGGTCAGCGCGGAAGGCTACCTCACCCAATCGGGCCGCCGGTTCTGGGCGAACCACGCGCTTAGGGAAACTGCAACTCCATGATAGCAGCCGCCGATCTTACCTTTTCAATCACACGGAGCGCTAAGAGATTACGGGCTAGCTGCTTTGATCTCCATGTGTTCCCGTTCCTGACACACTCCCTCTTCCCCTAATTCCATCTTTTCGCCCAAAAATTGGCTTGGGCACGGGCTACCTATGTCACGCTACTTGCTCTGATGGCGCGGTGATCACTACCGTCTATCATTTGTCGAAAGGTGTCAAATATTCGTTGATTAACGCGTTTTCGGTGCTTCCGTCTACCGCGGATAGCGGGTGGAAACCACAATATTCCGTGGTAGTATTGCGTTATGCCCTTAGGGGAAACTTGAGCAATTGACCACCGCGCCACTCTTGGCAGTTGAAGATCTAAGAACATGGTTTGGCCCAAAGAATGACCCGGTGCGCGCGGTCGAAGGGGTGTCGTTTATCATCAACCGCGGCGAGACGTTTGTGCTGCTCGGGGAATCCGGTTGCGGCAAATCCATAACCGCACTTACCATCATGCGCTTATTGCCGCACCCCGCCCGCGTTGTTTCCGGTAACGTCCGACTCAACGGCGACGACCTGCTCAGACTCCCGGAGAAGGCGATGCGAGCCGTTCGAGGTGCTCGTATTGCGATGATCTTTCAAGAACCCCAGACCTCGCTCAACCCTGTGCTCAGCGTGGGCACCCAGATCGGCGAGGCCTTGACCCAACACCAGCGGCTGACTGGCCAGGCGCGGCGGAAGCGAATTCTCGAACTACTGTACGC
>JBOIEE010000080.1:0-8736 GCA_050740975.1 Gammaproteobacteria bacterium | reverse complement strand
AGCAGGTCCATAAAATTCATCGAAAACACCCACACGAAGATGGTGAGCGCGAGTGGGGCGATGAGCCTGCTTTTGCCGTGGAAGGAATCTTTAACCTGTTGATCGACAAACCCGACCAAGATCTCGATGAAGTTTTGCAGCCGGCCGGGAACGCCGGAAGTCGCGCGCTTCGCGACGTAACGAAAAAGAACCGCGAAAAAGAGGCCCAAGGCGACAGAGAAAAACAGGGTGTCGAGATGAAAGGTCCAAAACCCCTCCCCTGTCTTAAGGTTGGTCAGGTGGTGGACGATGTATTCGGTCGCGTTGGCGGGACCTTCATGCTTCTCGGCAGTCATCTCTTGCTATTTCGATGGCGTCGCGATCAGTGCGAACCAGTAGACCAGTAATGTCGCGCCATAAGTCAGCAACACATACAACGCTTCCGTGTCCAACACGGCAAAAATAACAACAAACGAGGCCGCCGTGATCAGGATTTTGATGCCTTCCCCGATATAAAACGCCCGCACTATGCTGGCGGGCGCCGCACCGCGCTCGAAACGAAACAGTTTCGCCGCTAGATAAAAATTCGAGAATACACTGACCAGCCCTCCCACCAGCGCCGAATAGGCCGACCGTCCGCCGCTTATCCCCAGCAATAGCAACGCAAGTACAACGGTAACCAGGGCTTGCGCGGCAACGATTCTATAGGCGATCTTTTCATGGCCCGGCAGCGCCTGTGCACGGCTATTTTTGCCTGTCAGCCCCCGTTGCTGAACCCTGGGATCCGCTGCGCCACCCATTGTGGGGTTTTCCATCCGATACCGTATCGCAGCGAAAATGCGAGTATAGACACTCTGCTTTACCCGATCAACCAAACGTGAGCAGGCGCCCCGGGTCGCCCCAGAGTAGCGAGATCCGCCGCCACTGGGCTATGGCAGCTACAAGAGCTTGGGTAAGCTCATCGCCCGTTAGGTTTGCCTGGCGAAGGATAGCCCTCAGAGTGCCTCGGTCCACGGGGGCATCGCGCCGCTGCCGTGCTGGCGTTTTCCGGTAGAAACTAAGCTTCGCAAGTGCGGTAGCATATTCCTGTCGCATAGTTTCACGCCTAGACTATGGGATAAGAGAATTATAACGTACTATACTTTTTGCTCCTTCCGTGCCAAGAGGCATTATATATACTTCTTGGCCTAAGAACGCTGCGCCGGGGGGGCTCCGTGGCCGTGATCCAAACCAACCACACGCCTTCGAACTCCATAGCCCACCTTCGGGGCGGGCCTGTCCAACAATCCGTTGAAGCATCACCCCCAGGGGCTTCGGTCGGTACCGAGAATCGGGAAGCACGGTGTTGTTTTTTCGCTCAAGGGCGTGATGCTTAACTAATCGTTATCTGCCTCGATGAACGTACAGAAAAACGAAGGAAAGAACGCGGCCGTCTGCGAAGTGTGTTGACAACAACGCTATCCGCTGTATGCCGAAAACGATGAAGAGGATCGAAACCTGCACGATGGCAACAAAAGAGGAGTATGACACCTTAAGGACAGAAATGCTGTCTTTGTCCGAGCGGGCTTACAGGGCGTGGCGATTCGGTTTAATCGAGATCGCGGCCGTAGCAGCATTTCTTTGGGCGAATGCGGAGCTGGCGAACAAGGTGTTGTCCACTGAACTGAAGTTCGGAGCACTTCTTTTACTTTCGGTTGTGGCCGCAGGGATCGCAATGCTCGAGTCCTGGTCGGCGCTAACGTTCGAGCGCGCCGCGGACCGGCTCGGAGGCTTCCTGACTGTGTTCCACGGGGATCCCGGTGCGCAAAAGGGAGGGGATACCAGAGACATCGGTTGGCATGCCTGGAATAGGATTGAGAAGGTTGCAAAAAAGGTTGCAAAAAAAGAGGGTGAGCCCCCCAAACGTATCACCTATATTGGAAAGATGTGTTGGATTTTCGTGCTCGTGCTTATAGCTTTTTTCGGGCTTTTGTGGATGCTCGCTGTTGCGGGATGCCTGAGCATAAAATATCGGTGTTGGTTGCTGGCAGCTGCAGCTATAGAAATACTCGGCTTGACAGCGTTTCTTCTGTGGCAGACGAGAGAGGCGAAATTGGCGCCTGTTCGACAGACAGTACGGTGGTACGAGATGGCGCAACTCACGCCCGCGCAAGTGGAGAAATATCTGGAGAAGTGGGGCAGGTCCACCCCCGAACTCCGGGGATCCTGCGCGTGCCTCCCGCAGTCAGTGTTGAAGATATGCAGCCGCCTACGCTGGAAATAGAGGACCGCAGTATTGGGGCGGGCCAGCCTTGTTTCATCGTCGCAGAAGTGGCTCTTGCGCACGATGGCAGTGTAGGTTCTGCGCACGCGTTCATAGACCTCGCGGCGGCCGCCGGGGTGGATGCTATCAAGTTTCAGACTCACATTGCCGATGCCGAGAGCTCGCCGAGGGAGCGGTCTAGGGTTCCCCTGAGTTCGCAAGATCGAACCCGTTTTGCCTACTGGGTAAGAACAGCGTTTACTGAAGAGCAGTGGATAGAGCTACGTGACCATGCACGCGCACGGAGGCTCTTATTCTACAGCTCACCATTTTCGATTACAGCTGTAGAGCTTCTCGAGCGAGTTGATATGCCGGTATGGAAGATACCGTCAGGAGAGGTGACAAACCTACCCCTTCTTGAGCGTATCGCAAAGACGAGACTGCCGGTGATCCTTTCGACGGGACTGAGCTACCTGAAAGAGATCGATGAGGCAGTTCGGGTCTTCGCAAGCCGTGGTATCCCCGTGGCCGTCATGCAGTCGACGGCGAAGTATCCTTGCCCACCAGAAAAACTCGGCCTGAATCTCCTTGATTTTTTTCGAGACAGATATCGGTGCCCTGTAGGCTTGTCCGATCACTCGGGCACGATGTACGCGGGCATCGCCGCTGCAGCTCTTGGAGCTAACATAATCGAAGTTCACATAGCGTTCTCCAGGGAGGCGTTTGGCCCCGATGTCCCAGCCTCTGTGACTTCCCCGGAACTACGAGAAATGGTAACCGGTGTTCGATTCGTCGAGCGCGCAATAGCCAATCCACTAGACAAGGATTGCGTGGCTCAATCCTTAGAGCCTATTCGTGCCTTGTTTCTTCAGGGCGTGGTCGCTTCACGGGACGTCGTAGCCGGCACAATTCTGGCCCGCGAGGACCTGGAAACGAGAAAGCCGTTGGATGGTTTTTTGGCCTCCCATTTGTTGATGTGTGTCGGGCGACGGCTACGTCAGGATTTAAGTGCTGGCGACCCAGTTCGGGAGAAAGACTTGGAGTAGCGGAGCTAAAGGGGCCAGGCTCGATTTATTTGTCCAATGATGTACAGAAAAAAATTCGAGCGTGGCCCTGACGTATCCCCAGATAATCCGGTTCCACAATGGAACGCCGGTTGGTTCGGATTGCAGCTTGGAGGCACTCTTTGGCTGCTAATTATGGCTGTCGTCTTAGTCGGTCGTAGCTCTGATACCGCGGCTCTTGTGTTTGGTTGCTTTCTCATTCCGAACCTGTTTGGTACCTGGCTGTGGTTCTCTCGCGTGCGTTTATCGGTTTATCGCGCAGCTCGGGTCTTTCTGCCGATCCTAGGATTGTTCTCGATCCTAGCAGTCTTCATTGCGGACCGGGCCGGACAATGGACGGTAATGGGCTTCGGTGGCCCAAACAACGTCTCCGCGACGAGCATGTGCGTGCTGATCCTAATTCTCGTGGTTGCCCTTATGATTTTGTTTCACGTCAAGGAACGTCGGCACCTAAACGTATCTCGTAGTGACGCCCAACCAAGCGCTCCATTGGACGCGGATATCCGCGCCGCTGAGCTTTGCCGTTTGGGCGTCTGACGTGCCACTCCTTCCTCAGCCGTGAAGAGCTTTCGAATCGCACCGATGTGTACCCTGATCCGGTCTGTCACGGTTGCCCTTCTGGCGCTTCCCGTCTTGTTCTTGGTTGGTTCATTCCTGGGTCCGCCTTTCCTACTTGCGCCCGCAATCCTATTGCTGGCCATCTATTCTTGGGTCTGGCTTCTGTTTCGTCCCACTCACTTTGTCGTTCGTCAGGATGCGCTCGAAGTGATCTGGCCGCTCAAGCGGCGCCAAATTGGGCGCGCAAACATTTCGCACGTACGAACCATCAATGGTCGAGATCTAAAACGTGAGGTCGGGTGGGGTGTGCGCGTCGGCGCGGGAGGTCTCTGGGGCGGGTTCGGCTGGCTTTGGACGCAAAGACGAGGAATTGTCCAGATGTATATTTCCCGGATCAATGACCTCGTTTGGATCGAGTGCACTAGTGGTCGCCCGTGGCTCATTTCTCCAGAGCAACCTCATTTATTTGTTCAGGCCATGTCCGCCGCGCAAACCGAAGCCGCCCAATCGGGTAGCCGGGGGTGATTGGCCTCTAGCCCCCCACCACCACGGCATGCGGGTCCGCACCGGGCGGTAGTCGCGAGCCATCCTTGGCCCGCGCCCTGCGGGCGCACTGCGTGCGACCCATTTCGCTCCCGGCGAAACGGTCACGGTAGTGGAGCACACGATGACATCAGGTATAGCCGTGGGCACGCATCTAAAGCGCGCGAACGGATAGCAAGCGCTGGCGGGTCAGCCAGGCGATCGTCATCCCGGTTTGTGTCGCCAAGGTCTTCGACAGGTGCTAATAGCTCTTCTCATTAGGCCACGCCTCTAAGGGCTTCTACAATCTCTCTCTCGTCAGCTCTTAAAGACTACCACGTTAATGCCGTCCTCGGCGCCCAAGTCATAGGTATTGTCGTTAAGCTTCTTGACCGTGCCGACCGTCTCCGTGACTTGGGCCCCTGCGGCCGAGGCGTTAATGACCACGGCATTACCGACGCCGTCCGAAATCGCCAGAGTGCCGCCTTGGGGACGCGTGATCTCGAGGCCGTTCGAGGGCGAAACGATGCTGAAGTCAGCGTTGAGGTAACGGACCTTGACGGCTGAGGGGTCGGCGTTAGCCTCCACAAAGGCCTCCGCGGCGCTGAGCGCCCCTTCCTTGGCCCTCTTCGCGAGATCGCTTGCCGTCACCTTGGCCTTGGACGTGAGATCTTTGATCGGACCGCTCTCTGCGAGGCCTTTCAGGGTCCCGATCGCCTTGTCAAATTGCTCTTTCCAGTTCATACGATAGGCTCTTTCAATAAGGTTAAGACATTTGGCTGCCAGCCGGCATACTAAACCATATCTTGAGAAACTTGAATCGCAAAACAGGGCCATAGAGTAAAGAACCCGGGAGTCCGCGGCAAAGGTTCAAAATGTTTTCGCTAGGCTTACTGCTGTTGGGCTCTGCACTTGGGTGGACTAGACTAAGGGGACTCGAAAAATCTTTTTCAGACTGTTACCTGCTTGAAACATTCGCGGCATCTCCTTGCACCACCGGGCCCTCGAATTAATCGAAGTGCCCTAAAAATGCCGGTAACCCGGCCGGGCAATCGCCATAAGACTGCCATCGGGCATTATCCAGCGGAGACCAAGCTCGCTCTCGATAACGCCGATCTGAGTGATCGGGCAATCGCTCGAGTGCGCCAAGCGCGCAACCAATGCCTCGTGCCTGGCAGGAGCGGTAAAACACAGTTCGTAGTCATCGCCCCCGCTCAAGGCAAGCTCCCACGCTCGCTGCCGCATTAGCAAATGGCATAAGGCCTCCGAAAGCGGCAACGAGGCGACTTCTATCCTGGCGCCGACACCGCTCGCTTCTACGACATGTCCCAAGTCCGAGGCTAAGCCATCGGAAATGTCAATCGCCGAGCTCGCCACCGCGCGCAAAGCGATACCCACGATGAACCTCGGCACGGGGCGCAGAAGCCGCTGTCTCAATGCCTGGGTATGTATCGCAGAAGCCGTTTTGAGGTCTGGTTCCAGGGCGGCGGCTGCATCCCCCAAGGTTCCCGTGACAAAGATCAGATCGCCCGGGCGCGCGCCCGAGCGCAACAAAGCCTTACCTCGCGGCGCCGATCCGTATACCGACACCGTGATGGTTAAGGGGCCGCGGGTTATATCGCCGCCGATCAATTGCACCGACGCTTCGTCCGCCAGTGCGAAAAAGCCCCGCGCAAACGCGCTTAGCCAGAGCTCATTGGCTTCAGGCAAGGATAACACCAAAGTCGCCCAGGCCGGCTCGGCCCCCATAGCAGCGAGGTCACTTAAGTTTACCGCGAGGGCCCGAAACCCGATATCAATAGGCTCAGCGTCGGCCGAGAAGTGTACACCGGAGATCAACATATCTGTGCTGATAACCAGGTCACACCCATCCGCAACCCGCACCACTGCTCCGTCATCGCCTATTCCGAGCGCCACATCCTGGCGCGATATCCCCCCACGGTGGAAAAACCGCTGGATGATTTCAAACTCGCTAAGCGCCACGCCGCCCTACCCTACTCGCTCCAGTGGGTGTTTGCTGAAACTGGACAATCACGCCGCTAGCACTGGATGCACTGCTTCATGCTTGAATGCCGATCTTTTGGCTCTTCAATGAGTTAGCACATGTCGGCCGCTGCCCAAGATTCACCAAAAGCGATCGCTAAGGACCCATACCCAGACGATGAGGCAAAAAAGCAGGCTGACCAATACGGCGGCGCTGCCCGCGTCTTTGGCATGCTTCGCGAGCTCATGGTATTCCATGGACACTCGGTCGACGACAGCCTCGACAGCGGAATTGAGAAGCTCGGTGATCCACACCAATAGAACGCTACTCACCAATAACAGCTTGCCTAGGCTGGAAACGGGCATCAAAAACGCGAGAAGGATCAAGAAAGCGCCGAGGAGAACTTCTTGGCGAAAGGCTTCCTCATATCGATAGGAGGATCGCAAGCCGTTGATCGAATAGCCTAAGGCTTTCCACAAGCGGGTGAAACCGGTGGCCCGCTTATGCGCTGTCGGGGTCAAACGAGATGTCGGTGTCAAAAAATCTTTCTCCACGGGTATAAGCGTATAAGCGAAGTTTTGTTTCAGATAGGATACGTTATGGGTTGCAAATGAACATCCTGTATTGAAAGAGCAATTTCTTCGGCTTCCGATCCCTTCCCGGAAACGGCAACAGAGCGCCCCACGGTACGAATTGTAATCGTATGATAGTAAAAGTTGCGTTAATTTATATTACGGCTGGATGACGACCAGGAGCTTTGAGGGCAAGCGGCCCCGTATCGCCATTACCGCGTATGTCGATGACTCTGCGGTGGTCATCGGGGATGTTACTGTAGGCGAGCACAGCTCGCTGTGGCCGCTCGTTGTCGCGCGCGGCGATGTTCATGCCATCCGCATCGGCGATTACACGAACGTGCAAGACGGATCGGTTTTGCACGTGACCCACGATGGCGAGTTCTCACCGGGCGGTTATGCGCTGACTATCGGCAATTATGTCACCGTGGGGCATAAAGCCATCTTGCACGCATGCACGGTGGGCGATTATTGCCTCATCGGCATGGCGGCAACCGTAATGGATGGAGCGGTGCTGGAACCGCGCGTGAGCTTGGGTGCCGGAAGTCTCGTCCCGGCCGGTAAGATCTTAGCGGGCGACCATCTTTGGATGGGGATCCCAGCGAAACAAATACGCCGCCTGAACGCGCGGGAGTTGCAGTTTCTGGAGTACTCGGCCAAGCATTATGCCAAATTGAAGGAACAGCACCGCAGCCCAGGCGTCAAAGAAACATAAGGCCACGCCTTCGCTTTGGGTGCGCGTCACCCTGAACCAACATCGGGAGCGCAATGATGAGAATGCATGTAATAAGAGCCGCCTGCCTATCGCTGGCGCTTGCAACACCCGCGACCTTTGCTGAGCTTAGCGAGGAAAAACACTATTCCGGCAGCTCGACGGGTTACATCCGCGTGGGCGATTTTCATGGGCACTTTGGATTCGGCCATCACGGTTTTGGCCACGACGGATTCAAGCATCATGGTTTTGGCGATCACGGATTCCGCCACCACGGTTTTGGCCATCATGGTTTTCGCCATCACGGCTTGAGGGTCCACCCGGGGTTCAAGCACCATTTCCCGCGCTATTATTTTCCGCATTACGGAACCCACGGTTTTCGGCATCACGGCTTCGGACACGGATTTGGGCACCATGGCTTTCACCACGGCTTTGGGTTTCGCGGCGGGTTTTATTTCCGCTGAGGTAATGAGGTAATGAGGAGGCCTGTAAGCGCTGGGTCGCTTCACTGCCCGCTAGGATCGGCGAGGATTCAAGCTGCGGGCCGAGGGGTAGGTAGGTACTGCCAGAATACTATTCCGGCAGGACCGAGGTATTACCGAAACCGCGCGAGGTGTTCGGGGCCCATTTTCTGATTAGTTGCATCCTCTCCTCGTCACCGGCAAGAGTCGCCCTTCTCCACGAACTCTTACGCCTGCCGCAAAGGCAAAGGCGATCTCCTGTACGGCGGGGTCCATGTTTGTGTACTATTTCCAGTACCTCACACGGTTCGCAGGCGGTTATGCATCATCCCGAGCGATTTGACGTCATCGTTGTCGGCGGCGGGCATGCCGGTACCGAGGCGGCTTTGGCCGCCGCGCGCATGGGCGCGCGGACGCTGCTTTTGACTCAGAACATCGAGACCCTGGGTCAAATGTCCTGCAATCCCGCCATCGGCGGTATCGGCAAGGGACATCTGGTCAAGGAAATCGACGCCTTGGGCGGGATGATGGCGCGCGCGGCGGATCGGGCGGGGATCCAATTTCGCATTTTAAACGCGCGTAAAGGGCCTGCGGTGCGGGCGACCCGCGCTCAGATCGACCGCGCGTTATACAAGCACGTGG
>JBOIEE010000079.1:0-12895 GCA_050740975.1 Gammaproteobacteria bacterium | reverse complement strand
TGACCTGGGACTCACGCCACTCCGTTTGGGGCTTGGGACAAAAAGGCTCGGGCTCACCGATTTCCACTGTTCGGGTCGCCGCGGGTTCGCGGTAGGCTTGGCCTAACAGCGGGGCCGGCAGGATCGAGCTCAGGATCAGACAAAAACCGGTTAGGTACCTGAGGCGTTTCATGTGTTTCTTACCCAAAAGAACTAAAAAAAGGGCTAACACCCGTACCCTTAATAGATGGATTCATGGACTACAACTGTCCTCGCCGCCGCCTCCGTCACTTCGCAACTATGAAGGCGGCGATATCACCTCGGAGCACGTACAGGAGCAATGCTGACTGCTCTCGATTCACCAGGTCCAAGAAGTCTCTCAGATCAGCGACAGGCCGTTCGTTTACGGACATAACGATGTCGCCGCCCTGCAAGCCATTGGCCCCCGCCCGACTCCCTCCTTCAACCTCGTACAGCATCACCCCCTCGACTTTGACGGGCGGAACACTCGGAATGTCTCCAAAGTCCGGAACGCCCAGGCGGGGATTTCTCATCTCGCCTGGGAGTGTACCGGTGGTAAGCTCCTCGGCAAGCGTTGCTTTCACCGTAAGCCGCTCTTTGGTGCCCAACCAACGCAGGACATCGAGCGAGACCTTGTCTCCGACCTGCTTCCGCAATGCACTCGCGTTGAAGCTGGCCGCTATAAGCACCAGTGCCATCGACAACAACAGGAAACCATAAGTTTTTAACGTAAACATGAGTTACCTCCTGTCGTTTTCTCGGTCTAATGGGATCTTGCCCATCTTCACATCGTCTTCGGGGACTGGGTCATTCTTCGATGTGGTGCCGCCTCTTGCGTAGGCGATCGCAAAGGCGATGACTGCCACTGTGGCTACTAGGACCAATACAAAACGCCACTCCAACATGATCTGCCTCCAACATGATCTGCCGTCCATAGGCCGCTGCCGCGAGAACGATGCGCGTGATCACAAAGTCGAGAGTATTCAGTGGTCACGCCCTTGGGGTCATTCCGCCCGAGGCAGAACGCCACCGGCAAACACGCCTCGGTGGTCAGCACGTACCTCTGAACCTATGGTCGCCGCTATTCAATCCCTGCCCGAAGCCGGGCACTCGCGGCACCCATCGCTCGACTCCGAAGCTCTCGCGTGATCGTTCGAACTCCGTTAATGCTTAGTATGGCCGTCTGAGCCGCCACAAGGTATCCGGCTAAAGCTGGATGTAGACACACAACTAAAGCGGGAAAGCAAATTACCTATTACGGTAGGGTGACGGCTAGCCCTTTAGAGGCAGCCGCCGCTGGCTAGATAGCAATAACCGATAGCGCGGGCGAGCACCTTGAGCGCCCGGATCCCGTATGCCGAAAGCGTCGGGCCTACGACGCCGCTACGTTCGTCTTAAATTCGTACGCCAACGCTTCAGCGACAGCCGTGTAGGATTGCTCGCGCAGGCGAACCCTGCACTGACGCTCGTAGCTGACCCATGGCCCAGCGTGGGTGGATTTTATCCGCCGAATCGGCGTAGAGCGGCTATCCGCTCGTCTAGGGGTGGGTGGGACATGAACAGGCGCTTCAAGCCATGACCGATCCCGCCCGAGATCCCAAAGGCTGTCAACTGGTCGGGCAAATGAGGCTGTTCATCCCCTCAACAGGGCTTTCGCACGACCGGAAGTCGGTACTTCGGGTGTTATCGTAAAGAGGCCAAACCGAGGTGGCGCGTTGGCCGTGAGGCGCGAGAGATCGGGCGAGGACAGGGCCGCACAATCGATATCAACCATGCCCAGCATGCACGAGAAGTACTCGGCTACGGCGCTGGGTCGGTACAGAACCCGTTCGAACTGGACAGCACGAAAAAATCGGCAGCTTGGTCACGAGTGCGATTAATATGCCAGCCGACGTAATTATCGCCATACTCGGAGGAATCGTAGAATCCGTCCGGCGTCCAGACGATCCATTGCCGATCCTCTGCTCTCGGTGGCTTAGATGGGAAGAGCGCAAAGAGCTCCCGCCCGTTCTTCATGCTGTACCACTGGATCGTTCCGTCTGAAAGCGCAGCAACGGCCACCCGACCGTTACCACTGATCGCCAAGGCCCAGGGGATCTGCGATAACGGGACCTGCCAATAAAGTCCTCCTTTGCGATCAAATAACCGCAGCGTCCATTCCGAACCCAGCAGAAACGACTGACCATTGGGCGCTATGGCGAGGCTGCGCGAATCTCCCTGCGATCGAGAAACAAAGGTCTTCCGTTGAGCTTTGGTTCAAGGTGATCTTTGAAGTCCGTAACGGCCAGGCCGGGCGACTCGGTGATCGGCCCAAGAGTCTCTTCGGATTGCAGGGGTTCGGGCATAATCCCCTCAGATTCCAAAACCGCGATATGGGCGAGATCCTTCCCAGCGCGTTCATAGGCGAATTGTATGGCAGCACCATCGTGAGAGACGCGCAAGGTCTCCCCAATGTCACGAAAGTCTGCGATCCCAGCACCCTGAAACCACACCTTAGCACCGGTCGCGTCCATGAGTCCCAACACGGGGTCCTCGGCGGCATAAACCAGGCGCCGGTCCCGCAAGCGGCTCAAGGGCGGTGATGCGCAGCCGCGCGGCGGGCAACGCCCTCATCGGACCACGCCCTCCATCCTCCCAGCGATAGATGGACGTTTCCTCGCTGCCCGTAAAATCACCTATGGCATAGAGCGACTGCCCGTCCGGCGACCAAGCCACACCCGGTAGGTTTTTCTGCGCGTGCGGCATCTCGCTGCCTGGCATGTAGAGCCGCGAGAGGACATTCGCCGAGAGCACCGCCACTCGCGGCGAGTAAGAGCCAACCGCGAGCTTCGTGCCATCGGGCGAGAAGCGGACAAATACCGGGGTGAAACGCTCATGTACTTGCTGTTTCTTCAACAGCTTGAAGCTCTTGTCGTACAAGCGCACATGGCTGTCCAGCGAGGTCGTCACCATGCGGCCTTCGGCATCGAAGTCGATCTCGAGCACGGTTTGGCCGTAACCCGTTCCTTCGGCTATCAACGTGAGATCGGTTGCTCTGTATATTCGTACGCCGCCGCTGCCTCCAAGGCCGACCGCTAAGAACTCTCCCTGCCTGGAAAAGGTTAAAAAACCGACCACGTTCGGGAGCCCCAGCAGGCGGTGCAGTATCTCCCCGCTATCGACATCGAACAGGTAGACGGAGGCCTCCCCGTCCCAGTCCCACCCGGTCCAACCCGCTACTGCGACGATGCGGCCGTTCGGGTGCAGCGCGAGCGCAAACAGCCGGCCCTCTTGTTCCGCGTTGATCGGGAACCGCAGGGTGTTGATCGGCCGCCCGGTTGCGAGGTCCCACACGCGGGCAGGTGGCGCCGAAACTCAGAGCGCGTACGTCATCGTCTATGACGCTGACGTCGTTTATGCTCGCGCGAAAGCCGCGGGTGCTTAGACTTTAATCGAGAGCAAGGATGAGGACTACGGGGCCGGGGGTTTAGTTGCCGCGATTTGGAAGGCCATCTGTGGAACTTCGGCACATACAATCCTTGGTGACGCCCGATAACCGCGTTTGCGTTCGGCAGCATATGATAGGCTTTCACCCATTAAACTAAGGAGGTATCTATGAACAACAAATACAAACTCCACGGCGCATTTAGCTGGTGCGAACTGCTGACAACCGACGTTTCGGCAGCCAAGCGTTTTTATACCAAGCTCTTCGGCTGGACCCTGGAGCCCGCGCCTATGCCAGGCATGGAGTACACCCTGGTGAAATACGGCGGGGAGCAGATGGGCGGCATCATGGCTCGGCCGCCCGGTGATGAAGGCATGCCACCATCCTGGGGCGTCTATGTCACGGTGGACGACGTGGATGCTAGCGCCAAGCTCGCCTTGGAGCTGGGCGGCAAAGTCTGCTTTGGTCCGCAGGACATCCCCGGCGTCGGCCGCTTTTGTGTGATTCAGGACCCGCAAGGAGCCATGATCAGCGCCATCACCTACAACATGCAGAATCCCGCCTAGGAACCTTGCCGCTGCGGCGGCAGGCATTCTCGGATCTACTCGGGAAGACCTGGGGCAGGCGACTGATGACCGTCGGCGTTGCCGGAGGGGTGAGCGAAACGGTGGACGCCGTCTACCGCGCCGAATCGCGCCGCGTCCTCGCCACCCTGATCCGGCTGCTTGGCGACTTCGACCTCGCCGAGGAGGCGCTGCACGATGCGTTCAGGGCGGCGCTCGAGCAGTGGCCGCGCGATGGTGTGCCCGCTAATCCTAGGGCGTGGCTGGTGTCGGCCGGTCGTTTCAAGGGCATCGACGGTCTGCGCCGGCGCGCCCGTTTAGACGCGCTGGAGGATGTCGCCGAGCAAGCCGACACCGCCAGCGATGACACTGCAGCGAGGGAAGAAGAAAGCGTCGAGGACGACCGGCTGAGACTCATTTTCACCTGCTGCCACCCGGTCCTATCGGCGGACGCGCAGGTGGCGCTGACGCTGCGCGAGGTGTGCGGCCTCACGACCGAGGAGATCGCCCACGCCTTCCTCACACCCGCCCCCACGCTGGCGCAGCGCATCGTGCGCGCCAAGGCGAAGATCCGCGACGCGCGCATTCCCTATCAGGTGCCGACACAGGCCGATCTGCCAGACCGGCTGGACACCGTGCTGCGCGTGATCTATCTCGTTTTCAACGAGGGCTACGCCGCGTCCTCGGGCGGGTCGCTGACGCGGGCCGATCTCTCGGGCGAGGCGATCCGCTTAGGCAGGTTGCTCATCGAGTTACTGCCGGAGCAGGAGGCGATGGGCCTCCTCGCGCTCATGCTCTTGCACGACTCGCGGCGTGCCGCCCGCACCTCGCTGACGGGGGATCTGATCCTTCTGGAGGATCAGGACCGCTCGCTCTGGAACCGGGATCAGATCGCGGAAGGGACCGCGCTTGTGCAGCGGGCCCTGTCGTCGCGCCGCTTTGGCCCCTACACGCTGCAAGCGGCGCTCGCCGCGGTGCATACCGAGGCGCCCAACGCAGCGGCGACCGACTGGGCGCAGATCGTCGGGCTCTACGATGTACTAGCGCGGGTCGATCCGTCACCTGTGATCGCGCTGAACCGCGCTGTGGCGGTGGCGATGCGCGATAGCCCTGCGACCGGTCTCGCGTTGATCGACGCCATCCTGGCGCGCGGCGATCTCGCGGACTACCACTTGGCGCACGCGGCGCGGGCGGACCTGTGCCGGCGGCTGGGAAGAACGGCCGAAGCGCGAGCCGCCTACGAACGCGCCCTTGGCCTCACGCGGCAGGAGCCGGAGCGGCGGTTTCTCGAGCGACGACTGGCCGAGCTTCCGGATTGAGTCGGGGAGCGCGCGAACCGTGCGATTGCGATACGCTTAGCGGATGCGGCCGATCGTCTCCATCTCGAACCTGACGAAGACCTACGCCTCGGGTCTTCAGGCGCTGAAGAACGTCAATCTCGAGATCCGTACGGGTGAGATCTTCGCCCTGCTGGGTCCCAACGGCGCGGGCAAGACGACACTGATCAGCATCGTCTGCGGGATCGTCACTCCGACGACGGGCGTGGTGGTCGCAGACGGCCACGACATCGTGCGCGACTATCGCGCGGCCCGTTCGACGATCGGCCTGGTGCCGCAGGAGCTGACCACCGACACCTTCGAGACGCCGTGGGCGACGGTGAGCTTCAGCCGGGGGCTGTTCGGGCGCGCGCCGGACCCGGTGCTCATCGAGAAGGTGCTGCGCGACCTGTCGCTGTGGGACAAGCGCAAGGACAAGATCATGACCTTGTCGGGCGGTATGAAGCGGCGCGTGATGATCGCCAAGGCCCTGTCGCACGAACCGGAGATCCTGTTCCTGGACGAGCCGACGGCGGGCGTGGACGTGGAGCTGCGCCGCGACATGTGGGCGCTGGTGCGGCGCCTGCGCGACGGCGGCGTGACCATTATCCTGACCACTCACTACATCGACGAGGCCGAAGAAATGGCCGACCGGATCGGGGTGATCCGCAAAGGCGAGGTGATCCTGGTCGAGCAAAAGGCCGAGCTGATGAAGAAGCTCGGCAAGAAACAATTGACGCTGCATCTTTTGGAGCCCTTAGCGGCGATCCCCGCCGAATTGGGTGACTGGCGCCTGGCGCTGAATAACGCAGGGAGCGAGCTGGAATACACCTTCGATGCCAAGGACGAGCGCGCCGGTATCCCGTCGCTGCTCAAGCGGATGAGCGATCTGGGGATCGGATTCAAGGACCTGAACACCCGCCAGAGCTCGCTGGAAGAGATATTCGTCAGCCTGGTGAGCGAGCGTGCGGGAGCCCGGCGATGAGCAGCCCGGCGGAGGTATGGCGACAACCTTGATGACGCTGGGCTATGACACGCAAAAGCAGCGGTACGTGGGGACCTGGGTGGGATCGATGATGACCTACCTGTGGGTGTACGATGGGGCCTTGGATGAGCAGAAAAACATGCTGACACTCAACGCCGAGGGCCCGAGCTGCATTGGCGATGGGGCCTTGGCGAAGTACAAGGACGTGATCGAGCTAAAGAGCGGCGACCACCGGGTGATGACATCGCATGTGCTGGGCGATGACGGACAATGGCACGCGTTCATGACGGCGAACTATCGGCGGAAGAAGCAGCGCCTGAGGCGCTCCGGGCGGCCAGGGACAGCAGCGGAATCATAGGAGAAATCACGATGACAACGAGCACGAATGCATTATCCACAGGTCGTTTCGCGCGACGAATGGCTCGCTGCGCGCAAGGAGTTGCTCACCAAGGAAAAGGAACTCACTCGGGCGCGCGACGCGCTGAACGCCGAGCGTCGCAGGCTCCCGATGGTGAAGATCGACAAGAACTATGTGTTCGAAGGTCCGGCCGGTAAGGCGAGTCTGCTCGATCTGTTCGACCGCCGCCGCCGCCAACTCATCGTGTACCACTTCATGTTCGACCCGAACGATCCACCTCCCGGGAAGTCCGGGGAGCCCTGGGACGAGGGCTGTTCGGGCTGCTCGTTCCTGGTCGACAACATCGGCCACCTCGCGCATCTGCGCGCCCGCGACACTTCTCTAGTCCTCGTCTCCCGTGCGCCGCTGGCCGAGATCGAGCCGTTCAAGGCGCGCATGGGCTGGACTGTCCCATGGTACTCCTCGTTCGGCAGCGACTTCAACTACGACTTCCACGTCACGCAGGACGAAGCCGTCGCCCCCGTCGAGTACAACTACCAGGACAAGGCGACGCTCGAGGCGAAGGGTGAGGCCTGGTTCACGACGAGCGAGGCCCACGGCCTGAGCGTTTTTCTGCGCGATGGCGACAGCCTCTATCACACTTACTCGACCTACGCCCGCGGCGTCGACCTGCTCATGGGCACCTACAACTACCTCGACCTGACGCCGTTCGGCCGGCAGGAGGAATGGGAGGACTCACCCGAGGGGTGGCCGCAAACGCCGACGTATGAGTGGCTCCGCCACCACGACAAGTATGGCGACGACACCAAGGGTTTGGGGTCCTGTTGCGGTTCGGGGAAATAACCCTCTGCCGCATGCATGACACCCGCGGCGAAACCTGAGTACCCTATCCGTTTTCGACAAAGGAGAAAAATCATGGGCATCCGAATCTGCCAATGCGACGGACGTAGCCGACATCCACGAACTGGTGAACCGCTGGCTGCAAGCACTCCGCGCCAAGGACATCGACGGGCTCATGTCCAGCTATGCGCCGGACGTCCTGACCTTCGACATCGTGCTCCCACTGCAGCAAACGGGAGCGCATTGACCTTCATGCGTCTCGACTTGATCGAAGAATACCGGTTTTTCGTCAATCCCGTCATATTTGGCAGTGGCAGGCCGACCTTCAAGAACATCCAGGACAGAAGGGCGCTAAAGCTCCTGAAAACAGAGACTCTGCGCTCCGGGGTAGTCATTTTGTAAATAGAGCCTGGGTTCATCCGATCGAGTCCGTCCGGAAGCCCAGCTCCTAACCCGAAACCAGAAGGATCTCATGCCACAAGTAAAGCCAGTTCCAGAGTGGATGCACACGGTGACGCCACACTTGATTTGCGCCGGCGCGGCCGATGCCATTGAGTTCTACAAAAAGGCGTTCAATGCCGTGGAAATGGCACGGCGGCCGGGCCCGCAGGGAAAACTCATCCATGCCTGCATACGAATCGGTGATTCGACGCTCATGCTAGTCGACGAATTCCCTGACTGGGGTTCATTCGGACCGAAGTCACTCAAAGGTTCGCCGGTCACAATCCACCTCCAAGTCGAGGATGTCGACGCGGTCGTCGAGCGTGCCGTCAGTGCGGGGGCGAAGATTACGATGCCGCTCGGTGTTGGGGCAAAGGCGGTTAAGCCAGTGCAAGACCAGTTTTACGGTGACCGCACGGGTACGCTGGAAGATCCTTTCGCGCATGTTTGGTTTCTCGCTACCCACAAGGAGGATCTCACGCCAGAGGAAATCAACAGGCGTGCCGAGGCACTTTTCAAGCAAGGTGGCGCCTAACATCGTTGCGTTCGATAGGGACGCGCCTAAAGCGAGAGTCGTCAAAGCCTGGGCGAACCATACAACCGAGGACATACGAGTGAAAAAGGGCTTTGATCCCCTTGCAGCGACGCGGCGGTGAAGGCGAAAACCGGTCGAGACTGGACTGAGTGGTTCAGGCTGCTGGATACAATGGGTGCGATGGACCTCGCGCATCGTGATATAGCAATCTCGTCAATCAGAAGCAAAACAGCGGTGGTTGGTGGTCTCAGACAGTCGCCGTCGGATATGAACGACTGAAAGGCAAACGTTCTCTCTAGGCACGAAACGACGGAACGTTCGCCGCAAACACGAGCAGAACCTTGCCAATCGATGCGGCAACAGCACATGGGTTCTTCACTGACCGCGGCGTCGGGCAGGCTTGTTGTCGAATTCCGATTCCCCCAAACGACTATAAGGTATCCACAACCATTCCACCCCGACTTGGAGTGAGCCATGAAGTATCTATGCCTGGTCTACGGTGACGAGAAGAAGCTCGAAACCATGCCCGACGCCGAGTGCCTGGCCTACGACGCGGCGCTTCGGGAGAGAGCGGCCATTGCCTTGCTTCGGAGGCCCTCCAGCCCGTTCAGACCGCCACCACCGTGCGGGTCCGCAACGGCAAGGTATCCCTCACCGATGGTCCCTTCGCCGAGACCAAGGAGCAGCTTGCCGGGTTTTACCTCATCGAGGCTAGGGATCTGAACGAAGCCATCCAGTTGGCCGCGAAGATACCGCCGGCGCAGGAGGGCAGCATCGAGGTGCGGCCGATTCGGCCGCTTCGGGAAATGGCGCAGGCCGAACCGCCGCAGCGGATGCGGTGAGCGGAGGAGTCTATGTGTCCCGCATGCCTCACGTCGATGGCGCTGGCGGTCATCGGCGGAACATCGGCGGGCGGACTGACCGCGCTCGATATCTCCAAGGACACGCTGGATATGGCTATTCAGCCCGCTGGGCGGACCGTCCCGCTCTCCCACAATGAGCCAGGCATCACCGAGGCGACGAGACCCGATCTGGTGTGATCCATCTCTCGTCCTTATACGCTGTAGGCGACGTTTTGGATGCGCAACCCCGTACTCTTAGCGGGCCTGGGTTCGTAATCCCGGCCTTAACGTTTCGTACGTGCGGCCACATTTGGATGTACAAAACGTTTGGGGCGGGTTAAATAACCCGCCCCATATGGGGAAGAAGGATGGTGGGCGACGGTTCCGAGAACAACCGCTAAAAAAGCGGCCCGGAAAGAGGCACCTCTAAATCGTCCCGGGCCGCCTGTTCCTTGAGTTACTGGGTAAGTGTTGAGTTCAGGTCAACGGCGTCCGTCTTGGTCTCGTCGGTGCAATGGTCGGTTCGGTGTTATCCACACAGCCGTCGCCGTTGAGATCCGCGGCGCCATTAGAGTCCGGATCGCCAGTGCACCTGTCGAGCACCTCGATGATGTCGATCAAGTCAAACGGCCCGCCGTTGAACACGACCCCTCCCGGCAACAGTGCGCCGCCGCCGATGAAAAATGCACCGCCGGGTAGCACGGTTCCGGGCGTTAACTGCGGCCCGGTGTACAAACCGGGTGGAATCACGGTGCCATCGGGCGGTTCCGCGCCGCCCGGCAGAAACACACCGGCCGGTGGCAGGATGGCGCCGCCAGGCAGCACCGTCTGGCCCGGCAGAACTAGATTGTCGGGTGGTGTGCTGTTAGGAGGCAAATCTTGGCCGTCCCACGGCAAGATGACGCCGCCAGGTAGCGTTGCGCCGCCCGGCAAGGTCGCGCCGCTCGGCAGCACCACGCCGCCCGGCAGGGTGGTATTAGGCGGTAACTGGGCTGGGCCGGCGATGGCCTGACCGCCACCCGGTAAGGGCTGACCACCGGGCAGCACGCCGGTGGTTCCGGGCGGCAGGATAGCGCCGCCGGGTAGGTTAGCGCCACCGGGGAACACCGCGCCGCCCGGCAGTACCACGCCGCCCGGAAGCTGTACATCACCCGGCAGAACCACGCCGTCATCGACCGGATCGCCGCCTTGACCACCGCCACCGCCAATAGGTCCGATAACATTATTCTGCGGCGCGACCAGCAGCTCGAAGGTACCGTTGATGTCGGCGAAGTTATCTCGGCCCACCACGAAGCTATAAAACTGTGGCCGGGGCTGGGGGGTCCCGACCGTGAGCTGCACCAGCGGGTCGATCAGTTCAATCTCCGTAAACTGAATGGTGGTCGGACTGGTATAGAAATACCTGATGCCGTAAGCCACCCAGGCGTGGCCCTGCCAGGCGAAGATAAACGGCCGCTCGTCCGTGATCGAGCGGATCATACCAGCCACATCCGTGGGCACGCCGTAGTGGTAAGCGCCGGTCAGACCGACCTGCGAGCCGTCCGGTCGGGTATAAACCCGTCGATTGCCTGTTTGATCGGCTCGAAACTGCCGAACGACGGCAGACAGGGCAGCGCAGGCCCATAGATGCGCCGTACAAACTCCGTCTGCGGGACGTTGGCGAGCGCACCAGCATCTCGGTCGAGGCCGCCCAGCACCAGTTCTGGCAGTACTGATTGGCGACAATGAGTTCAGCGTTGGGGATCTGCACATGGAAGATTTCCGGACCTTGCGCCCGGACGGGAAAACTCCCGCCAGTTTCATAACGGTTTCCTCAGAATCTCGAGGTCTACGCCATGGTAAGAGCAAGACCCCGGTTAATACGCGTCCGTCACAGACATAAGCGACGGCTCTCGATCGGGAAGGCAGAGCAGGCGCCGCGCAATAGCAGTGACTCCAGCAAGCCTGCGATTGCCTGTAAGGCCGGTTGTCAGCCTTCCACTATTCATATACGCAGACAAAGAGCGATCGGATGCGATAACACCCGACTTTGACGTGCGCCGTGCAAGGATCCCCATCGGCTCGCCACACTGTGGGCAGAGGACTGGGAAGACTTCATCGATGCGGGCGAGCAGCATCGCCCAGAGGTAGCGGGCATGGGGAGGAGGCTGGGCGTCGAGCGCATCGCGCGCTTCTGTCGCCGCTTGCAGAGTGGCGTCATGGGCAGGTCCCTCCATCGAAAGGCCTGCGCGAGCGGTCACGGCCGCAAGCAGCGGGGTATTAGGGGCAAGGACCCCGTGATACCGATGAAGATGTCGCCGCGGTGGGGGGATTAAAACCCGCCCACCCGATCCAGCCACTCCCGCGCGGTAAGATAGAGCACGGTTTGCCCGTCAGGCCGGGGCTTAGGCAGACGATAGACAAGAGCTATCTGATCAGCGCTGAGACCGAAGCCACGCTCCTCGCGGCTCTTTGAATCTCGGATCAGCGCCGTAGGTTGGGGTGACGAAGGAACCCCAACGTCACCCCAGCCGCCGCGAAATGTTGGGGTTCGTGCCTCACCCCAACCTCCCCTCGCTACCTTCGGTCGTCGTGTGGTCCACCGCACTTGCTATCCGAGAGTACGTGGTCATGCCTTCTCTCAGCACCCCTACCCCATGACACTCTTTGCTTTTTTGCACAAGATTTCATGGATACCAATTCACCGCTTATTTTGGGAAAGAAATCCCGAAAACGTGCGTAGCTAAGGAGAGAAATGTGTACTCGGATACTGGTGAACCCACTCCGTTCCGAACACCAGGAAAAACGTATCGTTTCTGGGCAGATGTTCCTGAGCTTCGTGGATACTTGAAGGTTGTGACGCTTGTGGATAGAGTGACGATTGACAATGGGTTTCTTGTCGATGCTTTAAGCCATGAGACTTAATTACTATCCTGACACCGACTCGCTTTACATGGATCTTTCCGAGCAACCAAGCGTGGAGAGCAAACAAGTATCCGACGGTATCGTTTTAGATTACGACTAACGGCAAGCTAGTTGGGATTGACATAAATAACGTAGCGCAACGGTTCAGTTAGACCAACTGATCCTGAGCAAACTCCCATCGAAACTTGAAACGGCGATATGCCTGACGAAGTTTGCGGTGAGCGGCGGATGAGGTTTCTTCTAGACCGTTGTGCTGGCCACCTCGCAGAGTGGTTGCGACGAGTGGAATCCCGCGAATGCTGCTGGGATCCGGGTGATGAGATCGGGCTGCAATGGGCGGCCAGCGAAACTCGTACTCATGGATAAGCATTCCGGGCCAGAGATTTGTCAAACACGCTAGCTCTTCTTCAAAAAGAAGTGGTACTTGCTCTGTTCCTGCCGATAATGCAACAACTCCGTTTCGCCTTGGCTGGCGAAGGCCCGGAAGTCGATCACCGATGCGGGATCGGTGGCGATGACGTGCAGCACTTGACCGCTTTGCATGCGCAGGAGGGCGACTTTGGTCTTCAATATGGGCAATGGACAGTTCAGCCCCGAGGTATCAAGCTCCACATCGAAATCCCGCATCGTCGTTCAAGCATCCGTCGTGGACTAGCGATTATGGCATGGCGGCCTTACGGGAAGAAA
>JBOIEE010000078.1:0-4201 GCA_050740975.1 Gammaproteobacteria bacterium | reverse complement strand
TACCTTCCCCAACACCGCAGCGAGAGCTTTGTAGGCAGTAAAGCATATCCGCCTCTATCTCAAGTATTCCATACCGCTCAATGCGTTATGCCAATTTCTCGCCGATTGCTGAGAAGGAAGATCCGTCTGACCTCCTGGTGCATTTACGCGACCCCGGTAGCTCGCTCGTCGGCGAGCTTGCCCGCGAGCTTGATCTCCAGCTGATGCAGCCGCTGCGCCCCCATCTCGGGGATGCCCGCCAGATCCTTCTGTCGCCGGATGGCATGCTCAACCTCCTGCCCTTCGGCGTGCTCGCTGATGAGCAGGGGCGCTACCTGGCCGAACGCTTGCCGCTCACCTATCTCACCAGCGGCCGGGACCTGCTGCGTGCTTCATCGACAGCACCGGGCTGGCAAGCGCCGAATCGTCATGGCCGATCCCGACTTCGGCCTACTCGACAAGACAGCCGCCGTCCCTGCCTCCGAGAACAGGCGCTCAACCGACCGGGCTGCCGGAGCGATGAAGTTCGATCCGTTGCCGGGCACAGCGGCCGAGGCTCAGGCTCTGAAGGCCCTCCTCAAGCTGAAGAACGAGCAGGTGCTGACGAAGGGCAAGGCCACCGAGGCGGCGCTGAAGCAAGTCAAAGGGCCACGCATCCTGCACATGGCCACCCACGGCTTCTTCCTCGAAGACCAGCCCCTAGACCTTGATTCCCAAGCGGATCATCTGGCGGGCCAAGATGGATTGCACGCCCCTAAAGGCGAGAACCCGCTGCTGCGCTCGGGCCTGGCGCTCGCCGGGGCCAACAAGCTGCGCTCAGGACGAGACGATGGCGTGCTCACCGCCTTGGAAGTCGCCGGCCTTGATCTTACGGGTACGGAGTTAGCGGTTTTGTCGGCTTGCGAGACCGGGGTAGGGGAAGTGCAGAACGGCGAAGGAGTCTATGGGCTGAGACGGGCGCTGGTGCTGGCGGGGGTGCGCACCCAGATCGCAAGCCTGTGGAAGGTTGACGATGCAGCTACCAAGGACTTGATGATCGATTACTACCGGCGGCTCCAGGCCGGTGCCGGGCGATCGCAGGCGCTGCGCGAGGCGCAGCTCACGATGCTTAAGGATCCCGCCCGCGCCCATCCCTACTATTGGGCCAGCTTCATCGCGATCGGGGAGGAGAAGGCGCTCGATCGGTAGTGCTGCGAGGCATGAATCCTACTGGGTCATAAACAGCTGAAAGACTTTACTTCGTTGAAAACGTGCTCGAAATGCTCATTAATACCGGCCTTCCGGGCTATCGGCAAAAAATCGGTGCAGGACGTTCATGAACAGGTCTTCGCCTCAGAGGTTGTGAAAGAATCGTCACGAGCGAAGGGAGGTCGCGTTCCGCCGGAGCGGAGGAGCGTTTCGCCGGGAGCGAAACGGCGCGCAAGCCCCGCAGGGGCGAGTCCCAAGGACGGGACGAGCAACCGGAGTGTATACTAAAATACATGAGGATTCCGAGCACCGACGGAAAGCCAGGGCCAGGGAATGGCCCTGTTTGGCGCGCCGAGGATGCAACGCGAGATCCCGAGCGCAGTAGATTTTTTCACAACCTCTCAGTCTCCAACGAATCCGCATCATGACCTTTCGCCTCATCAACGGCTGCATCTGGCTCTATTTCCTTGCTGGCCTCGACCCGGCAATACAAATACCCGCAAGCCAATCGCGCTTCGATTTGTGCCCCAGGGTGCGCTTGGTTTACAGAACGCACCAAGGTCCGCTCCGGCAAGCGCGAAACAATAGCGTAACCGCGCTCTAAGGTGCCCAGAGGACTCACCGCACGCAAAGCTCGATTTGCGGCGTTGATCCGGGCAAGGGCGGCCATCTGCTGGCGCTCCATGGCGGCGCGCAGGCGTTGTTGAAGAAAGCCCACTTGCCCTGTTTGAGCGGCAAAGCGCAGCGCCGGGCTGAGCGGCCGCAGCAGGGACGCGAGGCCTTGGAAACGCGTTGCCTTGAGGTTTAATAGCGAAAATATCGCGGTCTGCAGCCTCAGCGTCAGATCGTCCGTGCGCTGGGAGAGCTCGTGAAGTCGTTGTCCCGGGTGCACCAAGCGGGCGATCGTGGCTTCGGCGCGATGCCGGGCGAGCGACAAACGATGGCCCATGCGGGTTACGAGCTCAGTTTGTTTGGCGTTAAGCTGGCGGATCAAGGTCCCCTGGTCGGGGCTCACCATCTCCGCCGCTGCTGAAGGGGTCGGGGCCCGTCGATCGGCGACAAAATCGGCGATGGTATAGTCGATTTCGTGCCCGACGGCACTCACGGTGGGGATCCGGCACGCAAACATCGCACGCGCTACTCGCTCTTCGTTAAACGGCCACAGATCCTCCAAGCTGCCGCCACCGCGAGCGAGGATCACGATATCGCATTCGCCCCGTCGCTCGGCGAGCGCAAGCATCTCAGCGATCCGCCCGGCCGCTCCTTCGCCCTGGACCGGCACCGGGTATACGACGATCGGGATCGCCGGGAAACGGCGCCGCATTACAGTCAGGATGTCTCGTATCGCAGCCCCCGTAGGGGAGGTCACCACCCCCACACAATTCGGGAATGCGGGCAGGGGGCTTTTGTGTTCCTGCGCGAACAAGCCCTCCGCCGCAAGCCGCCGTTTGAGCTGCTCGAAGGCGAGCCGTAAGGCGCCTTCCCCAGCGGGTTCCAGGTACTCTACGATGAGCTGAAATTCCCCCCGTCCCTCATAAAGGCTGACCTTAGCGCGCACTAAGACATGCATCCCGTTCTGGGGCTGGAATCCGAGCGCCAGGCTGCGGGAACGGAACATCGCGCAGCGCACCTGGCACTCTTGATCTTTCAGGGAAAAGTACAGGTGCCCCGAAGCCGGACGGGCCAAGTTCGACAACTCCCCTTCCACCCACAGCGATGGGAAGTTGGTCTCCAAGACACCCCGTGCTTCCCTGACCAAGCGGGTCACGGAGTAGATGTCGCGAGTCAACGCTAGGGTAGGTTCGTGGATGCTGAAGCTCATGGGCTTATTCGCGGTTATTGCCTGTAGTCAACGGTGCGGGCCGGTGGGAGGCCGTCGTACGCGACAGCACCCGGCACCTGCGTTGGTCGTGATGCAGGTCCGGCGCTATCCCGTCGTATTGTGCTCCACCCAGCGCTCGCCGTGTTCCGTCCGCTCTTTTTTCCAGAAAGGCGCGCGCGACTTTAATTCTTCGATGAGAAAACGGCACGCCGCAAACGCCGCGTGCCGGTGAGCCGACCACACAGCGCACAACACGATGGGCTCGTTCGGTTGTAGCTGTCCGACGCGATGGAGGATCAAGGTATCCCAAATCGCCCAGCGGGATTTTGCCTCGCGCGCGATTGACTCCAGGTGCTTCTCAGTCATGCCCGGGTAATGCTCGAGCGTCATCGCATCGACCGCCGCTTCTTGGTTAAAATCGCGCACGGTCCCGACGAACACGGCCGTGGCACCGAAACCGCCCTTCCGAACCGCCAAGCTCTGTTGATAGGCGCTCAGCTCCGCCCAGGGATCGAAAGCCTGGATACGGACTTCGGCCTTCATGTGAGGCCCCCAGTTACCGGTGGCAAAAACGCGACTTCGTCCCCATCCGCCACCGCCGCATCCTCACGCGCATAGCGCTGATTCACCGCGACCAAGATATGCGATGGAAGCGCTGCTTCACCCGTGACTCTGGCCCAGATCGTTCCCGCTGTGTCCCCCGATTCAAAGGCCACCACCTCCTCCGTACGCCCTAAGCGCTCGCGCAGACTGGCAAAGAAACGCACCTTCACGCTCATGATTCATCCTGACGCCTATGGTCTTGTACAATGTGATCTTACTTTATTTCTAAAGGGCTAAGGAGCATGACCCCACTGAGCCATTTCAACCCTCACGGCGACGCCCATATGGTGGATGTGGGTGCCAAGCCCATCACCCATCGCCTGGCGAAGGCGGAAGGGCGGATCCTGATGCAGCAAGAAACGCTGCGAAAAGTCCTGGAGGGCCGCCATAAGAAAGGAGATGTGCTCGCTGTAGCGCGCATCGCCGGAATAATGGCCGCGAAAAAAACCGCCGAGCTTATTCCGCTATGCCATCCCTTGCCCTTGACCCGGGTGGAAGTCGCGCTTGAGCCGCGCGAAGATGAGCCTGCTATACACTGCCTGGCCAGCGTGGAAACAGAGGCCAAAACCGGCGTAGAAATGGAGGCATTAACCGCCGTGCAGATCGCCT
>JBOIEE010000077.1:0-21089 GCA_050740975.1 Gammaproteobacteria bacterium | reverse complement strand
CGGTTCACGCTGCCGGGTGCGGCACCGCGTTCGAGCCTGGCTTTCTTGTAGCGGTCCACGTCGAAGGTAGTAAGCTTCGATAGCGGCTTATCCCGAAAAAAGGGTGTGAGATGATGGGAGAGCCGATAGACCTTCATCTTGAGGTCTTTCCCTCCTTCCTCACCAAGCCTATCGAGATAGTCCCGGGCCGCCTGAGCAAACCCCAACACCACCTTGCGCCGCTTCGGGAGATTGAGCCGGCCGTGCCTCGCGTCTGTGCGGGCCCGCTCGATGAAGATCTGGCCGGCTGGCTTAGCGACAAAATCGGTGATAAGTTCGGGCGCTCGGAGGCCACGGCCTTCGTCTCCGGCGACGGCATCGGCAAGCCGCGGGGCTTTTTGAGCTACACCACGGCGGCCACCAGCGATGTAAGCCGGACCTGGGGCGTGCTTGAGCATGTTGCCAGCGGTGCGAGCGGCGCCTTTGCCTCGACCAATCCCGGCGATAAGGTCATAGACCTCGTGTTTGCGCTCAGGGCGGGATACCGCAGCGGGGCGACGTGGTTGATGAACTCCAAGACGATTGCCGCGATCCGGAAACTAAAAGACGGACAGGGAAATTACCTTTGGCAGCAATCGGTAATCGCGAATCAGCCTGATCTGCTGCTTGGGTATCCAGTCATGGCGGCGGAAGACATGCCCGACATCGCGGCCAATTCGCTGTCCATCGCCTTCGGGAACTTCCAACGTGGGTACACGGTGATCGACCGTCATCCGATGCGGATGCTTCGCGATCCCTACACCGCAAAACCCTTCGTGGTCTTTTACGCCTATCGGCGTGTTGGCGGCGATGTGATGAACTTCGAGTGCATTAAGCTGCTCAAGTTCGCAACGTCCTGATCGGTCCTTCCTGGTCCTGTCCTTGGACCTCGTGCGGCGGCCGGCTGGTAGTCCTGGCCGCCGCATTCCTTTAAAGTGTCGCATGAGGGTTTACACATGCCCTACGCCCCGAAACCGCCGTGTCGCGCTCCCATGTGTTCTTGTATCGCAGAAAGGGATGGCTATTGTTCGCTGCATTGGACCGCTCGCACCCGCGCCTATAATCAGACGCGGGGCAGCTCTACGCAACAGGGGTACGGGGGGCGGTGGCGCAAGCTGAGATTGCTGGTGCTGGCACGCGATCCTATTTGCCACGCCTGCAAACGCAACCCATCGAGCGATGCTGATCACATCCTGCCTAGAGCGAAGGGCGGGAGCGACACGCTGGATAACCTACAAGGGCTCTGCCATGCCTGCCACGCTCGCAAGACTGCGCTTAGCGATAGCCGGTGGGGTATGGGGGTATAGAAATGTGGAACGCTGGCCGGGGGAGCGGGCGCGCCGTGTTAATTTTTTACCCGCGAAATTGGGAAATTTTATCCTTAACTGCTGCGTGAATCGTAATATCAAGAGGTTAGAAATATGAAAGGCCGGAAACCACTACCAGAAAACGTGAAAATGTTGCGTGGAACCGGGGCTAAAAAGGCAAATAATGGGGTCGAAATCGGCTCTGCCCGCCTGTTGTATGCCCCAAAGGATTTAACCTTCGCCGCGAAGCGCGCCTGGCCGCAATTCGCGAAACCGCTGGCCGAAGCGGGGATCACAACCGCGCTCGATGCAGCGGCGTTGAGGCTCTTGGTTGAGACTTACTCAACCTGGCTAACGGCAACCCAAGCGATCCAGCGCGAGGGCATGACCTATGAGGCGAACGGTATTCAGCGGGTGAGCCCTTGGATCCGAATTCAGGCGAGCTCATGCTACGCCTGCTCAGTGAATTCGGCATGACCCCGAGCTCGCGGGTGCGCGTTAGGACTGGCGGGCCGCCGGTAGACCCGCATGCGGTGGACCTTTTCGGCTTCTAGCCGTCCCTTCGCCTTCTGGCGGCCGCGCGTAGTGGCGCAGGACAGACGATCAGGGGCGGGGTAAGGTTTGGCGCCTGGGTGAGCTTCAGGCGCAGCGCCTCAAGCTCGCACCGTAGCGTGTGGACGGTTTCCGGATGGGTGGTGCCGAGGTGGCTGCGGTGCAGGTAGGTCAATCGGGCCTCAATCCGACCGATGCGCCGGCGCAGGCGCGTTTTCTCAATCCGGCGATTGAGTGCGCACGTGGTGCATCCGGGGCGGGTGCAATCCATGGGGCGATAGTGTATGCCTGCCGCAGACCCGCGAGCGCTCACGTGGCGCAGCGACGCGGGTATCGGCGCGGGGGCGCGAGCGCACTATTGCAAAGCCTGTTCAGTGGGTGAAGCTGGCGGCATGGCCCCGAAGTAGGATTGCTGCCACTGTCATCATCGGCGGTTTGAAACTGCCAGATGTCGAAGTGTTGGCGCGAGTCTGGGGGGCTACAAATTTCGGAACTGCGTTCCCGATTTTGTATCCAGTTGCTAATGTTCTGCTGGCTAGTACCTAATCGTTCGGCGATGTCCACTTGGGATATGCAGTCAAGCCACCAGTCCCACGCCTGCTCCTCTTGCCTGCGCTTCACCCCGCGTAATCTTCGAGCTGTGGCTGGCCTGCCGCACCCAGCAGGAGATCGCGGAGGCGGTGGGAATGACGCAGAAGGGAGTAGACAAGGTTTTACAACCAAACGAACGTTTTCGTTTCGTTGTAGAAACGGGAACATTGCGTTGACGAAACTAAACGCCGCGTGTAAGTTTTCGGAATGGAGGGACTCGAAACCGCGACGAGCGCGCTCGTTCATTTTTTTAAAGAACGGCCTCGGAACCATCGCCACAACTCTATAAGATTTACGCCCATGCCCCCAAAGGTGGGCTTGAGAATCAGGACTTCTTCCGGTTTCTGAGCAGCTTGGCCTGTTCGGCTTCCTTCATCCTCACCCAGTCCCAAGCCAACTCGCGTACTTGCGGCGAGCCTCCGACAAGACTATGCCCGCCGTTTAAGAGGCCATGCTTCACCAGCCCGAAACTTTCCCATCTCTCGAATCTGGCTTTCCGGCTTTCTTCACTGATCTGCTGTTCCGTCATGTTGCGTTCCACTTTAAGGTGAGGGGTGATTTATTCCAGGCGCTCCCCCCAATCGAGCTGCGCTCGCTTCTGTACCGACACCAGCGCCTCGATCGCGGAGAACCCCTTTCGAAACCCCGGCCGGGCCCTGGGGGCTGCCATGTCCATGGCCACCAAGGCGAGCTCTGCCCGCACCCAAGTAAGCACACAGCGCCACGCCACGCGCTCTGCATGCTCGTATGTCCGTTGACGCCTGGCTAACCCCTTCGCGCGGTTCAGCAACGCCCACGCGCCTTCTACGTTCGGGCTGAGGCGGTAGAACTCGCCGCCGTAGCGGAACGTAACCGCGCTAACCCGGCCGCGGTCGTGCTCGTAGGTGACCGGCACCGGGACCGCCTTCGCGATTTCGGCGAGGGTGCGGGCGAGGGGGATCGTGGTCGTGTGGTTTAGGAGGGGCATTTTGTGGTCCCTTTTGGATTAAGACGCTTACGGACCGTAAATCCGCAAGCCTTGGCGCCGAAATTTGATCCAAATTTGATCCAAATGAAAACGAAGATACAGGGAAATCCAGGGCAATGCAAGAAAACGAAAGCACACAACGTGCTGATAAATAGGCTATTTTGTTTTCCTGCGTTTTCCTGTATTATCACTTTTAGTGACTCTGACTCCGCCAGCCCAGGTTCGAATCCTGGTCCCCCAGCCAACTTAGCAATGAGTTACAAACTTCCCGCCGGCTCTGAAGCGTCAGTCCTGGAGGAAAACGCTTCGGGAGCGGTACAGGGGCAAAAGGATCGCCTCATCGCAAAGGCGATTTCCGAGATCGGAACGAGGCTGCCCGCGGACCAGCGCGCACTGACGGAGTCCTTTGTGCGCCAGTATTACGCTGGGGTGGCGCCTGAGGACTTAGTTGGTCGCGAACCGGCTGACTTACGTGGGGCGGCGTTATGCCACCTTGAACTGGCGCGTGTGCGCCGTGGCGGTGCTCGAAAGCTGCGGATCTATAACCCGGATCCGAACAAGCACGGGTGGCGTTCCCAACATACTATCGTCGAGATCGTCGGTCCCGACATGCCGTTTTTGGTCGACTCCGCCGGCGCGGCGATCAACCGCCGAGGATTCACTCTGCACCTGGTCATTCACCCTGTCCTAAAGCTTAAACGCGTTCCCCAGGGCCGGCTCGTTGGGATTTTCGACGCCGATGCACCGGGCTATGGAGTGCTCGAATCCTTGATGCATTTTGAGATCGATTGTGAAACAGATCCGGGCTTGCTTCGCGCACTGACGAATGATTTGAACCGCGTTTTGGATGACGTGCGCCTGGCGGTCGAAGATTGGAAAACGATGTCGGATCGGGTTCGGGAAGCCATCCAGGAACTGCATGACGTTCCCTTGGGTCCGGCGGAGATCGCGCAGTCTGTCGCGTTCCTTGCTTGGCTGCTGGACGGAAACTTTACTTTTCTCGGTTACAGAGAGCAGGTTCTGGTCAAGGAAGGCGGCGAGGAGTTGTTGCACATCGTCCCAGGTTCTGGCTTGGGTATTCTGCGGGAACGCGAGCCGCGCCGCTTGGCGCGCAGTTTCGCTGAGCTGCCATTGCAGGTGCGGCGACTGGCGCGCGAGCCAAGCGCGCTCATTCTGACGAAATCCAGCTCCAAATCGACGGTGCACCGCTCCACTTATCTCGACTACGTGGGGATAAAACGTTTCGACCCTAAGGGCCGAGTGATCGGCGAACGTCGCTTTCTAGGCCTCTATACCTCAGCGGCTTATCACAGCAACCCACGACAGATCCCGGTGATCGGGCGCAAGATCGAACGCGTGCTGCAACGCTCGGGTTCGCCTCCCGAAAGCCATGCGGGTAGAGCCTTACTCAATATTTTGGAAACATATCCCCGCGATGAGCTGTTCCAGATCGGGGAAGACGAGCTGTTGGAGATCGCGATGGGGATCTTGCATCTCCAGGAGCGGCAACGGGTGAGACTCTTTGTCCGGCGAGATCCCTTTGAGCGCTTTTACTCCTGCTTGATCTACATTCCTCGCGACCACTATAACACCGACTTGCGGGACCGTATGCAGGCGATCTTGCTCGCCTCCTTTGAGGGCGACAGCGTGGATTTCACCGTTTCTTTATCGGAATCGGTGTTAGCGCGGCTCAATTTTGTGGTACGCACCCAGCCAGGCCGGGTTATACCGCCCGAGGTGAAGATATTAGAAGAGCGAATAGCCAATGCCGTACGTCCTTGGCAAGACGAGTTGGCGCAGGGCCTCATCCAGAGTCACGGCGAAGAAGCGGGTAAAGATCTGTTTACCTGCTATCGCCAGGCGTTTCCTTCCGGTTATCGCGATGCGTATGACGTCCATGAAGCGATTGAAGATATCGCCCTTGTAGCCCGAGCGCTCGAGCAGCGGCATTTGCAACTGCGCTTGTACCGACCTATGAGATCCTCGCCCGGCGCCTTAGGTTTCAAGCTGTATCAGGTCGGAACACCCGTTCCTCTGTCCTCGGTTATCCCGATGTTGGAGAACATGGACGTGATGGTACTGAGCGAAAATCCTTTTCAGATCACACCCGAAGGTTATGACTCCGCGTGGGTGCAGGATTTCCGGTTGTTGCATCAGGAGCCGGACGGGATCGAGGTCGACAAGATCAAAGATATCTTTGAGCAGTGTTTCGCCCAGGTTTGGGAGGGGAGGGTAGAAAACGATGGGTTAAACCGCTTGGTGCTGCACGTGGGCCTCGGCTGGCGGGATGTGATGCTGCTGCGAGCGTGCTGCAGATACCTAAAGCAGACCGAGATCCCCTTCAGCCAGGGATACATGGAGCAGGTACTGTATGATAACCCCGCGATCACCCGCGAATCGGTCGCCCTGTTTCACAGTCGCTTCGACCCCGATCGGCGCCGCCATGCAGCGACCGAAAGCTGCGCACTTGTGGCACAGATCGAGGACGCATTAGAAGGGGTCGCGAGCCTGGATGCGGACAGGATCCTGCGCCGTTTTTTAGCGCTCATCTTGGCCATGTTGCGTACCAATTATTTTCAGAAAAATACCGTAGGGCTGCCTGAGGATTATCTTTGTTTCAAACTCTCGCCCGCATTGCTCCCGGAGTTGCCGCTGCCCCGGCCCATGTTCGAGATCTTCGTCTACGCGGCTCGGTTTGAAGGCATACACTTGCGGGGAGGTTTGGTGGCGCGGGGAGGGATCCGCTGGTCAGATCGGCGGGAGGATTTTCGTCGTGAGATCCTCGGCTTGATGAAGGCGCAGATGGTAAAAAACGCGGTGATCGTTCCGGTCGGGGCGAAAGGTGGATTTGTCCTGAAAGGGGCCGCGGCGGGTGGGGGAGCGAAGGAATTGCGGCTGGAAGCCGAGGATTGTTACCGGGATTTCATCCAGGGGCTGCTCGATGTGACGGATAATCGCTTAGGTGAGCGCATCATTCCGCCCCCGGCTACGGTGCGCTATGACGCCGACGATCCGTATCTGGTGGTGGCCGCTGACAAAGGTACGGCGACGTTCTCCGATCTGGCGAACAGCATCTCGGCGGCGCGCGGCTTCTGGTTGGGGGATGCCTTTGCCTCGGGTGGGAGCAATGGCTACGACCACAAGCAAATGGGTATCACCGCCAGGGGCGCTTGGGCGTCGGTTAAAGAACATTTTTATGCCCTGGGTATCGATATCCACAGCACCGATTTCACCGTGGTTGGAATCGGCGATATGGCGGGTGATGTGTTCGGCAATGGAATGTTATTGTCTGAGCACATCAAGCTAATAGGCGCCTTTAACCATGAGCATGTGTTTTTGGATCCCGATCCCGATCCGGCCGCGAGTTACCAGGAGCGTCGCCGCTTGTTTGCACTGGCGGGATCTTCCTGGGCCGACTATCGGGCGGAGATCCTGTCCAAGGGCGGAGGTGTCTACAAGCGCAGCGCCAAGTCGGTCGCGATCGCGCCCGAGGCGCGAAAGGCGCTAGGCATTACCGCCATCCGCTTGACGCCGAATGAGCTGGTGCAGGCCATTCTGCGAGCCCCGGTCGATCTGCTGTGGAACGGAGGGATCGGCACCTTTGTTAAATCCACCCTGGAGGGGCATTCCGATGTCGGCGATCGGATAAACGACGTTCTGAGGGTAAACGCGGCGCAGCTTCGCTGCCGAGTGGTCGCGGAAGGGGGAAACTTGGGATTTACCCAGCAGGCGCGCATTGAATACGCGCGAAACGGGGGCCGAATCAACACCGATTTTATCGATAATTCGGGGGGAGTGGATTGTTCGGATAGGGAGGTGAATATCAAGATTGCGCTCGACGGCACGGCTCAAGATAAAAAAGTATCCCTGCAGCAACGAAATCGCCTGCTCGCTCTGATGAAGGATGAGGTTGCCGCACAGGTCCTTCAAGACAACGAACGGCAGGCCCGAGCGATCAGCATCGCGGTACTGGAATCCAAGACCCATTTGGATTGGTACGCTCGCCTGATCACTGTTCTTGAACGAGCCCTCGAACTTGACCGCGCCTTCGAGGGTCTTCCTACCGACGAAGAAATAGCTAAGCGCAAAGCCACGGGCGAAGGATTGACTCGACCGGAGGTAGCGGTCTTATTGGCCCATGTCAAGCTGGCGCTATTTGCGGAGATCTTGAAATCCAAGTTACTCGATGATCCTTATTTCTCTACTTTGCTGTTGCGCTACTTTCCCCAGCCTATGCACAAGCGGTTTGACGCAGCCATTGAGTCCCACCGATTGCGGCGAGAGATCGTGTCAACGCTTATCGCGAACAGCATGGTCAATCGAGTTGGGATCGATTTCGCCTACCGCTTGAGTGAAGATTTGGCCTCCTCCATACCCGAGATCGCGCGGGCGTATATAATCGCCCGCGACGTGTTTGACGCGCGAAGCTGGGAGGAGTCTATCCGAGCGCTCCACCCTAGAGCAGACTATATGTTGCAAAATCAACTGATCGTCGATGCCCAAGGGGTCCTGGAAAAAGCTACCCGCTGGTTTCTGCGTCACCGCTGCGGGGACATGGCAAGCGTGGTGGAGCCTTACCGCGCGGTGGTGGCGAGAGTCGCGACGATGCTGGGTGAGGCAGGCGATGATGCCCAGTCGGCCGAGCCAAATACGGGCCAACGTGCCCCGGCGGAGCAGATCGCCTTGTGGGGGCGCTTGGTTTCAGCCCTGGATATTAATGAGGTCAACCAACGCACGGGCGCCTCCTTGGAGGTGGTCATAAAGACTTTTAAGGAAATAGAACATCGGCTGCAACTGGATGGGCTGCGGCAATCGCTGGCACAGCTACCGGCACAAGAGCAGTGGCACTATCGCGCCAGCCAAGCGTTTATCGAGGAGGTCGATGAAGCGCAGGTAGAGATCAGCACCCAAGTGCTGAAGACCAAAGCGAAAAACCTCGACCCGATTGACGCTTGGGTTGCGCAGCACCAACAGGAGCTGCAGCGCTACCAAAGTATGATGGCGAACTGCGGCGCAGACGCGGCGCCGGATATCGCCTTGTTGTCGGTGATCGTGTCGCGGTTACGCGATCTTTATCGTCGCCCGGAAGCCTGTCGGACTACGTAAATGCTGGACGTCTGTATAGCACAAGAAGAAAGGACGTTGGCACCGCTCTCGTTCTCAGTCCTGTTTCGCTCCGGCCTCGGTCCTGGGGTTTGGGTCCTGCGGCCATGCGGCGGTTAGCGTGAGGGGCACGATCATCGTGCCGCAGGACCGCGCCTTACCAGTAGCCCAATAAGTGCCATGGCCGAAAACCCCGCCCCAGCAAAGAACGTCATCGCCGGCCCAACCGCGTTCCAGAGCGCCCCCGCGACTAGGCTCGCCGCGAGCAGCGCGCCGGCCGTGACCAGATTGAATACGCCGAATGCGGTGCCACGCAGGTTCGAAGGCGCAGCCGCCGCCACCATGGCCGCGAGCAGTCCCTGGGTGGCGCCCATATGCAGGCCCCAAAATACCGCTCCGGCGGCCACCAGCTCGATGGTGTCCGCCGCCGCGAGCAGAAGATCTGCCGTGATCAGGAAGCCAATACCGGCGACGAGCAGAAGCCGGCGGCCGCCCTGATCTGAAAGACGCCCGAACGGATAGGCGCTCGCGGCATAGACTACGTTCATGACGATAAGCACAGCAGGTACGAGGGCCGCGGAAAGCCCCACGTCAGCGGCACGCAGCAGCAGAAACGCCTCGCTGAAGCGTGCGAGCGTGAGCACCGTGGCGAATGCTACGACGAGCCAGTAGCGGCGCTCAAGCCGCCCGATCTCCTCTTTGTGGATGGGGAAGCGTCGCGCTGTCGCGTGGTGCGAGACCTGGGGCTCCCGTACGGCGAGGACGAGGACAGCGACCGAGGCGATCGCCGGGAGTACGGCGATCCAGAACACCAGCCGGTAGTCCGCCCCGCTCTGCGCCATGAGCGCAAGCGCTAAGGCGGGACCGAGAAACGCCCCCACGGTATCGAGGGATTGGCGCAGGCCGTAGGCCGCGCCGCGGAGCGCGGGCGGCGTGAAGTCGGCGACCAGTGCATCGCGCGGCGCCCCCCGGATGCCCTTGCCGATCCGGTCGACCAGGCGCGCAGCAAACACCATTCCTACGCCGGTCGCAAGTGGAAAAAGCGGCCTGCTGAACGCGGCCAGTCCATAACCGAGAACCAACAGCGGTTTGCGCCGGCCGCTCCTGTCGCTCACGGCCCCGGCGAACACTTTGACGGCCGCGGTCGCGCCCTCGGCGATCCCTTCGATGACGCCGACCGAGAACGCACTCACACCGAGCACGGAGACGAGAAACAGGGGCAACAGACTGTGGATCATCTCCGAGGATGTATCCATGAACAGACTCACGAAGCCGAGAGCTACGACCCCGCGAGGGAGGCGCTGTCTCGTCATAATACACTTCCGCCAAATCTAATAGGGTGCATTGCATTAATCCTAGTCGTGGAACGTATGCAAAGACACCGAGCATGTCAATAAGGGGGCCTAAAACACCCCCAAACACCGACCGTTGGCACGTGAGATGGCGTAAAGCCCCAGCTGTATGTATGTAGGCCGTGTGCGTGTCCGCAGTCAATGAGTCGCGACGTGGTCGCTATCGGAGAAAAGACTGCGCCTCGTATGCAGCTCTGACTCCCAACGTTGGACCAGAGGCCGCCGGATCCCGCCGGCTCGATTTCTAAGACGATGCGGCAAATAGCTGAGCGAGCTCGATAGCTAGTATCTTGCGATCGATCTTCCCATTAGGATTACGGGGAAGTACATCCTTCACCGCGATGTGCGCCGGCAGCATGAAGCCCGGGAGCCGGTACTTGCATTCCTCCATAAGCTGCCGGTCATCCAGGGATCTTCCAGCTATGGCCGGGGCCACAATTACGACGATGGCCTGACCCAGCACGGGATGCGGTACGCCCACCGCAACCGCTTCACCCACCAAACCCGTCGCATACAGGACTTCTTCGATCTCTGTAGGGCTTACTCTATATCCAGATGTTTTGATCATCTCGTCCCGTCGAGCGACGAAGTAGAGAAACCCTTCTTCGTCCATACGCACCGTGTCACCGGACCAGACGGCGATTTCTGGCAGGGTTAAGCCTGGGGGCCGGTTAGGAGCGGGCCTAAAACGCTCGGCGGTTTTCTCGGGGTCGTTCCAATAACCCATGGCCACCAGCGCCCCGCGATGAACCAATTCCCCCGGCTCATTGGGCGCGCACAAAGAGCCGTCCTCGCGCACCACGAAAACTTCAGCGTTCGGTATCGCCTTGCCCATGGAATCAGGCCGGCGTTTGAGTTGTGCCGGCGGGAGGTACGTCGAACGAAAAGCCTCGGTCAACCCGTACATTAAAAAAATGTCGGTCTTAGGCAGCGTCCTCTGCAACGTCTCAACCACCGCCGTTGGCATAGCCCCGCCGGAGTTTGTGATGTAGCGCAGTTCCTCCACGACGCCGGCAGGCCATTCCAGATTGGCCAACTGGATCCAAAGCGGCGGTACCGCGGCGAGCCCGCTAATGCGGTGCCGTTCGGCGGCAAGCAACACATCTCTAGGAAGTAGGTAATTGCACAATACTGCACAAGCCGCTTTACAAAAAGCCGTGGTTAGCTGGCTCAGCCCGTAATCAAAGCTGAAAGGGAGAACAGCCAAGATTTTGTCGCTGGAGTTATTCTGCAAATACTGGGCGACGCTCTTGGCCCCGGTAACCATGTTGCGGTGGGAGAGCACTACGCCTTTGGGCTTGCCGGTACTGCCGGAGGTGTACAGTATGGCCACCATGTCGTTGTCTATGCAGCGGTGCGGACTGCGCGCGCTTGATGTAGCTAAGATCTCCTCCCACCTGGCGAGCGCGATTTGGGGGGCGGGGAGAGCAACCTTCTCGCGGTCGACCAGCACGATGGTCCGAAGCTCATGACACCTTGGAATAGCTGTTTGCAGTGACCGCAGCCGCTCGGAAGAAGTGACCAGGATGCGCACGTTGCAATCTTGCAGGATATAGGCGACTTGTTCGGCTTTAAGCAGCGGGTTGATTGGAACAAATACCCCGCCTGCGGCGGCGCTCCCAAACATCGCCATCACAGTTTCGGGGCGTTTTTCCAGATACACAGCCACGCGTTCCTGGTGCTCTAGGCCTAAATCGATCAGGCCGCTCGCTGTCCTTTGGACCAAGGCGCTTAGATCGCCGTAAGACAAGGCCTGTTGTTCGAATATCAGCGCTTCGAGGTCCGGGCTGCGGTCTGCGGAGCGAAAGATCAGCTCAGGTAATAAATCCGCCATCGACTGCTATTCCTAAGCTTCGTTTTTTACAGTGCTAAGCTTTAATCAAGACTAGCTTAAAAGACTCGGAAAAATAAGCATGGCGACGATCGTTTATCAGGTGTCAATGTTCGTTTGGGTCAATGACTGATTTCGTAACCCAATGAAAGGTCTGCTTCTCCTCGCTCACCGCATCCCGTATCCGCCCAATAAAGGGGACAAGATCCGTTCCTATCATCTGCTGAATTACCTGAGCAGAACCTACCGCGTGTATCTCGGATCATTCATCGACGACTCCCGCGATTGGGCACACGTCGACACCTTAACAAGCCTCTGCGCCGAGACCCGCTTCATTCCCCTGCATCCTTTACGGGCACGCGTGGGCAGCCTCCTCGCGTTAGCTACCGGGCAGCCTTTAAGCGTGCGTTATTATTGGAGTCATGCTCTAAAGCGCTGGGTAGACGGTCTGCTTGATGCCGGAACCGTACAACGGGTCCTTATCTTTTCATCGGCCATGGCGCAGTATCTGCCAGCGACCCTTCCCGAAGGCATACGGCGCGTTATCGACTTCGTGGATATGGACTCGGACAAATGGCGCCAATACAGGCGCTCCAAACCCTGGCCCATGAGCTGGATTTACGCCCGCGAAGGCGCGAGCCTATTCGCCTTCGAGCGGCGCCAAGCGATGCAGAGTGAGGCCAGCGTGTTCGTTTCCGAAGCGGAAGCCGCACTGTTCAAAACCCGGGCTCCAGAGGCAGCCGAGCGCGTAACCTATATTGAAAACGGGGTGGATACCGAGTACTTCGCGCCTTATCGCGATTATCCAAACCCCTATCCCAAAGGTAGCCTGATCCTGGTATTCACAGGCGCCATGGATTATTGGGCCAATGTCGATGCGGTGTGCTGGTTTGCCAAAGAGGTTTTTCCCACCGTGCAGGCGCGGTTGCCTGCCGCCCGATTCTACATTGTAGGGGCGAAACCCACAGAAACGGTGCGCGGTTTGACTGCGATCCCGGGGGTCTTTGTCACCGGCGCGGTAGACGATGTTCGCCCCTATCTCGCGCATGCAACGGCCGCTGTCGCCCCCTTGCGGATCGCCCGCGGGGTGCAGAACAAGGTGCTAGAAGCCATGGCTATGGCCAAGCCCGTGCTTGCGACCCCGAAAGCCATGGAGGGGATCCGAGCCAGTCCGGCGCTACGCAGCCTGATCGTACAAGGGCGCGAGCAGGCCATCGCCCGCTCTTTGAGCGTGCTCAGCGGTCCCGACCAAGGCATGGGTGAGCTGGCCCGTCAAAGCGTTTTGAGAGACTACAATTGGAAGGAGAACCTGAAACGGATCACCCAACTCCTGGAGGGAACGCCTTAGGTTTTCCCGGTTCAAGCTCAATTGAGTAGATCTATGTGCGGCATCGTAGGCATCTTTGATACGCGCTTCCGGCGCGAGGTCTCGGAATCATTGCTCACCCGCATGAATGAGGCACAGCATCACCGGGGTCCCGACGAGGGCGGCCTGCATCGCGAACCGGGCATGGGTTTAGGCCACAGGAGGCTGTCCATCATCGATCTCTCCACCGGGCAACAGCCGCTGTACAACGAGGATGGCTCAGTCGTGGTCGTCTTCAACGGCGAGATCTATAACTTCCATGAGCTGGCAAAGGAGTTGCTGAGCCAAGGGCACGGCTTCCGTACCCACAGCGACACCGAGGTCATCGTCCATGGCTGGGAGCAATGGGGGGAGCAATGTGTGCAGCGCTTTCGCGGCATGTTTGCCTTCGCGCTTTGGGACCAAAAAAGGGAAACCCTGTTCCTGGCGCGGGATCGGCTGGGGAAAAAGCCGCTTTACTATGCCTTGTTGCCAGACGGTCACCTTATCTTCGGCTCGGAACTAAAAACGCTGTTGCAATACCCGCAGCTACCGCGAGAGTTAGATACGCTCGCCGTGGAGGATTATTTCGCCTACGGCTACGTGCCCGATCCCCGAACCATCTTGCGCCACGTGCTCAAGCTGCCACCTGCGCACACGCTGACCCTCAGACGCGGAGAGCCTCTGGGTAAAGCACGTGAATATTGGGATGTGCGCTTCAACTCCGTCCCGCCTATGAGCGAGGCGCAAGCCGCTGAAGAGCTTATCGAGCGCTTGCGGGAGGCGGTGCGCTGCCGCTTAATCGCGGAAGTGCCCCTCGGCGCGTTTCTCTCTGGGGGGGTGGATTCCAGTGCCATCGTGGCGATGATGGCGGGGCTCCTGGAGGAGCCGGTCAACACCTGTTCGATCGCCTTTGCCGATAAACGCTTCGACGAATCCCAATACGCCGAGCAGATCGCAAGTCGTTACCAGACCCGCCACCGGGTAGAACGGGTAGAGCCGGATGACTTCGAGCTCATCGATAAACTGGCGCGCCTGTATGACGAGCCTTTTGCGGACAGCTCGGCCATGCCGACTTACCGGGTGTGTGAGCTTGCGCGCCGGCAGGTGACGGTCGCCTTGTCGGGCGATGGGGGTGACGAGAGTTTCGCGGGCTATCGGCGTTATCGCTGGCATACTCACGAGGAGCGGGTAAGAAACCTGCTGCCGCGCAAGCTTCGCCAACCACTGTTCGGGTTTCTCGGGCGGGTTTATCCCAAACTAGACTGGGCACCCAAGGCCTTGCGTGCCAAGACCACCTTCCAGGCCCTGGCACGCGATACCGTGGAGGGCTATTTCCATGGCGTGTCGGTGATCGCGGACCCCTTGCGGGAGCAGCTTTTCAGCAGCGCCTTCCGCCAGGAGTTACAAGGCTACGCAGCGATAGAAGTGCTGCGCCGGCACGCCAGCCGCGCACCAGAACATCCGCTCTCATGTGTGCAGTATTTGGATCTGAAGACCTATCTGCCAGGGGATATCCTCACCAAGGTCGATCGCGCCAGCATGGCGCATGCCCTGGAGGTGAGGGTGCCGATCCTCGATCATCAGTTTATCGAGTGGGTCGCAGCACTGCCTCCCCGGTTAAAGCTTCAGCGCGGCGAGGGGAAGTATCTGTTCAAAAAGACTCTAGAACCTTATCTGCCGCACGATATCCTATATCGCCCGAAGATGGGTTTTGCCGTGCCACTTACCAGGTGGTTCCGGGGACCGCTGCGCGTGCGCGTGCGCGAGTCCATACTGAGCGAGACCATGCATAGCTCGGGGATATTCGATATGGTCTTTGTCAAGAAACTGCTCGAACAGCACCAGAGCGGGGTGAACGATCATAGCGCGGCGCTGTGGTCGCTATTGATGTTCGAATCGTTTCAAAGACAGCTTTGGACTGAGGTCCCCCGATGAGCCACCCTCCCGGCAGCGAGAAACCCTTTTCCTAGCGATCACTTGCATGCGCATCCTGCACCTTCTCGATCACTCCATACCTCTGCACAGCGGCTATAGCTTTCGGACCCTGGCGATACTCGAGCAACAGCGGGCCTTGGGTTGGGAAACCTACCATTTGACGAGCTCCAAGCATACGATAGCGAAGGAGCTGGAAGAGACAGTCGATAGCCTGCATTTTTTTCGCACCTTGCCGTTAAACGGGTGGCAAGCGAGGACACCCCTGCTAAACCAGCTCGCGGTCGTCACGAAGCTTCAGTCCCGTCTGCACCAAGTCGCGTCCCAGATAGAGCCCGATATCTTGCACGCGCACTCTCCGGCTCTCAATGGTCTTGCCGCTTTGGACGTGGGCAGGCGCTTACAGATCCCCGTGGTCTATGAGGTGCGCGCCTTCTGGGAGGATGCGGCGGTCGATCACGGAACAGCCCCAGAGGGCGGGCTGCGCTACCGACTGACCCGTGCGCTTGAGACCTACGTGCTGAAACGAGCCGACGCTCTTACCGTGCTTTGTGCAGGGCTGCGGCAGGACATCGTGCAACGGGGTATCGCTGCAGAGCGGGTGACCGTCATTCCCAATGCCGTCGACCCTGCCAAGTTCCAGCCCCAAGGCGCCAGAGATGCGGCGCTAGCGGCTGAGCTTGGCCTAGGCGCAGGCAAGGTGCTGGGATTCATCGGCTCGTTCTACGCCTATGAAGGTTTGCCCCTGTTGCTTCAGGCATTGCCTGAGATCCTGAGCGTGTTCCCGCAAACACGCGTGCTTCTCGTCGGAGGCGGACCGGAAGAGGAACGACTTCGGGAGCTAGCGCAACGGCAGGTCACGGACCAGGTCATTTTCACCGGAAGGGTGCCCCATCAACGGGTCGAACGCTATTATGATCTCATCGATATTCTGGTCTATCCCCGTTACCCCATGCGTCTGACCGAACTGGTGACGCCCTTAAAACCCTTGGAGGCGATGGCGCAGTCGAGGCTCATCGCAGCATCCGATGTGGGGGGCCACAAAGAGCTGATCCGAGACGGTGAGACCGCCCTGCTGTTTAAAGCGGGCGATGCAGGGGCGCTAGCCAAGTGCATCATCGGGCTCTTGCGCCATCCTGAACGCTGGCCGCGGTTGTGCCAGAACGCCAGGCGCTACATTGAGGCCGAACGCACCTGGGTGTCGAGTGTCGCTCGTTACCAGGCAGTTTACCAAGGCGTTTCGCGGGCAGCCACATAGCGTGAAGTTGCTGACTTTCTCTACCCTGTATCCCAACAGCGAGCGGCCGCGGCACGGGATCTTCGTCGAGAACCGACTGCGACAGCTGTTGGGATCTGGAAAGGCACAATCCCGCGTCGTCGCACCGATCCCTTGGTTTCCTTTTAAGCATCCTCGGTTCGGTTATTACGCGGCCTGCGCCAGGGTAGCCGCGGTAGAAGAGCGGCATGGGATCTCTATCCAACACCCGAGATACTCTTTGCTGCCGAAATTCGGTATGAGCAGTGCACCGGCGTCACTCGCCATCGCATCCTTCGGCACCCTAAAAAACATACTAAAAGACGGTTACGACTTCGACTTGATCGACGCCCATTACCTCTATCCGGATGGTGTCGCCGCCGTCATGTTGGGGAAAGCCTTGAGCAAGCCAGTGGTGATCACTGCGCGTGGCACGGATATCAATCTGATCCCGCGCTATCGCCTGCCGCGGCGCATGATCGTCTGGGCCACGCGCCGGGCCGCGGGGATCATTGCAGTATGCCAAGCCCTAAAGGACGCCATCGTCATGCTAGGCATACCTGAGGATAAGATCACCGTGTTGCGTAACGGCGTGGATCTCGATGCATTTCACCCCATTCCACGCGATGCCGAACGAGAAGGCCTAGGGCTTAAGAAACGAACTTTGCTCTGTGTCGGGCTTTTGGTGGAACTCAAGGGTCATGACATCGCGATCCGCGCCATGACGAAGTTGCCCAAGTACGAGCTCATGATCATCGGTGAAGGCGAGGAAGAACAGCACCTGAAAACGCTGGCGGCGTCTTTGGGTGTGACCGACCGGGTGCGGTTCTTAGGTGCTGTCGCACAACAGGAACTCAAGCGTTTCTACAGCGCAGCGGACGCCCTGGTGCTCTGCTCTAGCCGCGAAGGCTGGGCTAATGTCTTGCTTGAGGCCATGGCTTGCGGCACGCCGGTGGTGGCCACAAAGGTCGGGGGAACGCCTGAGGTCGTCGCCGTTTCCGAGGCGGGCGTACTGATGCAGGAACGTTCCCCTCAAGCCCTGGTCGCTGCGGTGCACGCCTTGTTCGCCAACTATCCCGATCGCGCCGCCACCCGGCGCTACGCCGAGCGTTTTGGCTGGGAAGACACCACGCAGGGTCAGCTACATCTATTTTCTACTATCTTTAACAACAGAAACCTTCACAGATGAGGTCTCAGATTGAAAACATGAAAGACGCATTTTTAGTAATTTGCAAATACGCGGGCCTATTTTCTATCTGTCGATATCTGACGAAAAACGCCCTTCGCGTGCTCTGTTGCCACGGCGTCTCGTGGGTGATTAGCATTTATTTATAGGTAACCTCTTCATGCGAGAGAGCTTATTTCGGGAAAGGTTACGCTTCCTTGCCACGGCTAAATATCCGGTCATTTCACTGGAGGAAGCTTTGGAAGGCTTAAAGTCTGGCGATCTGCCACATGCAGCCACCGTAATTACTATCGACGATGGGTGGTATGGCATGTATGCGAAGGGGCTACCTATACTAATCCGGGTTACATCAAGGTCTTATCACACTATCCAGAAGTGTCATCCTTGCTGGAAAATCCCAAGGTAGAGATCGTTATCGACGATGCCAGGCGTTTGGCTGGCCGCCCATCCAAAACGGTTTTTCGACGTCATCGTATCCAATAACACCATGCATTGACGCACCTACTCCAGCAATCTGCTTTCTAGGGAGTATCTGCAATTGATTCGCACTCGCCTTAAGCCGGGCGGGATGTATTATTTCAATACCACGTGGTCGCCGGAAGCACAACGCACCGTGGCCGAAGAATTCCCTTACGCGTTCCGGGTAAAGTCCATGATGCTGGTAAGCGATACACCAATCGCCGTGAATCTCTTACGATGGCGAAACCTGCTGCAAACCCACACCATCGACGGCGCTCCCGTCTTTGTTCTGGACGATCCAGCGCATCGGCAGCATCTCGATAGCGTCTTATCGCTCACGGAAAACTTCCAACCTTATGATGACGCAAAGCGCAATATGTTGGGTTTAGAAACCCGGGAAGGCGTTCTACAGCGGACGAAAGACAGGTTCGTGATCACCGACGACAACATGGGCACAGAATGGCTGCAGCTGCCTGAATTCTTGCTTTTGCGAAAGAGGGCTTAGTGCTGCTTTTGCTCCTAGTAGATCAACCCGTAGGCCTCTAAGGTCAAGAACGCCGGTAGCTTGGTATTGGTGACCAACCTATCCAAGAGGGTCGCCGCCTCCTTAAACTTGCGTGTTGCGAACGGCCGCTCGCCGAGTTCCGCGTGCACCTGAGCCAATTCTTGGGCGAGGGTTTTGCGGAACAACTCCACGGTGACTTTACTGCCGTCTTCCAGTACCCCCTTGGGATAACGGATCCACTGCCAGAGCTGGGCCCGCGAAATCTCGGCGGTGGCTGCATCTTCCATCAAATGGGCGATGGGCACCGCCCCCTTGCCGCTCAGCCACGATTCCGTGTAGCGCAGCGCGGCGCTGACGTTGTGCTTCAGGCCACCCGCGGTAATGGTCCCCTGCGGCATGCGCAGCAGATCGCTAGCGGTGACGTGGACATCCGCACGCAAGTTGTGGATCTGATGCGGCCCGGGCATATATCTGTCGAACACTTCCTTGGCTATGGGCACTAGCAGCGGATGGGCGACCCAAGTGCCATCATGGCCGTCCTTCACTTCGCGCTCCTTGTCCGTGCGCACCTTGTTGAGCGCCACCTCGTTGGCTAGCTCGTCCTCTTTGATCGGGATCTGGGCGGCCATCCCGCCCATGGCATGGATGCCGCGGCGATGGCAGGTCTGAACCAAGAGCCTGGAATAGGAATGCAGGAAGTGCTGGTTCATGGTCAACTGGCTGCGATCCGGCAGCACGAAATCGGGGTGATTGCGCAAGCATTTGATGAAGCTGAAGATGTAGTCCCAGCGCCCGCAGTTGAGGCCGCCGGCATGCTCGCGCAATTCGTACAGGAACTCATGCATCTCGAAAGCGGCGGTAAGCGTTTCGATAAGGGCGGTTGCACGGATGGTTCCCCGCAGGATCCCCAGCACATCCTGGGCGTAGAGGAACACCGAGTTCCACAAACGCGCCTCTTTGCGGCTTTCCATCTTGGGCAGATAGAAATACGGCGCGGTGCCCTCCGCGATGAGCTTCTTGGCGTTATGGAAGAAGAACAAGCCGAAGTCGAATAGGCTTGCGGGGATTGGCTCATCGTCGAGCATGACATTCTTTTCTTTCATATGCCAGCCGCGTGGCCGCACAATGAGCGTCGCGAGCTTCCCGTCATTCAGTCGGTATTGCTTGCCGTCGGGACCGCTATACGCAATAGTGCCTGCGATCGCATCGCGCAGGTTTACTTGGCCGTCCATCATCTGCTCCCAGGTGGGGCTGGAGGAGTCCTCAAAATCCGCCATGAATGTGTTGGCGCCGGAGTTCAGGGCATTGATGATCATCTTGCGATCGACCGGCCCGGTGATCTCGACCCGACGGTCCAGCAGGTCCGGCGGGATGGGTGGCACCTTCCAGTTCCCTTCGCGCACGTGCGGGGTCTCGGGTAAGAAATCGGGCAATCCACCTGCATCAAAAAACTCCTGTCGCCGCCTGCGGATCGCCAGCAGTTCTTTACGCCGGGGTCCGAATCTTCTCACCAACTCTTCAACAAACACGACAGCCTCCGGCGTCAGGATCTGTTCGTACTCTCGTGTTATCTCGCCCCGGATCTCCAAGGCGCTCTCTGTGGTCGTATGAAATCTTGCGGTCAATGGATCGGTTTCTCCTGCCGGCGCGTCACGCCTTTGGAAACTATGTGGCATTGCAGCATTATAAAGGCCACGCCCGACTTCTCAAGCCCTTGGCGGTGTTTTTTACGGCGACGCCCGCCACCTTCGGGGGTCGGTTCGAAAGACGATGCGGCTGCTGCCAGATCGCCTGCAACTCGTGGGGCAAGCAGTCCCTTGCAATCGGCACCGCGAGCGTCTTCGTGACACTCAAACCCAGCCCGGCCAATGCTGCCTTCAGTATCAGTGACCTCATCGAATGGTATCGCGCCCTTAAGGAACAGCGGGATGTCATGAGGTAGGCGGGCGAAAAAGTGGGTTGACCAGGCTTTCTATGACGCGCACGGCACCCGGACTGAGTTCAGTTTTTAGATGACAAATCGAACCTGTTTTCTGCTGGAACCATCGCATCGGTCAAGCATGCGATGTTAATAGCCCCACATGCGTCTCCTTATTCTCAGTCACACGCCTCGCGAGCTCGCGGGGAAGCCTGACGACGACCCTCACGGATCCTCGGGCTTTCCGTTACTATGGCACCATCCCATTCTTTAAGCCGCCCAACCACCTGGGCTATGAGGATCTCCGAGGCAGAAGCGCCGGCCGTCACCCCCATCCTTGCCTTGCCTGTCACCCAGTAATATAAAGCGGTAGCTCAGTTTCGACGGCGGTGGGACTTAGCCCGAGATCGGCGAAGCTCAAGGCCTTGGCCCTAACAACGTTGTCCCCTTTCATCAACACAACTTGATCATAGGTCAGAGGCGGGTTGGGCAGCACTCCAAGCAAGGCGGCCTGCACCTTCCATACAAAGTACGGCACAGGCACCAAGAGCCGCTTTCGCTGCAGGTGGCGCAGCAGCAGTTCCACTAAAGCCCGGTAGCTATAGACTCGCGGGCCCCCGAGCTCATAGAGTTTCCCTTTCGCCGCAGGCTCGGACAAGGCCTTCACTACCGCTTCGGCGACATCGCCGACGAATACCGGTTGCAGCCGCACCTCGCCGTTGCCGAATAGTGGCACTACCGGTGAGAGCCGCGTTATCGAGGCCA
>JBOIEE010000076.1:0-5973 GCA_050740975.1 Gammaproteobacteria bacterium | reverse complement strand
GCATGGAGGCGAGCCTGATGGGACGGTGGGGGCCGGTCGACTGGATCACCGGGTATAGCTTTATCGAAGCGACCTATGAGAGCGCGGAGATCCTAGCGAGCGTCGTCGATCCAAACGGGATCGCGGTCGAGGAAGGAGACCGGATCCCCGGGATCCCGCGCCACAACGTCAAGTTTGCCTTCGATTGGGCAGTGACCGACTTCCTGTTATTGGGCAGCACTGTGATCTATGCCTCCGAGCAGTTCCTGCGCGGGGATAACGGCAATAACTTGGATCCCGACGATACTATGTGGTGATGAATCTTCACACCAAGATCGCGGTGGGCAAGCACGCGGAGTTGTGGGCGCAGGTAGACAATGTATTGGATTCCGATTATGAGGCCGGGGGTACCTTCAATGGCTTTGCTGATCCCATCGCCGTGGAGCGCTTTTTGGCGCCGGGAGCACCGCGCGCGGGGTGGGTGGGGGTAAAGCTGCGGTTCTAAGTGAAAGACGGGTGACTCAGGCGGAGGATCCGAAAAGGACGATGGCCCGCGCTGGTGGTTGGCTATCCCCGTTTAATCCGTTCGGAAGAAACCGCTGGATTACTCCAAGAATATCCCCACACAAGCTATCCCAGCCAACACCACCATCAACCCCAATACGGGCATGGAAAAGATCAATGTACCTATTAATGGTCTCATATTTCGCTCCGTTATTACTCGTCCTTCGAACGCTCTTTCCCTTAGATATCGGAACGTAGTGCAGAAACTTTAGGTTAATTGCCACGAGGCCGGGCACCTCGGCGTGATCCCGATTTTGCGAACCGAGAAAAAGGTATTCCCACAAGCGACAGCATGTCAGGTTTGTCAGGTGGGCAGATTGACTTTTCCTTCCCGAAAACTCATAAATACCGAGGACATTGGAGTCACCCATATATGGACCCATTTTGCAAGATAATTTCGTCGCTATTGGCGAATAGAAGGTCTGGATTGCGCCCGTATATCCGTACATGGCCTCCCGCCGATTTGCAAGAAAGAAAAATGGAACTGGCATAAGGTACGACTGCGTCCGTATATTCGGCTTTAGGGTGGCAGTGGTTCGCCGAGCCGACCATCTTTGCTGGGTATTATCGTGGCCATTTTTTGATCGCCCTCGGCATCCCGGCCTGGCGAGGAATCTGAGGGCTTAGCCTACGCCGACAAGCAGGGTCAGAGTAAAAACTGCTTAAAGAGGCTCACCAACAGCACCGCATGATGGGTCCAAGGTGCCTCGTCTTCCGCCCGCACCCAATCCATCAGCTATCCCATGCACAACTTCGACTTCCGGGATCGGTACTACAAACTTGCCTCCCCATTCCCGGATAAAGCCCGCAACCGACATTATTTCTTTTTTCAGATTCCACGGCAATATAAGCACATAATCCGGTTTGGTCTCCTTTATCTTGTCCGGATGGCAAATCGGAATATGCGTCCCGGGTGTAAATTTCCCCTGTTTATACGGGCTGCGATCGACGGTGTAATCGAGAAAGTCTTGGCGGATCCCACAGTAATTGAGCAAGGTATTGCCCTTGCCGGGGGCTCCGTACCCGACGATGCTTTTATCGGCGGACTTAGCGGAGACGAGAAACTCCAGTAATTTCCGTTTTGTCTCTTTTACTCGTTCCGTGAACGCAAAATAGGTTGGCAGTTGTACATACCCTTTTTTGATCTCGCGTTCCCTGAGTTCTTTAACTCGTTCCGTGACCGCTAGAGCGTTATTTTCTTCATGGCGGGCGTAAATGCGGATCGAGCCGCCGTGCGTTGCGATCTCCTCGACATCGAAAAGACACAGCCGGTGCGCGGCGAACACCTGCTCCACCGTAAACAAAGACAGATACGAGAAATGTTCATGATAGATCGTATCAAATTGGTTGTTTTCCACGAGCTGCATAAGATGCGGAAACTCCATGGTGATCACGCCATCAGGGCTCAACAATATCTTCATCCCGGCCACAAAATCGTTCAGCTTGGGAACATGAGCCAATACGTTGTTGCCCAAAAGTAAATCAGCATGTCCGTGTTCGGACAGGATGCTTCCCGCCGTATCCTGGCCAAAGAACTGAACCGTCGTCGGGATCCCTTTTTCGATGGCGACTTGCGCCACGTTTGCCGCCGGCTCTATGCCTAAGACGGGGATCCCCTTGTTCACGAAGTGTTGTAGAAGGTAGCCGTCGTTACTCGCGATCTCCATCACTTTCCAACGCGGATCGATCCCGAAACGCCGTGAGACCCGATCGGTATATTCCTTTGCGTGTTGTACCCAGCTGTCGGTATACGAGGAGAAATAGGCGTATTCGGAAAATATTTCACGGGGTGAGACGTATTCCTCGAGTTGGACTAGAAAGCACCGGCTGCACACGTACGCCCGTAGAGGGTAGAAGGGTTCCATGTGATTGAGCGCTTCATGGGTAATGTGGGTCTGACATAAAGGCGACATGCCGAGATCGACGAACGTGTGTTTTAGCGCCTCATTACAGAATCGACACTTAGGGAGCGCTTGTTTCTGCTGATCAGTCATTGGCTTAATCCGTGGTTGACCAGGGGTCGCAACTTAACGGGCGGATTGCACTGAACCATCCCTTTGTTCAAGCAGGGGATCCTTAGCGGCGAGCGACTGGAATGATCGAACTATAGCAAGGATTTGTCGCCATGAAGCCGCTTCGGGTGGTCTAAGCGATCGGCCGCCGGTGTGATTGAGAATGAAAAGCTCAGCCGTCGTCTGCGATGGCGTCGAACACTTGCGCCAATTCTCCAGTGCGTGCCTGCCGCGAGTACTGCCGCACGTCATGGACAGCGGCTTTGTCCCCGTTGGTTCTAATTTCGTGCAAGAATGCCAGTAGTCCATCGCGGATCTGCTCCCTGGAGTCGATGCGCACCACCGCTCCTGCACTCGCCTCCCGCAACGCGCAAGCGGTGTCACCGGCTGGGTCGGTGCCAGCGGGCTTACCGAAAGCACCATCGGCTCCCAGCCGTATTCCGGTAGATAGCGGCAGAACTTGAGCGTGCGCTGAACTCCGCTGGAACCGCACCGGCGGAAAATGGTAGGCGATCATGAGCACCCGCTTCACATCTGCTGCACCCACTCTGCGGTCCACTTCGCCACTTGATCTCTCCATTCACGCCTGGAAAAAGTATGGTTGGCCTCTGCAAGCTCATGCCGGGTAAGGCGCGGGGAAGCGAGTTGCTTGCGCCACTGAGGAGACCCCGAGATCAGGCCTTTGAATTCCTGCGCGGTGAGGTCTTGGCCGCTCAAAATCAACAATACCTTCCCTTGATACCGCTGCAAGCCGTCGAGCATGCGGTCCGGAAGGGATCCTCCCCCTTGCTTTACCGTGCAGCCGGGCGCGCCCGCTGCTTGAGCCACATTCAGACCGGCGGCCGCCATGCCGAGAAATGAGCGCATGGCGAGCAAGAAATCGAATTCACCGCGGATGATCTTGCGCCACAGGTTCGGATCGAATAAGCGGGCGGAGTAATAGTTTTTCAAGTACGCTTTAGCGATCCCTGCCTCGGTGCGCACCCAAGGGTTCAGTAACGCTAAACCCACTACCCGGGGGTCTCGGTGGGCATAGAACAAGGCGGCCGAGGCCGCGTCGCACAAGCCCCAGATCACGATTTCCTTTAGGTCTGGCACTAAGGAAAAAAGCTCGTTCAGGGCGGCCCGGATATCGAGGTCCACCTGTTCGAACGAGCAGACCTCCCCGTCGCTGTCCCCCATACCTCGATAGTCAAAGCGCAAGGTCGGGATCCCCGAGCCAGCCAAGTGGCGAGCGAGTAGCAGGAACTGCCGATGGCTGCCCACTCGATACTGTGGCCCACCCACTACGATGAGCACACCGCGCCGCCCGGGCGCATCCGGCAGGTGGGCGATCCCGTACAGCCACGCTCCCTCGCAACGGAAGCACAGGGGCTTCTCAACGGCCATCGCTTCACTTCCTCTGGAAAATCGCTGCTGTGGCCGCAAGCAAGGCCGGCACTACGGTCACCTCGGGTGTGCTCCAAAACGGATCACCGGCTATCGTTTGAGTGTGCGCTTCAAGCCCTTGCCCCTGCCAGAGCTCGGTAACCCGCTGGCTCGCGGGCGGTAACGGACGACCGTCCGCCGATACCACTTCAAGCCAATCTATGGGTGGCAAGCCTGCTTTGCCCAAGCCAGCCAAGTTCAACGCTTCGATAGTGGAGGCAAGCTCTGGTGCCAGTTCGTATCCCGCCACCTCTACGGGGGCGTGCTCTTTAAACAGGACCCGGCGCAACTGCTCTGTGGTTTCTTTCTCTTCCAGGCCAGCCATCATGCTGGCGGCAAACCTTAAGCGCAGAAATTGGGTCAACGCAACAGAGCCACTAATCACCGGTTGCCACAACACGATCCGTTGTAGAGGAACGGCTAAATCCTTGGCCGCGTCGAGAGCGAGCAGCGCGCCCAGCCGCAGACCCAGCAGACACAAGCGCCCGGCTCCATGACCCTGCAGCCACTCGGCACAGCGAGCGATATCCTCTCTCCATATCTCCCAGCGCGCCTGCAGAAATTCCCCTCCGCTGTCACCGGTGCCGTACAGATCGACCAGCAGCACGCCGTAACCGAGACCCGCCAGATCCCGCGCCAGCAAGGCGAACATACGCCGGGATTTGTTCATCTCTTCGGCGAACGGAGGAACGATGAGCACCGCCCCTCCTTTAGCGTGAGCGGAGCACGGGTGATAGAACAAGGTGAAGATGGCCCCCCCCGCGCGTTGCAAAAACACGGGTCGCGCAGAGGGTACGCCGGCGCTCGGCATCATGAGCGCAATTTTTGCCCTACGAATTCGCTCAGACTCGCGAGTGTTTCAAAAGTGTCGGCGCTGATTTCATCATCGCTGACGATGAATCCGAAGTGCTCTTCGAGGCTGGTTAACACGGTTACCACCGCCATGGAATCGAGCTCTGGAAGATTTCCGAGCAATCGGGTGTCCGCCTCCAAACGCTGAGCACGCTCCCCTAGTTGCAACGCGTTGCCCAACACCATCTTCACTTCATCGATGGTGGTCATAGGTCCGATCTCTGCTTGATCCCTTTGGTACGTGGATTTCGTCATGTTTAAAGCTTAGCAGGCTGTCTGTAGGAAGGAATGGTTTCGGGGAGGCGTGGCCCCTAATCAGTTGTCGCCGGTACTGTGTTAACGAGTTTAGTCCCATTTCTCCCAACATTGCCACGCTCAGTCGTACGGCTTGTGTTTCGAAATAGGCACGTCTATTTTTTCTTACATACACAAAAATCACGGGTAGCTAACAAAACGACGACTAAACTTGGACAACGACGGAGTTGAATACCTTGTCCGGTAGGAATTTTTTCTGGGGCACGAAGAGCCGCTCTGATGAACGCGTACATATTGACCAAACGGTTTTTGCTGTTCGCCTTAGTCGGGGCGTCCGGCACCCTTGTTCATTACCTTATTTTACTGGTGTTGGTTGAAGGTCTCTATATGCACGCCGTGGTGGCTTCTTCGATTGGAGCTACCTGTGGCGCGGTTTGGAATTATTTGCTCAATTACCGGATTACCTTTCAGAGCCGACAAGCCCATCGAGTTGCCGGTCCAAAATTTGCCTGTGTCGCTGCGAGCGGATTAGACTGCGAAAGAGTATGCGGCCAATTTGGAGTAGAATCTTCGTAGCCTGCTCGACCGCCCTCAAGTACCAAGCGCCGCCGGTACGACGTCATTACATAGAGAAGTCGGACAGTGGCGAGCGCGAGCTCGGTAGAACCTTGCTTCGAGGACAAAGTGGCGCAACGTGCTATTGTGATGCTTCTGGAACCGATCTACGAGCAAGACTTTTCTAATTGCTTGTTCGGGTTTCGGCCGCGTCGCGGTGCGCACCAAGCGCTGCAAGCTGTGCGGAGCGGGGTCATGGAACGGAGAGGTTCCGAGGGCGAGCTCCTGAACATCAAACAGGTTCGTGGTGAAGCGCAGAGCGTAGGGC
>JBOIEE010000075.1:0-4989 GCA_050740975.1 Gammaproteobacteria bacterium | reverse complement strand
CACCGAACATTATTCCAGAGGTCCACTGCCCCTTCACCGTGTCCTGCCCCGACAAATTGTCAGCTCCGACCCGCCTCGGCTATAAAAACATCAATCAAATCAGATCAATATGGGATCTACACCCTATCCAAAGATCGGTGCTACACAGCTTCTGTCCAGCATATCTCTGTTGGACGCACGGGAGGACGTGACGCATGGGATCGTTGTATCTGAACCGCCTCTCCGCAGGCGAGCGCGACAGTCTAATCGAGCGCCTTCATAACACTCAGAACGGCCAGTGCTTCATCTGCGAGGAACGCATTGATCTTGTCCTCCATAAAGATGCGGTAGACATTGATCATGTCATACCCACGAAGATGGGCGGCAAAGACGATCCGATCAACTTTGCCCTCACCCATTCAAGCTGCAATAGATCCAAACAAGCATCCGATCTCAAAGTCGCCAGAATCTTGCATTTCTTCGGTAGGTTGAAGGAGAAGACGGGAGAGAAAAACCGAAACCCCAATCTTGATGACGTCCTTAGAACCAAGCACGGCTCATTGTATGGTGTTTCTATCGCACTTGCCGACGGGAGAGTGCGGTACTCACTGCCGGAAATCGGACGGAACCAAATCGCCGAACTCCCCCTTTTTCGGGATGACCTCAGCGGATTCGAGTATTTCTTCGCGAAGCTACCTATTGAATACCTCCACCACGATGAGAGGATCAACCCTCGAACGATAGGCCAGAATGTTGCGAAGCTAATCGAAGAGTTCTATCAAAAGCGCCCCCAGCTTCATGTCTCCCTCGCCTGGTTGACAACTAGCGATAGCCAACCGCCTGTGTACGTTTTCGACGGGCAGCATAAAGCCGCCGCGCAGGTACTCCTCGGAATCAGGGAGCTACCAGTTCGCGTCTTTGTGAATCCGGACGTAGATACGCTGCTTACGGCCAACACGAACGCCGGAACGACCCTCAGGCAGGTCGCATTCGACAAATCGGTGCAGAGGCACCTTGGCAGCGCTCTCTATCTTGACCGCGTCGAGCGATATAAACAGGACGGCGGACTTGGGGAAGACAACTTCAGTTTCTCAGAACGCGACTTGGCAAAGTACTTCAGGGTTGAATCCCGAGAAATGAAGCGATACATCCTCGACGCTGTACGAGACTGGATCACTCACAACCCAGACAACAAGCTCAAGGACTTCATCGATTTCGGAGGGCGGGGTAAGGAGCGTCCCTTGTCGTATTCGACGGTCGAAAAGACTTTCTATTCCTTCTTCATTTATCAGGATGTGCTCGATACTCCTATCGACTACCAACTCGAGAGCGGCGAGAACCCGAGAGATTTAGAGAAGGATCAGATTCTTAAGCTCATGAATATCGTTTCCGAAGAAATATTTATTGGTAAGTACGACACCGACATCGGCACTTACCGCATCGAGAACCGCCTTCACACTGGAGAGTCACTCCCTCTGGATCACGTACGCGCTTTCCGCATGAGTAAAGAGGAGATTCTCTGGAACTGGCTTAAGTACGTTTCTCAGATCATCCGTAACTACTTCATCATGCAAGGGACCCCCATCGATGAGGCGAAACTGTTCCAATACAACTTCCCTCTGCCGCTTTGGGAGCGAATCAGAACCTTCGTTCGCAACTTTAGAAATCTTCTCTTATGGGTGAACACACAATTGTCCTCGACAGCGTTTGGCGGAAAGCAAAACTACGAATACTGGCAGTGCATTCTCGAGAAGGGTACGACGCCCCAAGGGCAGCGCGTCTTGAGCGAGCCGATAAACCTGATGAACATGATCTAGGTGAATCCCCGTTCCCGTAAAGCGCCGCTCAGCTCGCGAACGCGTTGGCCGTAGGAGAGAGGTTGCGTGCTTGAAGGCCTTGAAGAGATCGCTATACCGACTTGGCTATCGTCTCTGTCGGCATCAACGATCAGAGATGCTTCCCTTCCCCTTCACGAAATTCTCCAGCATTCACTCTATTACCCATCGTCTGGGTTTGATGGCGATCCCGTCAAGCATCTCGCAGGCAATATCCTTAGCTTCGTCTATGTGGATAATGGCCGTAGGCAAGAGGAACTCGAGGATGCCTTGAGGAACCCGGGGTTTCGGGGCTATGACATTATCGGCAGTCGGGACGTGACTGAACGCGAACTTACCCCACGGGGGTGGAGCCCATCATTTCCCTCCCCTGCTGACGGTGACCCGCTGCGTTACCGTGGTTGGATGAGAACGCCATTTTGCTCTTGGACTGCAATGCAACGTCGGGATGATGTACCAAGCAGTCACGGCCCAGCGCGTTTCAGCTTCCTATATCTTTGTGCCGACGGAGTCGCGGCATTTCAGGCCCTTTATGTCGCTAATCACGAGGCACCAAAAGCTGTCGCCGTGATTCAACCCGGTCACGGTTTCGGTGGAAACTGGACTAACTTCGGAAGTCCCAACCTAATATTTGCGAGGTCTGTTCTTGGAAACTCAGCGGGACCGCCAGAATTATTGTTATACGGTGGTATCGGTCGAAGGGACTTTTATTGCAATCCATGCTGGCCCGATTACGGTCAGCAGATTTGTTTTCTTGCCAAGGCCGGTGGTGGAACAATTGGGGTGTGGCGCAGAGACGCCCCATCGCGTGAAAAAACCTTTTTTGTGTGCCGTGCGTTAGAGTAGCACGGTCTGATCAGATAAGATAAGATGCCCATTGCCCGCTACAAAGGCTACTCTTACGACCAGAACGAATTCATCCCAGTCTCGTTTCGGCATATTGCCAGGCACTCTTGAATATGCACCCAATACGCTATTGGCGAGAACCAGGAGTTAGAACGCCGCTGGCTTAAAGTCCGCCAGGAAAAAAGAAGAAAAACGCGCCCGCCCATTCGGGACGTACGCCTTCTGCCGATCCTATTCGCTGATTATGGGCGTCCCGTACCACTCCATCCGGAGTTACAACACCGAGACGGCGCCCGTGCCCATCCCTTACCGTACCATCCGATTCAATCGTTCCGATCCGGGTCCCGTCAGCCGCGCGCACGTCACCGCCACTGGTTATCCGCCCCAACAGCTTCCCGTCGCATCCCCTGACCTTTCCGTCGTCGTCAATACGCCCCAGCAATAGGCTATGCGAGTCTCTGACTGCGCCGTCTACATCAATTCGTCCGACGAGCATATTGTGTTCATCGCGAATTGATTCTGCGACCGATGAGCTCGAATTGAAGGCCACGAGATGAATGAGCGCTACGAGCAGTAACAGAGGCATCTTACATACACTCGACTTTTTCCGGAAGATCGCTAACCGCCGAATGCAGAGCGAAAACGTTCATCGAATGGACTCCCTATCGAGCAGCCGCTCGTAGGCCGGCAGCACGTGTAGATCCGCACTACCGGGCACGCGTGCCTGATCACCGTTGAGCACCAATAGCAAGCGCTCGGCGCGCGGGTACTCCCGACGCGCTTGAGCGAGCGCGCGAAGCTCGCGCTCGAGCGACTTTCCCTCGCCAGGCTCCGCGCGCACCTGGATGAGTGTCCCACCGGCCGCCGCGCACCGCGCGTGGAAATCGACCTCGAAACCCTCGGCGGTCTTGACGTACCCGACCTCCGCCTTGCGCCGTTCCAAGGAGTACCTGATTCGAATAGTGGCAGACCTGAACTCGGTTTGGTTTCCTTGACGTCATGCACAGACCCACCGTCTGCGTCGGCGATCGCACCCGGCGCCTTCCTCGACGAGGCCACACGGGTGATCCCCTTCGCCGCCTTCGCGCTCGCGGAAAACACCCAAGCCTTCTTGCCGGTGTTCAACCAGGCCCTGATGCGCCGGGGCCTGCCCTTACGCCTGTATGGCGACAATGGGGCCAACTACCGCTCGCAACAGCTCGCCCTTATCTGCGCCAAGCTCGGGATCGCGCTGATCCATGCCCGAGCGTACCAGCCCCTCCGATACCCCAGGACAGGCCCTTCGATACCTCAGGACAGGCCCAAGGCAAGGGAAAAGTGGAGCACTGGTTTCGCACCTTACGCGCCCAGCTGTTAACACGCCTCACCCCCGAAGATACCCGCAGCCTCGAAGCCCTCAACCGCCGCCTCTGGGCCTGGGTCGAGGGCGAATACCACCACACCCCCCACCGCTCCCTGGAGGGGCAAACACCCCTGGAGCGCTGGGCCAGCCGCGCCGATGAGAGGCACTTCCCGGACTGGACCTCGACGAGGTCTTCCTCTTCGAGGCCAAGCGCGCCGTCCAGAAAGACCGCACGGTGAGCCTTAATGGCATCGTCTATGAGGTCGACGCCGCACTCGTGGGGCAGAAGGTAACGCTGCGCTTTGAACCCGGCACAAAAGGGCGCCCGGTACAGGTCTGGTATGAGGGGCGATACATCGAGGGCGTGAAACCCCTCGACGCCTACCTCAACTGCTTCGTCAGGCGCCACCGCCCCTCCGGGACGCTCGCTCCCGACACCACTGCGCCCGAGCCGCCCTCGGGCCTTGCGCCTCGAAACCTCAACGACCCCAACCCCGACACGGAGCCCCGCTGATGTACCGCAAGCACTTCGCCCCTTCGGCTGCGCTCAGGACAGGCCCTTCAACAGGCTCAGGACAGGCTTCACCCGCTTCCCCTTCGAGGCTCGCCCACTACGCTCTCTCCGCCGCCGCTGTCACCAAGGCTAAGGCCGTCACTCTCGACCACGTCCAGGCTGCCCTGGATGAGATCACCCCATGAACCACCTCCCTATCCCTAAGCACCGGTCCCCGCACCAGGCCCTCGCTGTCCTCGACTTCCTTGAGGAACTGCACCAGGCGCTTGGGGAAGCCTACCAAGAACCACTCCTCGACATCCTCGTTAACCACAAAACCGATGAGCCCCCGGACGACACTACCTTATGACCACGAATTCACCGACGACACCGATGACATCCCTTTCTAACCAACCCCGATAATTCATCCTCCCACCCACATTCGTCTATCATCCAACACTGCCCCACCGGAGCGGACAATGTGGGCGATCTCT
>JBOIEE010000074.1:0-3649 GCA_050740975.1 Gammaproteobacteria bacterium | reverse complement strand
TACCGAGCTACCCAAGGCAACCACCGTCGCCCAAATCGAAAAGCTGCTCCCTCATAACCCAAATCGAACGAGCTTAATCCAGTAGCCCGTTGATCAACAGGGTGGGGTTCGGTAACCGCTTACGCTGAAACGCCCCGAACAGCTTGTCGGCGTATTTCATGTCGAATCCCACTCCATTGTCACGCACAAAATACACGGTCTTGCCGGCGGTGGTCGTGCTTCCCACCTCGATCCGTGACTCTGCGCGCTTGCCGCTAAACTTCCAGGCATTACCGAGCAAATTTTCGAGCACCACCCGCATTAGACTTGCGTCCGCATGGACGACCATCTCCGGAGCAATGCTAAACGTCACCTTGCGCTCCGGGGCGGTTTCCTGCAGATCGTTGGCAATCGTGCACGCTAGTTTGCTTAAATCTACGCTGGTAATATTCATTTCGCTGCGCGCGGTTCGCGACAGGTTCAACAAATCATCAATCAGATGGCCCATGCGTTGGGTTGCAGTGCATACTCGCTCCAGATAATGGTAGCCTTGTGCATCGAGCTTGGCGCCATAGCTCTTCTGCAGAATCAGGCTGAAACCGTCGATGGCCCGCAGCGGCGCACGCAGGTCGTGCGAGACCGAATAGCAAAAGGAGTCGAGCTCCTGGTTTAACGCTTCGAGTTGAGCGGTGTGCTCCCGGACTCGGTGGTCGGCTTGTTTGCGCTCGGTGAAATCACGGGTGACCGTTCCGAAGCCGCGCAGGTTCCCCTGTGCATCCCGGAGTGCGGTGATGGTTACGTCCGCCCAGAAGCGGGTGCCGTCCTTGCGGACACGCCAGCCTTCCTCCGTGTAGCGGCCCTGCTGGATGGCGAGCTCGAGCTCGCGCTGCGGATGTCCCGCCTGGACGGCCTCCGGAATGTAGAACACCGAGAAGTTCTTGCCGATGATCTCCTCGGCTTTGTAGCCCTTGAGGCGCTCTGCTCCGAGGTTCCACGTCACGATGCGACCCTCGGGATCGAGCATCAAGATGGCGTAGTCCTGGACGCCCTCGACCAGCAGGCGGAACCGCTCTTCGCTCTGGCGGAGTGATTCCTCGGCCTGGCGTTCGAACGTCCCCTCAGCACCCTCTGGGCTCATCCGCGCCTCCTGGCCCGGCGGGTCCTTCGGCCCTGTTCTCGTTCCGCCTTGAGCTTCTCGACGTCCTCGCGCCTGAACAGGCGATGGCCGTTGACAGTCCTCATGGCTGGCAGGATGCCCTTGTCGTTGAGAATCCGAACCATGTCCGGCGATAGACCGAGGATGCCGTCGGGCATTGGTGTGGACATAGTTCGGCCCTCGATGTGAATCTTGGGCCCCGGAGTTCCGACTTTCAACCGCCGTGCCGAGCGCAACGTAGCATCCCGTGTAAGACGTGGGAGAGAAACTGGTCCTTCAATTGTAGTTGTTGTTGCCCCCTGAGCCCCTTCGTTTTTTCTCCTCCTTGGAAAATCGCCGTATATTGACCACAATAAAAAACGTTGACGGCATTAACCTCGAATAGATAGGGTGTCAAGATAGCTTTCCGCCACTTCGCTTTATGAAACAAGTTGCATTCCGGCTGGCGCCTTGTTCGATGTTCCTTTGCCCCTTGGGGTATTCGGCGTGATAAGAGATTCCGAACGTATGCGAACCGACCACCTGCAGATCGATTCGGTGGAGGTTACGGCCAACGGGGGCAAGCTAGGCATGGTTGCCTACCCGGGCCGGATCTTAGTTCCGCAACATCCGCGGGAGGCAGAGCGCAAGCTGGAGACCGATCTGCGCGCGATAAGAAACTGGAGAGCCAAGGCCTTGGTGAGCCTCCTGGAAGTCTATGAATTCGAGCTGTTGCAGATCCGAGGTCTGCCCGATAAGGCGCGGGCGGAGGGACTGGAGTGGCACCATTTGCCGATCCGCGATATGGAGATCCCGGAGCGGATTTTCGAGCAGGCCTGGTTAGAGACCGGCGATCGGCTGCGAGCGTTGCTGCGCTCGGGACAGCGGGTGGTGTTGCACTGTTACGCTGGGCTGGGCCGAACAGGCACCATTGCGGCGCGCCTCTTGGTTGAGTTTGGAGTCACGCCAGAAGAGGCCATACGCCGGGTACGGGCGGCCCGCCCAGGCGCTATTCAAACCACGGAACAGGAAAATTACGTGCGACGCTGTAAACCAGTTCGGCGCGGGTGACCTGGCTTTATGTCATCGGTTGCCGTCTCCTGGTCTGAGAGTTTGTGAAAAAACCTGCTGCGCTCGGGATCTCGCATTCCGGCGGTGCTCGGAATCCTCATGTATTTCAACATACACTCCGGTTCCTGCGCTCCGGCGGAACGCGACCTCCCTTCGCTCGCGACGGTTTTTTCACAAACTCTGAGTACGCGATGACCGCCGGCGCCAGTGCCGGAACGTCTCGAGGCGGGCGACAACAGGCTTGAGCTGGTTCTGGCTATCATTGCTCTGCGCCTTCAGTTTGGCGAGTGCCGATGCCGCGACCAAGCGCTATCTATCCGATTATTCGGCCGTGGAGATCGCGCTCGTGCGTTTCGTGTTCACGGCGCTCCTATTGCTGCCGTTTCTGCTCGTGCAACCGAGACCAAGCCTCCCCCTGACATTTTGGGCTTGGGTGGGGCTTCTCGTTCCGCTGGAAGTGCTGGCCATGCTGCTCTACATGGAGGCTATTCGCACTAGCGCCCTGTCGCAGACCCTCCCCTATCTTGCGTTCACTCCAGTGTTCACTGTGCTCACCGGCGGGCTGTTGCTGGGCGAACGCGTTTCGCCTACGGGGTTTTTGGGGATCGCGTTGGTTACCGTGGGGGCTTACCTGCTGAACCTAGACCGCGCCTTCGCGCCGAGAAGCACCGCGCTGCTGGCGCCGCTAAAGGAGGCGTTCAATAAGCCCGGATCCCGCCTGATGCTGGCCGTTGCCGCTTTGTACAGCGTCACCTCAGTACTGGGGAAGGGGGCACTGGCTTACGCGCCGCCGCTATTTTTTGGTCCCTTCTATTTCGTATTGCTGGGTCTCGTGACGGCGAGTATGGCCCTGGTGGCCCGCCCGCAGATCCTGGCGGTCGCAATGCGCCGCCTAACCGCCCATATCATCGTGGGGATTGCCATGGCGGCGATGGTGCTCACACATTACCTGGCGCTCGATCAAGTGCAAGTGGCTTATATGATCGCAGTGAAACGCACCAGCTTGTTGTTCGGGATCATGTATGGAGCGTTGTTGTTTGGTGAAAGACAGCTCCCGCAGCACTTGGCCGCGGGAGCCTTAATGGTGCTAGGGGTGTTTTTGATCGCCGCCTGAGAAACACGCCAGGCTATTCCACAGGCAATGGATTTTAGACAAAAATACCCACAAGGTAATAGCCGAGCTGAAACAACCAATACCAGAGAAAAAGCGATATACCAAGAACAATGGCGATGCTGGTTCGTAGCCTAAAGCGCTTTTCCGATGCTAAGCATAGTTCTACGTCACTAAAAGCCTGAATACCGGGCGCATCCACCCGATGTGCCATCGAGACACCGTTCGACGAGCACAGTCCCTGCCACATAGCATGGAGGGATTCTACAAGCCGCTTTACTACACCGGCGCTATACAAGGCTCTCTCCCCCAAGAAAAGCTCATCCAAGTGACTTACTCGCTCGCCCTCCTTT
>JBOIEE010000073.1:0-8226 GCA_050740975.1 Gammaproteobacteria bacterium | reverse complement strand
GAATACGCCACAGCAGTTGCGCGCCGCTCTGCATCGCCGCCTGCCACAGCGGATAGCCCGAGAGACCGCGATCGGCCAGACACAGCATGCCGGGCTTGAGGTATTGGACTGCCCGATGAGCGAGCGATATCTCCGCCTTCTTGTAGCCCCCAAGGGCCACACCGAACAACACATGCGTGCCGTTCTCCAGCAGTCCGACCACGCGCAATTGCGGGTAGCCCGTGCGGCCTTGTTGCGTGCCGGGCACACCAAAAGTATTCCGATTGACTGCTTCATCCGCCACCTCCAGCGTCGAGCCGTCCAGCGTGACCACGCGCAAGTCGCGATAGAACGCACCCGATGTCTGGGGCTCCGCCAGGGGCACCAACGCCCGCTCGGCAATGTGTTGCATCACCTCTGCACCCAAGCGGCTGCGCGCCGCACTGATGCCCGATTTACCCACCTCGCGCCGAATGGCGGGCGCCCCCAGGTACTCCATCCCCTCGGTCACCACCCGCAACACCTCCTCGGTATTGACCCCGCGGTACAGGGAGAGCGCCATCACGTAATAGGCCACCGCGTGCGCGGGCAAATCGCGCTGCCGCTGACTGTGTCGCCGGTGCGCTGTGAGCGCCTCAGACCAGCGCGGGCGGCACCAGCCGCGCCAATAACCCCAAGCTCAGGCAATGCGTACCGGCCCACCCAACTCGCCTGCTTTGCCCGCCATGACTCGTCCTCCTCGCGTAACGGCGCAGGAGCAAGTCTAGGCGAAAAGCCGCTAAGTGAACAGCATTGGGGACAGACCAACCTCCTGTAAGCTTCGAACACTTCCTTGAGATCATCAGACACTACCCCAATTCCCCGAATCTTTCCACGGACCCCTAAACTGCCATGCCATTCAAGCCTTTCGGCAGCAGATTGGATACGCGACCTGCTTTTAAAGAAATCCCTTAACGCCGCAACCCCCCCCGCATCGAGAGGAAAGGATGTGGAGGGAGCGCCTTCCCTGGCGCCCCACGCGGGAGCCCTTCCCTACTTCGTGAACTGGAAGAGCGCGGTGTGCTCCTGGCCCGCCCCTTCGCCGAGGTTGGGCTTCAGGGTCTTGCAGGAGTTGGCGTAGCTCTTGAGCGTCTTCCAGCTGAACTGGTAGTTGCCATTGCCCAGGTTCTGCAGGCCCGATCCGCCCGCGGCGTACTCCTCGATCTGATCGGGCGTCGTCCCGAGTGAACAAGAAAGGCTCACCGCCGTCACCGTCGCGCTCCCGAGGTTGGTCACCGGGCTGCCGCCGGCATCGGTCAGCCGCCACTTGAGCGGGATGGCCTAGCCGGCCTTGGCGCTATTGAGCACCGACGGGTCCACCGGCGAGAAGAAGCCGGCGAAGCAGTAGAAGACGGTGTAGCCGGCCGCAGCGTTCGCCGTGTTGCCGGCGTTATCGGTGGCGGTGCAGGCGACACTGTGGCCGCCCACGCTGCTGGTGTCCAGCGGATCGCAGCCCGCTACCGCGATCCCCGAGGTGGCATCGCTGGCGTTAGGGCTCGCGGTGGCGCTGCCGTTGAGCGGCACTGGGTTGGGCGAGACCGTGGGGGCCAGGGCCGGCGCCGTGGTGTCGCGCTGGATGGTGACGCTCTTCGAATCGGTGCCCCCGTCGCTGGTAGCCTCGCAGGTCAGCGTCGTGCCCGTGCCGGTAGTGTCGCTGGTGATGCTTACCGGATCGCAGCCGCTGGTGCCGGTCACAGCGGACTCGTCATCATTGACTGTCCAGGTCACGCTGACCTCGCTCACATACCAGTCGTTGCTGCCGAGCGTCCCGCTGATGCTCGGGGTGATGACTGGCGGCGTGTTATCAGGCAGCGAAAACGTGGCGCCGTGGACGTTGCGCTGAAGCCATCTTCGTCGCCGGTCCAGACCGTGCGAATCATGCCGTCCGGCAACACGTTGATGTCGTTGAGCTGCTCGGTCACCAGAGGGGTGTTGGTGATCTGGTAGAGCCGGTTCGCGGCCAGGTCGTAGACATAAATGTCCGAGGTGGCCACCAGCGTCGGCCGGCTCTCGAAAGCGATGAAGTTGCCAGCGATGCTTGGGTTCGCCTCAACGCCCGGCATCTCCAACTGCACCTCAGTCCCACCACCCACAGGACGCCAGAAGAGATCCGGGTTCGACCCGCGCACCGAGTCGTAGACAACAAGGCTGCCGTTGGTGTCCGGGTTGGCCTCGGGGCTCGCCGTGGCGATCGTCACGGTGACGTCCAGACCGCACCGTTTTTCACTGCCAGATGTCGCAGTTGCTGGTCGAAGTGGCACAGTGCTCCCAGCTGACAACGGTGCCATCGGGTGAAACCGAAGGGTTCCCGTCGAAGGCCACGTCATTGGTGATCCTCACCGAGGTAGAGGTGGCGCGATCGTGAATCACCAGCTCTCCGCTGCCGTGCAGCCCGAAGTCGATGTACGCGACCGTATTGCTTCCGATCGCCGAGCCAAGTCGGGTGGTACCCAAAGCCGGGTCCACTTCAATCGGGGCGGCAGCGGTATTGATGTCGAACACCATCACCGCAGTCTTCACCGTGGGAATGATTCGGGAGAAGACGATCTTGCTTCCAGAAATGTCTGAGAGGAGATCGTTCACCGAACTCCCCATCGGGATCGCGGCGTCGGCGGCGTTGCTGAAGCGGTAGTAACGAATCGCAAGGTCCATAGCGTACGCGGCGAAGTCGCCACTGACGTGGGGATCGTACTGATCGCCGGCGCCGTTGTTGATCGTCACCGCGGTCATTGTTGGCGGAGTGCCGTTGACTGGCACGACAGCCAAGGCCACCGCAGGAACCACCCTCCCATCGCCACCAGGAGCGGCAGAATGGACAGAGCCTGTTTTTCATGTTTTTCATTTCCTTAATGCTGATCATATTTTTAATCTCATTTGTGGATACGGGTTTGCCGTTTTGAATGGCTTCATCGGCGCGCGCTTAGCCATCCCTTCATAATTACACCTAACCGAACACCGCTGCCCATCGGGGTCCAAATCGGTCCAATCTAACGAGCACGTCGCGTTTGCCGGCGATTTGCTGGACCTAATCATCGGTCAAATCGCTCCATGTCTCCCTCACCTTATCTGCGAATTGCATCCACCGGGTCAGGCTCTCATAGGAAGAATAGAGGTTACTTGATCTGCTTTCGTCCAGCAGATGTGATTGCGGCCACCTTAAGCATAGTGTCGATCTGCGCTTCAAGGCGGGTGACCCGCTCGCTAAGGGCTTCGATCCTAGCCTGCTGTTCTTTAAACGTACCCGCGATCGCCACTACCTTGTCGTTCATCTTGATGACCGTGGTCAGCGCATCCCATAGCTTGTCGGTCATCCCCACTTAGCGCCCCTCCATGGCCGCCATGCGCTTGTTGGATTCGGCCACGAAAGTGAGCGCGTCATCAAGCGCCGCTTCCGCCTCAGCGGTGGATTCGATGATTTTCTCCACCAGGGCATCGAGCTCGTCTTCGGCTTCCTCGGCGGAGTACGCCGAAGCGCCCCGGCGCATCAGCTCGGAGAGATTCAATCCAAGGCGCTTCGCCTTAGACATGAAGGCCTTCTTTTGGGAAGGAGGAACCTGAACCACGATTCGTTCTACAGCCACAGCCATTGTTTCCCTCTCTAATGTACATGGACATTGCATGTACATAATAACCCGTAATAGCGTCAAGTGCCACCGGCAGGGGATCCCAGTCAGTGTAGACCGTGAACCGAGTAACCCGATCAAAGCGTATCTTGATTGTAGAGGGCCCCCACCGTTTGACCTAGCATAGCGTTGCGTTCACCGGCCCTCGGTGCTCTAATGGCTACCAAAAAAGGGGGCGCTGACGGTGTTCGAGCTGCCTGGCTACGTGGTATCGGGTCTGAGCTTTCTCGCGACGCTTTTTGTCTTCATCATCGGCCTGAGCGTGGCTGGCGTCTTAGTCGCCTTCGTCATGGACGTTGCGCACAGGAGCAAGCGTAGCACGATCAGTCAGGTTCGCCATAATTGTCCGGCACATGAGCAATCCCATCTCCCGCCCAATTAAGTGGATAGATGCCCCGTTCAACAAAGCGATGAAAGCTGGAATAAGGCCACTCAGCGACCGCTTTGATATAGCCGTGTTTGACCGGATTCCAATGGATATAGTCGACATGCCTTTCAAAATCGCGCTCATCGCGGATTTGATGTTCCCAAAAGCGGCGTTGCCATAAACCGAGCTCTCCGCGCTTTTTGCGCGATTCGGAGACCTCAGACGTGATCAGATGTCGGGTTTGCTGGCTCGTTAACCGTTTGATCAAATTCCAACGCAAAGCGTAATCTACATCCTCTTCGGGTAGCGTCCAAATGCAATGCAAGTGATCTGGAAGCAAGACCAAAGCGTCGATATTGAATGGATGGACCTCCTTGATAAGACGGAGACTTTGCTTTAGTGCCGTGTAAAACGGCTTCTTCGTCAGCACTTGGTGGCGTTGATAGGTATTGACCGTAAAAAAGTAGGTTGCGCCAGGAGTCAGCGCACGGCGGAACGTAGCCATGGAGCTATTTTATTTTCGTGCGCATAGCGCACGCTACGCTTGCTATGGCTTCCTGGTTCCATCGGACCTTGTGGCGGCTTATTGAGACCGCCCACTCGTCCAACCGCCGGATACGAAAAACCGACCGTCCGGTGGTGTGGGAGAGCTGATGGGCGCAATTACCGCACAGCCACGGTGTTCCGCCCGGCGTCCTTTCGCGCGCTAGTAGCCGCCGCCACACAACTCGCGGAAGACAGAGGGTACATCGCGCCATAGTGAGGGCTCGCCCAGCCGACCAATTGAAGGCCGCGCCACCAAGCTCGCGGCGACGAACGGGAACTACGTGCTGGACAGCAAGCGATCCCACGATGAGGTGGCAGCCATGCTCGGGCGGCGCGTGGGAGTGAAGAGCTCGTCTCATTTTACCGAGCCTATGTGGCCACAAGAGACAGGCGAGATTATAGGCGCGATCCAGCGTTTCGTCTGTTACTCTAACGCCTAAGACCGCTGTCATTACTCCACCAAGGCTCCGCTCATGCCATTGACCCTACTCGCGCGCTGGAATCGGGTTGCCCCTGTACTATCAAATACTGCTCGCGTTGTGTTCATGAAAAAGACATCTAACGAATCGCTCAAGGGGGGCGCTATGTTTACTGATAAACGCGCAAGCGATACCCTAACGCCACTGAAACTTCTCTGTGGGTTCACTTGTTATGAGCGTTGAAGCCAAGAAAATCCTAGAGCAGGCACTGCATCTATCGCAGCAGGAGCGGGCAGTTGTTGCTGAAAGCCTCCTATCTAGCCTAGATAAGCCCGACCCAACCATAGACGAGCTTTGGGCAAAGGAAGCCGAGGCTCGAATAGACGCCGCTGAACGCGGAGATATGGAAACGGTTTCTGAGCAAGAAGTCTTGCCAAATACGAAAAACGTTGAAGGTTCGCTTCTACAAGGCCGCGGAGCGGGAATTTGACGAGGCTGTTCAATACTACGAAAGTCAACTTCCCGGCCTGGGGGATCGGTATCGCCAAGCGCTCAAAGAAGCGCTCGATCGCGTCAAACTGTTTCCCGAGGCCTATTCCCCACTCAGCAAGCGAACTCGGCGGTGTCTGGTCAGTAAGTTCCCTTACGGTATCATTTACAAACTAGCCGGCAAACAGATTATCGTTGTAGCGGTCGCCCACCTTCACCAAGAGCCGAAATACTGGGCATCACGAGTAAGGTAAACATAACAATTCACGCAAGCCGACGCCCGAGATTGTTGCTGACTTTTCCCAGTGAGAACCTGGAAAGGGCAACCGGGAAAGGTAATCGGGAAAGGTGATCAGGAAAGGAACCGGGAAAGCCAGGCTCGGATATTCGGGCAATGTCCAGCAGAAAACGCGACCCTGGCCCCTTTCCTCCCTCCCCGTCGAACAACCGCTCTTGGATAAAGGCCTTCGATATCAACTACCACTTAGGGGTGGACGGTATTTCCGTGCCGCTTATCCTGCTCACGACGTTCTCCACCGTGCTGGTGATCTTGGCCGCTTGGGAGGCAATAGAGGATCGCCTGGCGCACTACATGGCGGCGTTTTTGATCTTGGAGGGATTGATGATCGGCGTCTTTGCTGCGCTCGATGCGATCCTTTTCTATGTGTTTTGGGAAGCCATGCTGGTGCCGATGTTTCTCATCATCGGGATCTGGGGCGGGCCGCAGCGGATCTACGCTACGATCAAGTTCTTTTTGTACACCTTTCTAAGCTCGGTGTTTATGTTGGTGGCGCTGCTCTATTTGTACGTTCAGGCCAAAAGCTTCTCCATTCTCGACATGCACCAGACCGTTTTGAGCCTGAGCGAACAAAAATGGATCTTCATCGCCTTCCTGCTCGCCTTTGCGGTAAAAATCCCCATGTGGCCGGTGCACACGTGGCTGCCGGATGCGCATGTGGAGGCGCCCACGGGGGGCTCAGTGATCCTGGCCGCGATCCTGTTGAAAATGGGAGGATATGGGTTTTTACGCTTTAGCTTACCGATCGCTCCCGATGGCAGCCATGCCTTAGCCGGGCTGATGATCGCCCTTTCCCTGATCGCGGTGGTGTACATCGGCTTCGTGGCTTTGGTGCAAAGCGATATGAAGAAGCTGATCGCATATTCTTCGATCTCCCACATGGGATTTGTGACCTTGGGACTGTTTATCGCCTTTGAGATCTTCGAGCAGACCGGATCTTGGCAAGGCGCGGCCATGGGTATAGAAGGCGGAATGATGCAGATGGTCTCCCATGGCTTCATTTCCGGCGCTTTGTTCCTGTGCGTGGGGGTGCTGTACGACCGCTTGCACAGCCGCGAGATCGCCGATTACGGCGGGGTGGTGAACACTATGCCCTATTTCGCCTCGTTCATGATGCTGTTCGCCATGGCCAACGCCGGGCTTCCGGGCACCTCCGGATTCGTCGGCGAATTCCTGATCGTCTTAAGCAGCTTCAAGGCAAGCTTCTGGTTCGCCACCACTGCGGCCAGCATACTGGTCTTGGCGGCCGCTTACACGCTTTGGATGTATAAGCGGGTGATCTTCGGTGATGTGGCCAACCCCAATGTGGCTAAGCTTGCGGATATCGATGCCCGTGAGTTTACTATTCTGGCCGCGCTCGCAGGAGCCGTGCTGCTGTTCGGGATCTGGCCTGCGCCGCTGTTCGACGTCATGCATCCGACCATTGAACACCTGATCGAACACATCTCGCACTCCAAGCTTTGATTCACGGTTAACCATGCAGGACTTAATGCTCGCTTTGCCGGAAGTCACCATCCTCACCATGGCCTGCGTGGTCTTGATGGTGGAGGTGTATCGCCCAGACCCGGAAAGAAAACGGGTTTATCGGCTCTCCCAAGGCGGGCTCGTGGCGGCCCTATTCTTTACCGTGACTTCGGCGCCCAGCGGACGTACTTTGGCGTTTAACGGTGTGTTCGTGGCCGATGTGATGAGCACTGCGCTAAAGGCCGCCATTCTGTTGGTGACGCTGATGGTGTTCGCGTACTCCAAACACTATTTGACGGAACGCAAGAGCATGAAGGCCGAGCATTTCGTCTTGGGTTTGTTTGCGGTGCTCGGGATGATGATCATCGTCTCCGCCAACAGCTTCCTCACCATCTACTTGGGGCTGGAGTTATTGTCCTTATCGCTGTACGCGATGATCGCCGTGGAGCGGGATTCCGGGGATGCCGCCGAAGCCGCGATGAAGTATTTCGTGCTCGGTGCGCTCGCTTCAGGGATGCTGCTTTACGGTTTGTCCATGCTTTACGGCGTTACGGGAAGTCTCGATATCTCACAGATTGCCCAGGTTGTGGGGGCAGAGAGCAAAGACAGCCAACTCCTGGTTTTCGGTCTGGTCTTCGCTGTCGTTGGGGTCGCCTTTAAGCTCGGGGTGGCGCCTTTTCATATGTGGCTCCCGGATGTTTATCAAGGCGCACCCACGGCGGTGACGCTGTTTATCGGCACGGCCCCCAAAGTGTCTGCGTTTGCGCTCGCCTTTCGCTTATTAGTCGATGGCCTGCCTGCGCTGGTCGCGGACTGGCGTGGGATGCTGATGATCATGGCGGTGCTGTCCATCGCTATAGGCAACGTGGTCGCCATTGCCCAGTACAACATCAAACGCATGCTGGCCTATTCCACCATCGCCCATATGGGGTATCTGCTGCTCGGCCTGGTAGCAGGTACCCAGACCGGGTTCGCGGCGGCCATGTTTTACGCCATCGTCTA
>JBOIEE010000072.1:0-8581 GCA_050740975.1 Gammaproteobacteria bacterium | reverse complement strand
ACACGCAGGTATTTCTCGGTCCATTCGATGGCTGGAACTTCTTGGTCAACTTCGATTACGGTTGGGACGAAAACGAGAGGAACGCTGCGGCGGGCCTGGGTCCGGAGGATGCGACGTGGTGGGGCCTCGCCGGCTATGCCCGCTACAAGGTCAACGATTACTTTGAGCCCAGTCTCCGGGTCGAATACTACAGCGATAATGATGGTTTCACGACCTTGGTTCCCCAGGAACTCTGGGGCGCCACGCTGACGCTGAACACCAGAATCGGCCTCGGCAAAGGGACTGCGCTCTTGTTGCGACCTGAGGTACGCTACGATAACTCCGACACGGATTTCTTTACTGACGATAAAGATTTTCGCACCAAGCATTACCAATGGACAGTCGGCCTCGGGGCGGCGTTTTTCTTCTAAACCTCGCCTATAAGTGGCCTCCCCTGGTGGTGTTTGTGTAGGGAGCGGGAATGGCGCCCGTCATGCCTTGGCTTGAGTTCCAGAGGGGCTGTGGCGGGGCACGGCCGTCTCTTAGGTGGCGGTAGTACAAAAACAGAAAAGGGGATGAGCGGGGACGTGCGCTCGTAAGGCAGTCAACACAATTCAGAAAGGTTGTGATTCCGTACAGGGATTGTACGGAATCCAGCCGCATGGATGCCTTCCTTAGCACTGGGTTCCAGCCAATCCTAGCAGCCTGTCGGACTTGGGAAGAACCTACTGCGGCGGTGGGAAATCGGTCCATATTTCCGATCATTTTCGTTAAATAGTTACCACTATTCGCCTCAAATGATCGAAAATCTGTCCTCGATTTTACAGTCGCCTCACTACGGTTCCCTAAGTCCGACAGGCTGCTAGCCGGAACATCCGCGGCAAAACAAAGGGTGATCCGTCCGATCAAGCTTGACTGCCTAATGCTTTACAGGGGCTTGTTCCCTTCTTGTGTTTTTGTGTTAACTCTCAGTCGCAACCCCTGCAGGGACGGGAGGGGGTCCGCCGCTGATCTATCTGTAAGCGTCCGCGCATCCCATCTATGCGCTGCTGGGCGGATTGGCGGGCTACCGCGCAGTTCAGCGAGCTCCGTAACGTATTAATCCCATATCCGTGATATCTTGTTATGGGCACTACAGGAGACCAAGAACTAAAAAAACGGAAGCTCTAGCAGAAAAACGTGATCTTTCGCCTTGTCCCGGATTTTCAAAGGGTTGCTTGTCTAAATACCTGGGGTGGCTGGTTGCGCCGGGGGGTTTTGCGCTGGTCACAACGCTCCCGGCTCGGCGACTGCCTCGGATTACCAAAGGTCAAGGGGAGATTCGCATGTTGTTCACCTTGGTCAAAACAGGAGCTAGGAATGCATCAGTCAAAGCAATACCGATCGATTTTTTCGCCAAGCAGCGCGCAGGAGCGTGTCCGGAATTTTGAAAGCTACTGGGGATTCAGCACACGACACGCAGGGGAGTTGCTGGAGGAGGAAAAGGACCTGGTGAACAAGCGGGAGCGCCTGAGGGGCTTTCAGAATGATCCGGTGCGATCGCGCAAACCGCTCGCCGATCCATCCGCGTTCTACCGCAATTACAAGAAACTCTTAGATGATCCGAAGTCCCTAGATCGCAAGACGTTGCTTCTGACCTGCATTTACAAGTTTGCGCGCCATGAGTGGATGGGGATCCAGGCCGCCTGGGATGCCGTGCCTCCCATGGCAGAGGCAAGAACGGTCAGGGAACGCATCAGCCGGGTGCATCTTGCTGAAGAGTTCTGCCACGCGCGCCTCTTCAACGAGATGTTCCGTACCTTTCATCTGGAGGTGGAGTGGGAATCCCTCGGCCCTGTGCAACGCGCGTTTTATCAGTTTTTCGCGCGACTTCCGGGAGAGCTGATGAATGCTCCGGCCTTCGTTACGGAGCTGATGGGGCTTACGTTCTATCATCATTTGGACGCCGCGTTGGATGATATCTTGGCCGATGAGCCGCAGGCGCGCGGGCGCTTGCGCGCGCTGCTGCAGGAGATCATGGTGGATGAGCTGGCGCATGTAGGGCAGCGGCGCAATTTCATTGGGCCTCTTGGGATCCGTTTCGCCAAGCTTATCGTGCGTCCGATGTACCGGTTATTCTTCCGGGATATCCCGGAAGCGGGTGCGCTTTTCGATATCCCGCAAATGATTCGAGAGGGACTCGCATTCGATTACAACCAAGTCTCACCGGCACTGCTCGCGCGCAGCTGGGTGCCTAGCTATTGCCGCCGGGTGGGGGAGGCCGCTCAGCCGTCCTGAACACGTTTTAAGACCTCCTTAACCGCCACCGGATCCTGGTGAATGATGATGTCTGCATCGGGAAAGGAGCTTTCGATCGCCGCTTCCACTTCGGTGGCGATCGCATGGCACCGCGTGAGGGGTAGGCCGCCGTCCAGACCCAAGTGCAACTGGATGATGCGGGTCTGACCGGACTGGCGAGTGCGCAATTGGTGCACGCCTTGAACCTGTGCATGAGCAAGCGCGATCTGTTTGATGCGCTCGCGGTCCTCAGCGGGCAGCTCGTGGTCCATGAGCAATTGAAATGCCTCATACCCTATGCGCCACGCGGCATAGAGGATATACAGTGCGAAGCCGATCCCAAAAATTGGGTCTAAGCCGCTCCATCCAAATAGGGACAGGATCAAAGCGGCGATCACGCTTAGGTTCGTTAGCACATCGCTGGCATAGTGAAACGCATCGGCCTTAACGGCGATGGATCCGGTCTTTCGGACAACATGGCGCTGAATGGCCAGCAGCCCGAGTGTGGCCAGGGTCGAGAATACGATCACCCCGATGCCGATCTCTTGGTGCTCCATAGGCAGCGGATGCCGCAGCTTGTCTATGGCGTGCAGGATAAGAAAGGCGGCGGAACCGCCGATAAAGGTGGCTTGCGCGAGACCGGCGAGGGGTTCGGCCTTGCCGTGACCGAAGCGGTGCTCGTCATCGGGCGGTTGCAGAGAATAGTGCACGGCAAGCAAGTTGATCCCGGATGCGAACGCATCCATGGTGGAATCGACCAGGGAGGCCGCGACGCTGACCGAATCGGTGAGGAGCCAAGCGATCAGTTTGGCAACGATCAAGACAACAGCCGTCGCGAGCGAAGCAACCGTTGCGAAGCGAAGCAAACGTTCGGATCCCATGGTGTGTATTCGATAGCTAAATCGCCGTTGCCAGGTAGCCGGCAGGTCTTGGCTTTCACACTCTATACGCGAACGTTTAGTGAAATCCATAGCTCGACCTGTCGCTACGTCCGGGGGAAGTTTGGAGGAAAAACCGGTGGATCAGTCCGCATTACGATTTTCTTGAAGCAGCTCTTTGAGAACCCCATCATTCAACTCCAGTACGCGGTCCATGCGTGCGGCCAGCGCTAAATCGTGGGTGACGATGACCAAGGTGGAGCCCACTCCATTGTTTAGTTGCAGCATCAATTCAAACACTTGGCGAGCGGTTCTTTGATCGAGGTTGCCCGTAGGCTCATCGGCAAGCACGCAGCGGGGGGTCGCCACGAGCGCCCGTGCGACCGCAGCCCGTTGGCGCTCCCCACCCGAGAGCTCTCCCGGCTTGTGCCGGAGCCGTTCTCCAAGACCAACCTCTTCCAACACCCCGCGCGCCCGCGCTCGCGCCTCTTTGAGCACAGTCCCGCCGATCAATAAAGGCATGGATACATTCTCCAAGGCGGTGAATTCCGGCAGTAAATGATGGAACTGGTAGACGAAACCCAAAGTGCGATTGCGCAGTCGTCCGCGCTCCGCATCGCCGAGCTTGTTCATGTTGGCCCCCCCTATCCACACCTCACCGCTGCTCGGCAGGTCTAAACCGCCCAGCAAATGCAGCAGGGTGCTTTTCCCGGCGCCGGAAGCTCCCACGATAGCGATCCGCTCCCCGGCCGCCACTTCCAGATCCACACCGCGCAACACCGAGACATTCAGCCCCCCCTCGGTGAAGGATTTGTGTAGATCGCGACACCAGAGCACCCGCGGCTCACTCATAACGCAAAGCCTCGGCGGGCTGGGTTCGAGAGGCCCGCCAGGCGGGATACAAGGTCGCGAGCAAACAGAGCAAAAAAGCCAACCCCACGATTCTGGAGATATCGCTTAACTTCAGATCGGAGGGGAGATCGCTGATGTAATACACATCGGGAGGTAAGAACTGGGTTTGAAAAAACGCCTCGATGGCCTTCACGATCCACTCGGCGTTAAGCGATAGCCAGACCCCCGCGAGCGCTCCGACCAGAGTTCCCACCACCCCGATCAGCGTTCCCTGGACCATAAACACCGCCATAACGCTGCTCGGTGTCAGCCCCAAGGTACGCAGGATCGCGATGTCAGCTTGTTTGTCCGTGACCACCATGACCAGGGTGGACACGATGTTGAACGCCGCCACCGCCACGATCAAGGTGAGGATCACAAACATCGCCACCTTTTCGGTCTTCAAGGCCTTGAAAAAATTGGCATGGAATTGGGTCCAGTCAATGATCCCGTATTGGGAAGGAAGCCCGGCGGCGATCTCGCGGCTCACCAGGGGCGCAGAGAACGGATCGTCGAGCTTAACGCGGATCCCAGTCACATCGGGTCCCAACCGAAACAGCTTGGCGGCATCGTCCATATGCACAAAAGCCATAGCGGAATCGTATTCATGCATCCCGATCTCGAAAATCCCGCTCACCGTAAAACGCTTGAGCCTAGGCATCACGCCCGCAGGAGTGGCGTTGAATTTGGGAGCGACGACGGTGACTTTGTCCCCGACGTTGATCTGCAGCGCCGTCACCAGGGCCTGTCCTAACAGGATATTGAATTGCCCGGGCTTAAGGTCGTCCAAGCGGCCGAGCACTACTTCGTCGGCGATTGTGGAGACCTGTGGCTCGCGCCCCGGCAGCACGCCTTGCAGCACCACCCCATGCACCCCACCGCCGTGGGTTATCATGGACTCGGCGCGGATAAAGGGCGCCGTACCGCGTACCGCGGCGTGCTTGGCAACATATTCCGCAACGCGCGGCCAATGGCTCAAAGTGCGGTTTTGCCCCACCACGGATAAATGCGCGGTCATCCCTAAGATGCGTTCGCGCAGCTCTTTCTCGAATCCGTTCATGACCGATAACACCGTGATCAAGGCCATCACGCCCACCGCCACCCCCAGCATAGAGGTCAGCGAGATAAAGGAGATGAAATGATTACGCCGCTTAGCGCGCGTGTAGCGCAAGCCGATGTAGATCTCCAGAGGCCTAAACATGGGGGCGGATTATAGCGATGGCGCGGGTAACGGTAAAACGCAGGTAGCGCACTAATCTACGGGTGCGGTGGAACCGCTGCAATGAGCTGAGCGAGCAGACTGCGATGACAAATGCGATAGTCCGGGCAAGCGCAAAGCAAGGTGAACGGGAGGTTGAAGTCTCGGTGTAAAGAAGCGAAGAACGCGATCAAATGGCGTTGCTCTTTCATTTCACGACAGTAACGCCCACTGTATATCTTCCAAAAGCGCGCGATTTCTTGCTCGTGGCGGCCTGGGTCGCTGCGTTTCCACTGCGCCTCTATCGCCTTCAGCTGTTCATGGTACCAGTGCACGAGCAGCAAGCTCGGTGCCAGCGCCGGAACCCAGGCGTGGACTTTGGATTTAGACACACCCCGTGGGTAACGACGCATGACGATAAGACGCATTCCGTCTTCAGCGGCCGGCGCTTCGTAGACTGTCTTCTTGCAATAGATCCCCACCCGTTACCTGTCCCAATGCTAACGTTGACTTAAACAGAATACTTGGGGTTTGTGTCACCAGCGATTACGTAGCTCGCGCAGTCTTAGGAACACGGTTTTCGCGTCCGGTGCCTCAGGAAGGTCAGGGAACCGTTCTTTCAATTTTGCGATCACGGTGACGCTGTGCAAGCGAAAAAACGTATTGACCGCTTTCTCGGTGGCCAAGGTGGAAACAAAAGGAGCATACGGGTTTTGACCCCGCACCTGGGCCAGCAGCGCGGCGGCGGCGGCGTTGTCGGGTTCGCGGTCCAGGGTAAAGCACAAGTTTTTTTCGATATAATCGTGTCCGGGATAGACACGCGTATGTTCCGGCAGCTTTACCAATTGATCTACAAAGGTCGAATACAAAGCCTCAGGATGGCCACCGTTATGGCAGTTCCCTGCGCCGGCGTTGAACAGCGTATCGCCGCAGAAGAGCGCCGGGGTCGAGGCATGCGCTAACAAGCAAACATGGCTCATGGTGTGGCCAGGGGTATCTAAACACTCCAGCTCCACGGTCTTACCCACGCGGATAATATCCCCCGCTGCCAAGCCTCGGTCCAGGCCGGGGATCTTGGACTTTGCCTTGCAATGTGCGAGCAAACGCGCACCGGTCGCGGCGTGCATCGCGCGATTGCCGCCGGTATGGTCGCCGTGCTCGTGGGTGTTGAGGATCTGGGTGATGCTCCAGCCCCTTTCCCTTGCTCGGTTCAAGCATTTTTCGTGATCGAAGGGGTCAATAGCCAATGCCTCTCCGGTATCCTCGCACGCGATCAGGTAGTTAAAGTTGCGATACGCGTTCCCAGTGAAAATCTGCTCGACGATCATGGCAGGTATGCTCAGCGAATTTAGGTGACCTTCTAAGGATACCTGAACGGTGGCCATTTATCGATCCCTAATGATTATTGATCAAGGCCTTACGTGCGTTAACCGGCCACTAATGCTGTTCCCAGCATGATTTCAGCGCTAGGGGCACTGAAAGCGCACTTCAATAGTGCAGACCCCCCCCTCGCCAAATGAGCGCCTTCCCAGCCCGTTGCCGAAAGACAGGATCTTCGACACACTATAGAGTCTCGTGGAATAGCTTTCTCGGAGGAAGGACAGTGAACACATTGAATCTATTTAAGAACGCCGACAACGTCGAAGAATACCCGGCCGGGGCGACGATCTTCGAGCAAGGACAACCGGGTCGCGTGATGTACGTTGTGCTCGAAGGGGAGGTAGAGATCCGGGCGCATGGACAAGCGGTCAACAAGTTGGGGCCTGGAGACCTCCTGGGCGAGATGGCGTTGATCGATTCGGGCCCGCGCAGCGCGAGCGCCATGGCCTTGAGTCGATGCCGGTTAGCGCCGGTGGATGAGAAGCGGTTCCTGTTCATGGTGCAGCAAAGCCCCTTCTTCGCGGTGCATGTGATGCGGGAGCTGGCGCATAAACTGCGCTTTATGACTGATAAAGCGTGAAGGACCTAAAAGACTCTTTGCCATCAGGCTACTCGCAAGGCAAGTTCGCCACAACTCAATCGTAGCTACTTCTATGCGCCGCTGGTTAAAAGCGCTTATTGCTGGGATCGCTACGGCCCTCACGGGCACCATCCTGGGGTTAATGCCCCTGGGCGCCGACTTCGAGCAGGGTGTCGGGTTGAGGTGGTTGTTTCAGCTCAGAGGCGCTATCGAGCCCCCGCCAGAGGTGGTCGTAGTAGGGATCGACGACCAAACCGGAACCCATCTTGGGCTTTCTGCCTTGCCTCGGGAGTGGCCGCGATCGGTACATGCCCGGCTGATCGAGCGACTGGTGGAGCGGGGCGCGTCGGTCATCGTGTTCGACTTTGATTTTGAGAGACCTAAACTGCGGGAACACGATCTGGCTTTTGCCCAGGCCATCGCCGATTCCGATCGGGTGGTGCTGGTCGAGAAACTTAGCGGAAAGCGGCAACCCATCGCCGATCGCAAGGGAAGGCATAAGGGTTTCGTCTGGGTCGAACAGCTCATCCCGCCCATGCCGCGTTTGGTGGAGGTGGCTAAGGGGCTGGGTCCCTTTCCCTTGCCGAAGATGGAGGCCGCCGTTCACGGGTTTTGGGCCTTTAAACCCAGTCTCGGTGACGCGCCGACAGCACCTGCCGTGGCATTGCAGATCCACGCTCTAGCCAGTTACCGGCGATGGCTACAGCTTTTAGCCGAAGTGGGTGCCGCACGCGCCGAAGCTTTGCCGCCTAAAGCCGACGACTTATCTCAGGCGCCCCAGATCCGGGAACTGATGCGCCAGCAGCGACAAAGCTTCAAGCAAGACCCAGAGCTTGGCACCAAGCTGCGTTACGCCTTAGATGGAGCGGACAAGCTGGAGCCAACGGAGCGGCAGCTCATGCAAGCGCTGGTGAGCCTTTATCAAGGGGGTGACCATCGCTATCTAAACTTCTATGGGCCACCGGGAACCATTACCACCATTCCCTATCACGCCGTCGTCAAGGGCGATGCGCCGAATCGGGAAGCGCTTGACTTCACCAAAAAGATCGTCTTTGTCGGATATTCTGATTTATACGATCCTGGACAACCGGACAGGCATTATACCGTGTTTACCCGAGACGATGGTGTGGATTTGAGCGGGGTCGAGATCGCCGCGACGGCGTTCGGGAATCTTTTGACGGATTGTTGGCTTCGGCCAAGCACGTCGTCGATGACGGCGGCGATCCTAATGGCATTCGGCCTTACCATGGGTTTTACCGTCTACCTCCTCCCCGCTATGGCGGGTGTCCCTATCGCTCTGACCTTTGCCGCGCTGTATGCCGCCTCGGTCCAGCTCGGGTTTAATCAGGCCACCTTGTGGTTGCCGCTTGCGATTCCGCTCTTGGTGCAACTGCCGCT
>JBOIEE010000071.1:0-5055 GCA_050740975.1 Gammaproteobacteria bacterium | reverse complement strand
TGCGTGATACTTTGGCCGGAATAGATCTTGTAGGCAATGCCGGTGGTGGCCCCGGAGCACCCGCAGTTATCGTGTCAACCGGCCCAAATGGGTTGGGAGGAAGAGACTTTGTTTCGGGCGTCACGTTACCCGCTGGCGCTACCAATGAAAACAACAATACGCCAGGCGCAGCTACCCCGACGCAGTTCGTTTTGCGTCCCTATTTCGACGATGCGCCGGCGGGTTGCGTGGACCCCGCTTGCAACTTCGACGATCTCGTCGTGTGGCTCTCGACCCCCATCCTCTTCAATCGCATGGTCGTCGCGGGGCGCTTGCCGTAGGGTGCATTTCATGCACCGCACGACTCCCACCCACCCGCCGCTTCTATCAAGCCGCTCGACTCACAAGCGACAAAAGCTTAGACTCCCGAAGGAGACTCCTCTCCCCCGGACGATGCAGAAAAGGGGAGGATAAGCCGCATGAGCGGAGAATTGGTGTCCATAATATAGAATTCGAGGAGGCCAATGATGAAGCTAGAGCAGCGAAATATCGCCTTTGTTGGCGCGTTGGTCGTGGGATTGGGATGTGCGCCCATGGCCTACCCCTATGGTGGCGGCGGTAAACCCCCTGAGAGCTTTGTTTGCCAAGCCCCCACGTTTAGCGGGCTTGCACCGGAACGTGAATCGGAAGTCGCTTCCTTTTCGGAATTTTCGTTTATGACCTCAAAAGAGGTAAACGCGTCCACCTTGGTGGTTAAGGTCAACGGGCAGCCTGTTCAGATCAGTACAGAGGACAAAGCTTTAGGACTGCAGGTTAAGGGCACATTAGCCCAGCCTATCACCGAGCCGGGAATGGTGGTGGTGAGCGCGGCCATAGATAATTCCGGCGGCGGATGTCCGGGGCGCCTGGCCTATCGGGTTAAGGTTTCGGGTGCCGCCAAGAGCGAATGATCAAGGCTGAGCGCGTTGCGTTCGCTTAAGCGCCGCCAGCACAAAACAACAGCCGAGCGCGGCGGACAGGTGTTTGAGCGTGTGGCCGCTGATAAATCCGCACGTGAGCGCGTAGACTTCGTGATCCAAATGCTCAAAGGCTTTCGCAAGGACATAGCAAAAAAACAGACCGATGAGGTAACCCGAATTTAACCCGGTTCGATGTGGGGAAAGGGCACAGATTACCGGGATGGCAAGCGGGGGGTAGAACTGCACTAAGCCGTAGAAGCGCAGATCACCGGCGCCGGCGCGTTCGCTGAAGTGCCAGTAAAAGACCGAGGCCATGCCCAGCATGATGAGGGCGGGCAGCGCCCAGTAGGTGCCAATCACGGGGTGGATGCGCTCGCTAATGATCAATGAAAATAGGGACATGAAAGCAATTGTCATCGGAAGTCGGTCCCAGACCAAGCGTTCATTGTCTGGGTAATAGTGGTAATAAGCCGAACCGGCGCCAACCAGTCCGACAGCGGCGAAAAACACGCTGTACGGGTGCAACGAAACGGAATCACCTGCCCGATTGATCGAGTGGGCGCGGTACACGGTGCTGAGGCCCAAAATAGCCACCAACAGGAAAGCAGAGTTGCTCACGACGTCCCCAAACCGGGGCACACCGAATAGTTGTCGTTGGTCGGCAAACGCGTGATAGGAAGGATCTTGTGGAATAGGGTCTAATAGAAGCAGCACCCCGATAGTAGCCAAGACGGCGGTGGCGATAAGGCCACCCAACGTGATAGCGGTTTTACTGTTAAACGGTTTGTCCATGCGCCCCAATCGCCTTGTGCGATGCCCGCAAGCCTCGTTTTCGTACCCCGGTCACAGCTTTCTGGGTACTATTTCAGTATAACGTGAGCCGTTTTAGACGCTAAGCGACCTTGCACGGTCCCATAGCAGGAAAGGAGTAGGTAAAACAGAGATGAGCAGTCCGATCAAGAAAGCCGTTTTCCCGGTAGCGGGTTTAGGGACACGGTTTCTACCCGCGACCAAGGCGAATCCCAAAGAAATGTTGCCTATCGTGGACAAGCCTTTGATCCAGTATGCCGCGGAAGAAGCCGAAGAAGCCGGGATCACCGAGTTGATATTCATCACCGGGCGCAACAAGCGTTCGATACCCGATCACTTCGACAAGGCCTATGAGCTGGAAGCGGAATTAGAAAGAAAGGGCAAACGGAGACTGCTTGAGGAGATTCGCAACGTTTTGCCACCCTCGATCTCATGTGTGTATATACGTCAGCACGAAGCGCTGGGTTTGGGCCACGCGGTTTTGTGCGCCAAGCCCGTGGTCGGAAACGAACCATTCGCCGTGTTATTAGCGGACGATCTGATCGACGGCGGCGGTAAGGGCTGCCTCGCCCAAATGGTGGAGGTCTACGACAGGCACAATTGCGGCGTCATCGCGGTCGAGCCGGTACCGCCTGAAGACACGGATAAGTATGGGATCGTCGAGGTGCAGCCCATAGAAAAAAACTTAAGCCGCATACGCAGCATCGTCGAGAAACCGGCCCCGGATAAAGCACCGTCCAATCTCGCGGTTGTCGGCCGCTACATTCTGCCTCCTGGGATTATGGATCTACTCCAAACCACCGAGCGCGGGGCGGGGGGAGAGATCCAGCTTACTGATGGCATCGCCGCCTTGCTTAGGCGTAAGGAAATCCTCGCCTTGGAATTCGAGGGCAAGCGCTACGATTGTGGGTCGAAGCTGGGATATCTGCAAGCGACCGTGGAATACGCCCTAAAGCACCCGGAGCTCAAAGATGATTTCGCAGCCTATCTTCGCCGGTTTATCCGAGAGTTTCCTTCGTTAAACGAGTCCTTCGACGAAGAACCGGCAGTTAATTCGCGCGCTTTTGGGTAAAGCGCACAATTTGGCGCCGAGCGCGTTTTGTCGGGGGACCGGGCTTGCCGGCCGCCGCGGCGCGCAGTTGCTCCGCTACGGACTCCCGACGCGCCACGCTGTGCGGATGTTCCCGGTACAGTCCGGAAACGGTCGTCGCCGACACCCGCTGTGCCGACACGCCCAGGACCGTGAGCTCGTACTCGAAAGCGCCGCGCCGTAGCCGAAGCACATCGCCCGGCTGTATGTTTTTCGATGGTTTGGCGCGCGCGCCGTTGACCGACACCTTCCCACCCTTAACGGCATCGGCGGCTAGGGCCCTGGTCTTAAAGAAGCGTACGGCCCACAGCCACTTATCCAGCCGTAATTGTTGCAGCACCAGAGCTGGGCTCATAAGAATACGCAAGCTTGTTGGATGGTCTTGGGTTCCTATATCCTACTATGCTATCAACGGAGCCGGAATCCGGTAATGAGCGAAGCTACCTTAGACAGTGCACGCGAATTCCTTGCGTTAAATATCGCCGTGCTGACGGTGTCTGATACCCGCAATGAAGAGACGGACATATCGGGCAGGTTATTGCAAACGCGCCTGCGCGAGGCGGGCCACCACTGTGCCGCAAAGCGCATCGTGGCGGATGACATCTACCAAATTCGGGCGGTGGTTTCGGGATGGATCGCAGATCCTCAAATCCAGGTAGTTTTGATTACGGGAGGAACCGGGGTAACCGGGCGAGACGGCACCCCGGAGGCAGTCATGCCTCTGTTCGACAAGACCATAAACGGCTTCGGCGAGCTGTTCAGAAGCTTGTCTTACCCGAAGATTAGGACGTCCACGGTCCAGTCGCGCGCGCTTGCCGGGGTTGCAAACGGAAGCTATTTGTTTTCCCTACCCGGTTCCTCAGGCGCTTGCGCTCTGGCATGGGATGCGATAATCCGGCATCTGTTGGACTACCGTACCCGTCCCTGTAACCTCGCAGAGCTCATTCCCCGCTTAGCGGAAAAAAATCGCTTAGACGTCGAAAGCGCTTAGCGTTTTTGATAGTGAAATTCTTTCGCCGCTAGCACTGCGCCGGTGGAATCGGCGACAATCACCCGCCAGGGGCCGGTCATTTTGGTCGGCAAGCTTTTGTTTGAATAGACCCGCCAGCGGTCGCTGCCGATCTTAAACGGGATCGTAAGCATGGTCTGGCCTTGATATTCCCAGCGATGGGTTACCGTCTTGCCCTTCAAACCGCGCAACTCGGTGAAAAAGTAAAGAGACTTACCGCTCTTTCCGCGGGAAAGAATGACTGGCCCCTCCGCGTCCGTCGGCTCTCCACCCTTGATCGCGCCGGTGAACAAGGCTCGAGGGACATGGGCAGAATCGCTTGTGCGCGGCGTAGTGGCCGATTGCTTGGAGCTGTGCGGTGGCGCCACGGCGGTAAGTTTTTTGGAAGCTGCCTGTGGTTCAGGCACAGGCAGCGGATTGTCTGGCACTTGTTGCGGTTCTGTTGCTGCCCGTGCCATGGCTCCACGCTCAGCGTTGGCAACGATTTCTTCTGCCATAGGAACTGCCTGGATTGGTGTGGGGGCGGTTTGGGACGGGGCAACGCGGCCCAGGGGTACCGTTTCAGCTTGTGCTTGGGTAAATTCACGCTCAGGTATGCGTTCGGACACGGCTTTTTCGGTGGGGGAGGAAGCGGAGGGGTCCTCAATGTTTGAGGCTGTGCTAGGGCTGGTCACAGGCTTTTCCAGGATCAGCGGCGCATCCAGTGGAACCACCTCTTTTCCTTGTCCGTTTGTCCCGGCGCCGCCACTAAATCCCCACCAAGCCAGAACGCTGCCGAGTCCCAATGCGAGGCCTACAAAAGCAGTTAAAATCAGTCGCGGCTCTTGTTTCCGCAATTCAGCCCTAGCCGGTGTTTTCGGGCTTTGCATCGAGATTTTGATCTTCAGGGCTTTCTTGCGCTCTACCATTTCGCTCGTTGACAGGGTTGGGTGTGTGGTAAGGTCCATGTTGTGCTAAGCAGCGGGAATTATCAAGCCACACCGAGGGGGTGCTGCTGTTGCGTAATCCAAAAACAACGCCCGCGAGGAGTAGTTGCTTGACTAGCAGAACCGAACTGCTTTCGGATTCAGCCAGTGGCAGGTGGCAAGGCAAATTTGTTCTCCGCCCGCCCAGTCAAGCATAGGTAGGGGCGCACGTGTTTTTTGTCATCCGCAGGTAGTCGAAGACCAAGCGCACGTTGCGGGTGAGTTCGCGCATCTTCTGCGCCA
>JBOIEE010000070.1:0-18527 GCA_050740975.1 Gammaproteobacteria bacterium | reverse complement strand
AGTAAAAAGCCGCATCCTCAGACAAGCGAATATCCGGCTGGGTTAGCAGGGCACTGTCCGGCGGGCGCAGCACGACCTGTAGTCGTTCCCTATCTTCCTCCCTGAGACGCTTGACTTCATCCAGCGTTACGGCCTCTTCGATGCGGTAAGGCCCAACCCCTAAACGGCGCAGATGGAGAACATGAGCCCCGCTACCGAGCTTTTCCCCGATATCTTCTGCAAGGGTGCGGATATACGTGCCTTTGGAACAACTCACTGTCACTTCCAGCAGTTCGCTGTCCCAGGACACAAAGTCCAAAGCGTATATTTCCACGGCTCTCGCCTTACGCTCGATCACCACACCTTGCCTTGCCAGCTTATAAAGAGGTTGCCCCTGATGTTTGATGGCCGAATACATCGGCGGCACCTGCTCGATGATCCCGGTAAAAAGCGCCAAAACGCGCACCATCTCTTTCTTGGAAAACGCGGGAACGCTACGCCGCCTTCGCACCTCACCAACACCATCACCCGTGGTCGTCGTGATCCCCAATCGAAATACCGCGTGATAAGTCTTTGGGGCGTTCAATAAGAACGTCGAAACCTTGGTCGCTTCACCAAAGCAAAGTGGCAATAATCCACTCGCCGGCGCATCGAGATTTCCCGTGTGCCCCGCTTTGCGGGCCTGATAGATCCGTTTGACCTGCTGCAAAGCGTCATTGGACGTCACTCCAACGGGTTTGTCGAGCAACAAAACACCGTTTACTGATCGCCCGTGCGATTTTGTTCCCCCGCTCAACTAACTGCACCCTCGCCGGACCGCGTCGAGCAAGCTATCAACCCGCGTCGCGCGTTCAATCGATTCGTCACAGATAAACTGTAGCTCAGGGATGAATTTGATCCTGAGTTGCTGTCCTAACAAATGGCGCAAGTTTCCACTCTGGTGGTTTAGCGCGGACTCGATATCCGCGACGACATCTTCAGTATTGAGGCCGGTGAAATAGATTTTGGCATGGCGCAGGTCCCGAGACAGAGCGACGGCCGTGATGGTCACTATTCCCCACTGAGCTTCGGCGCGGCGCTGGACGATAGTGGCAAGCTCCCGCTTGATCTGTTCGGCGACGCGGTTGCTGCGCTGAAATGCATGCGGCATCAGATAGTGCGGGCCACTTTCACGCGTTCGAACACTTCGATCTGATCCCCTGGCTTTACATCATTGTAATTCTTGACACCGATGCCGCATTCGGTTCCAGACTTGACCTCGTTTACGTCATCCTTGTGGCGGCGTAAAGACTCAAGCTCTCCTTCGAAGATAACCACGCTATCACGCAACACCCTGATGGGGCTATGCCGACGCATAACACCGCTTGCGACAATGCAACCGGCAATGGCACCGAACTTGGAAGAACGGAACACGTCACGCACTTCCGCTGTCCCAACGATCTGCTCTTTGACCGCCGGGGCCAACATACCGCTAATCGCCGCTTTGACATCGTCGATAACATCGTAGATGACGCTGTAGTAACGTAAATCGATCCCTTCGTCTTCAATCAACCGGCGTGCCGCACCATCGGCCCGCACATTAAAGCCGATTACGATGGCCCTGGATGCCAATGCAAGATTGATATCCGATTCTGTGATCCCACCCACACCGCTGGCAATAACATTGATCTGAACGTCTTCAGTCGATAACTTGCACAAGGCATCATTTAGCGCTCCCGCCGATCCCTGCACATCGGCTTTTATCAGTATGTTCAACACATCCGTTTGCCCCGCTTCCATCTGCGAGAACAGGTTATCTAAGCGTGCCGCCTGTCGCGTTGCTAGCTTGCCCTCACGGGATTTCCCTTGACGATATTCCGCTATTTCTCTAGCTCTTCGCTCATCCTGTACAACCACGAATTCATCGCCGGCGTTGGGTGTGCTGGACAAACCGACCACCTCCACTGGGATGGACGGGCCTGCTTCCTCTACGTGTTGTCCGTGCTCGTTTATCATCGCTCGGACGCGCCCGAACTCTTGCCCGGTCAGCAACATGTCGCCCTTCGTAAGGGTGCCACCTTGGACTAACAGGGTAGCGGCCGGCCCTCTTGCGCGGTCCAATTTCGACTCGATTACAACGCCGAAACCCGGACCTTGCGTTGGCGCCTTGAGCTCCATTATTTCGGCTTGAAGCACGATGGCATCAAGTAACTTATCGACCCCTTCGCCGGTTTTAGCGGAGACATTGATAAACAGAGTCTCTCCGCCCCACTCTTCGGGTACGATTTCGTTCCGGGACAGTTCTTGCCTGATTCGCTCCGCATCGGCACCCGGCTTGTCGATCTTATTCACTGCGATGATTATCGGCACCCCAGCCGCTTTACTGTGCTGGATCGCTTCGATGGTCTGCGGCATCACCCCGTCGTCCGCCGCCACCACCAACACCACGATATCCGTTACCTTCGCGCCCCGTGCGCGCATCGCGGTGAAGGCGGCGTGCCCGGGCGTATCCAAAAACGTGATCGGCCCTTTTTCGGTGCCTACATGATAAGCACCGATGTGCTGGGTGATGCCACCCGCCTCACCGGCGGCAACGCGGGTGCTGCGGATGTGATCTAGAAGTGATGTTTTCCCGTGGTCGACATGGCCCATGATCGTTACCACGGGTGCTCGCGGATGCTCTTCTGCTTGAAGAGGACCGATTTCCAACAAACCCGCCTCAATCGCGTCTCCCTTTGCGAGTTTCGGCAGATGGCCCATTTCCTCAACCACAATTATCGCGGTTTCCTGGTCGACGGGCTGATTTATCGTCACCATCGAACCCAAGTTCATCATCACTTTGATCACTTCCGCTACTTTTACAGACATCCGCTGCGCGAGCTCCGCGACCGTGATACTGGAAGGAATATCAACTTCTCGAACCACGGGAGCCGAAGGCTTCTCGAACCCATGTTTGCTCGCCAACGGAACCAACACACGCCGCGGGGCCGGCCTCTTGCGACGTCGACCCGACTTGCCGGTAGCGACATGTAACTCTCGGCGTTCCCCGTGTTCCTTATCTTGCGACCAGCGTTCTGCGCGCTCTCCGTCTTGAGCCTTAACAACAGGCTGCTTTTGTTTACTTTGTTTCACCGCTTGCGTCTTTTGCGTCTGGCGGGTTTCTTTAGCCGCTCGCTCTGACTCTTCGGCTTTTGCGCGGGCTTCCGCTTCCTTAGCCGCCTCTTGAATTCGGTGTTGCTCCTCGAGCGCTTGTTGCTCGCGCTGCCGCGCTTCTTCCTGTTTCCGCTCTAGTTCGGCTTGGCGCGTTTTTTCGGCTTGCTCCGTAGAGATACGGTTAGCCTCCTCTTCCACAACCACGCTGCGTTTGACATAAGTGCGCTTCTTACGAAACTCAACGCTGACGGTCTTTGCCGTTGCACCCCGCGTAATACCACCGCGCAGCCGCATCCGGCCGCGCTCCGCCGGCAGCTTTATTTCGCTCACCTTTTTGCGGCGCAAGGTAATACGCACCGGCTCCGTTCCTTCTTCCCCTCCGTGGATCTGTCGCAGATAGGAGAGGAGCTGGCTTTTTTCGTTATTCGTTATCAGATCCGAGGGGTCCTTATCGGGCAATCCCGCTTGGCCTAACTGGGCCAGCAGAAGATCCACGGATATTCCCACCACCTCGGCGAACTGTTTAACCGTTACTTCGGCCATCGCTATCCCTCATGCACATCCTGACTTTCAAACCAAGGCGCCCGCGCCGTCATGATCAAGCGCCCCGCTTGCTCATGGTCTAACTCTGCCATGTCAACAAGCTCATCAACGGACTGCGCGGCTAGATCTTCCATGGTAACGATCCCATGGCCTGCCAGTTTATAGGCCAAGTCTCGGTTCATACCCTCCATTTGCAAAAGGTCTTCGCCAGGTTTCGCATCACTCAGCTTTTCTTCTTTCGCGATCGCCTGGGTTAGCAGCAGATCCTTGGCTCGGCGCCGCAGCTCCGATACCAGAGTTTGGTCAAATTCCTCAACCTCGAGGATCTCCTTCTCGGGGACATACGCCACTTCCTCGATGCTTGAAAACCCTTCTTGCACTAATATGCTCGCCACCTCTTCGTCCACATCCAGGTAGTTCATGAACATCTCCACCGCTTTTTGGGCTTCGGCTTCGCTCTTCTCGTGCGCGTCCGTCTCGGTCATCACGTTCAGGGTCCACCCGGTTAACTCACTCGCCAGACGGACGTTTTGACCACCGCGGCCTATGGCTTGAGAGAGTTGCTCCTCCACCACAGCGATATCCATGCTGTGCGCATCCTCGTCCACCGTGATCGATATCACCTCCGCCGGCGACATGGCGTTGATCACAAACTGGGCGGGGTTTTCATCCCACAGGATGATGTCTACGCGTTCACCGGCAAGCTCATTGGATACGGCCTGCACCCTCGATCCACGCATTCCAACACACGCTCCCACGGGATCAATGCGTTGGTCTTTGCTGCGCACAGCGATTTTGGCTCGCGAGCCTGGGTCGCGGGCCGCACCCAGGATCTCGATTATGCCTTCCCCAATTTCAGGTACCTCGAGTTTGAACAAATCGATCAACAGTTCTTTCGCCGTGCGGCTAATAAACAATTGTGGACCCCGCTTTTCGGGACGCACTGCTTTTAGAAAACCGCGTAAGCGATCCCCCGGGCGCACGCTCTCCCGAGGGATCAGCTCCTCGCGAGGGATGATGGCCTCGGCGTTTCCCCCTAAATCAAGCAGCACATGGCCGCGCTCCACACGCTTTACCACTCCGGCGACCAGTTCCCCTTGACGGCTTTGATAGGCCGCCACGATTTGCGCCCGCTCCGCTTCCCTGACTTTCTGCACTATAACTTGCTTGGCTGCCTGGGCCGCAATGCGCCCGAAATCAGCAGCTTGCATTGGTTGTTCTATATAGGCACCGGGCCTTATATCGGCGCCCAGCGCTTTAGCTTCGGATAAGCGCGTCTGACGTTCGGGAAACTCTAAACCTTCACCTTCCGGTAGCTTTGCATCGTCAACGACCTCCCACCGACGAACGGCTTTGTAGGCGCCTGTCGCCCGATCAATCGCTACCTGAACGTCGATATCCTCTCGATAGGGCTTCTTTGTTGCGCTTGCCAGCGCCGCCTCCAACGCTTCGAAAATGAGTTCTTTGCTCACCCCTTTTTCGTTGGAAACCAACTCGACTACCGTTAATATTTCCTTATTCGTCATATGCTTTTCCACCACATTCACGGGTAGCTCGGAACCAAGCGCGCGACTTCCACGAGATCCAAAGGCACTCGGAATAACTCCTCCTCGACAAGCACGGCGACATCATCGCCTTCTATTCCGGCCAGCGTGCCCACCAGCTTGCGCCGGCCGTTTACTGTGCGCAGCAGCCGTATCTTCACTTGACGCCCTTTAAACTTTTCGTAATGCTCACGGACGAATAAACGCCTATCTAAACCCGGTGAAGAGACCTCTAGCGTATACCGATTCGCGATCGCTCCGCTGACGTCCAATAGCCCACCCACCTGCTCACTGATACGGGCACAATCTTCTACGGTGATCCCACTTTCTTTGTCGACATAAATCCGCAGCAGGCTCCCTGAACGCACTGATACGCGTTCGATACCGACGAGCTCGTACCCTAAACTGGCGACAACGGGCTGCACCAGTCCCCACAGATTATTGACGTCTGTGCGGTCACTGTCACAGTGCTGTCGCTGCGAATTTTCCACCACAACTCACCGCTGTTGCGCCGAATCTTTGATCCATCCAGAGGCCCAGCAGGACAGTGGCGAGCGGGCAAAATAACTACGGCCCTACCAGCGGCGGGGAACCCGCTACGCCCCGCGTGCTAAACCAACCCTGCTAAACTCACCGTGCCGAACAAACTAAGATTTCAGTTCCTAAATAAAAAGCCCCGAATCGGGGCCCTCACTGGTAGCGGGGGCAGGATTTGAACCTGCGACCTTCGGGTTATGAGCCCGACGAGCTGCCAGACTGCTCCACCCCGCACTTAATTAACGCGAAAACGCAATGTTATCGAGCAAAGGCTCTCTTTTCAAGACGTTCGGCTCGGGAAAACTCAAACCGTCGATCACGCATCAACTAAAATCAGCTAGTTAGCTGGGTGCACGGCTACATAGGGATTACGGTCCCCGTACCAAAACGGGTATACTTTGGGGCCGGCTCACAGAATGGGAGACTTGCCCCCATGAGCGAAGTACGAGCACCAGCCGTCGCGGGTAGCTTTTACCCTAGCGATCCCGATGCCCTGCGGGAGGACGTCACCCACCTTCTCCAAGCGATGCAGCCCCGAGTGATGGATCCAAAGGGACTTATTGTCCCTCATGCCGGTTATCTGTATTCCGGAACGATAGCCGCGGCGGCTTATGCCTGTATACGCCGTCCTGCCGAGAGGAGCTTGCGGGTTATTCTGTTGGGACCCTCGCACCGGGTGTATCTTCGCGGCATCGCTTTATCGAGCGCTCGCTCGTTTGCAACCCCATTGGGCGAGGTACCGGTGGACCACCACGCCCTACGACCTTTACTCGAGTTTCCCCAAGTTCAGCTTATGGACGGGGCACATCGGTGGGAGCACAGCCTTGAGGTGCAGCTACCCTTTTTGCAAGTGCGATTAGGAAGCCACTTTTCCCTGGTGCCTCTGGTGGTTGGGTGTGCTGAGCCTCCGCAGGTCGCGCAGGTGATCGAGTCCCTGTGGAACGATGCCAATACACTGGTCATCGTGAGTTCCGACCTAAGCCACTACCACGATTACGAAACGGCACGCACCATCGATGCCGCGACCTCGGGGGCGATCGAAAAGCTTCGCTTTGAAGACATCGCCCCAGAACAAGCGTGCGGATGCATGCCGCTGAAAGGTTTGTTGTATTTTGCACGGGAACGGGGGTTCAGTGTAACACGCTTAGACCTCAAGAATTCCGGTGATACGGCGGGCCCCCGCGACCGCGTGGTAGGTTACGGGGCATACGCAGTTCATTCAAGCGATGAAGCTCTCGGATAACGAAAAGCGCCAGCTAGTGCTTGTTGCGCGGGAAGCGATTCTGCATGGCTTGAGTTGCCACCACCGAAGGCAAGTGAACGCGGCGGATTATGCGCTGGCTTTCCAGACTAAAGCCGCTTCGTTCGTCACTTTGACTATCATGGGGAACCTGCGCGGGTGTGTTGGCAGCACAGAAACTTACCGTTCCCTGATTGAGGACGTTGCCCACAACGCGTATTCGGCCGCATTCGAGGACAGTCGGTTCCAGCCATTATCACCCGACGAATACCCCGCGCTTGAGGTCCGAACGTCCGTTCTATCACCCAAGGAAGCGATTCTCTTTTCTTCCGGGGAAGATCTCTTGCGCCAGATCCGGCCTTCAATCGACGGCTTGCTAATCGAAAAGAACGAGCGCCACGCAACGTTCCTTCCTTCGGTGTGGGCTTCGTTTCCCGATCCCCCGGAGTTTCTGGATCAGCTCAAACGCAAAGCGCAGATCGATGATGGAGATCCGGGGGTGTTGAAAGTCTGGCGCTATACGACGGTGTCGTTTTCGGATTAGTTTGTGCGAGGTAAGGGCCTCTAGACTAAGCGCCCCCTATGGTCGAACAGGTGGAAGCCTAAGAGCGGTTGCTCCATGTTCTTGGTCAAGGCCAACACTTTGAATCGTTCTCCCATTTCTCCTGGCAGCAGCAGGGACTTCGCCTGCTGTGCGTCGCGGAGGTAACGCGCTGGGGTCCTGTTCTGACAGTGCTCCAATACCTGATCGATTCCGCAAGACAACAAGAAATGCGCCTGGGAGGCGTAACCCGCCAGGCGAAACCCGGCTATGCACGCGGCGTCGGCTGCTGCTGTGAAATCCACGAACGACGAAATATCCTGTAGGCCCAGCAAAATCAGCGGATCGTTATGCGCCCGATGGCGATAGTGGCAGATCAGGGTGCCTTGGTGCCGCTGCGGATGGTAATATTCGGCCCGAGGATATCCGTAATCGACGCAAAACAGAGCGCCTCTGGCTAAGGACGAATAGCAGGTGAAAAACCAAGCATGCAAACCAAGGTTGATTTCCGATGCGTATCCGTTCTCAAGCGGCGCGGGTAAGGCTCGCAGTAATCGCTCGATCCGAGCTTCAGCCGAGGGTGGAAACAGCGCGTCTGCCCTCCACCCGAAGCCATTTCCTCTCCACACTACCCGCCGTTCTCGAATAACTCCGTGTTCCACAGAGAAACAGTGAACGGGCAGCGCATCCAATACCTCATTGGCGATAATAGCGCCGCTTATCGCTGGAGCCGGCAGGCGGTCTAGCCATACAAAGCGGGAGAAGAGATCGGGGATCAACGCCTGTAGAGTTCTCGCCTGCTGCTCCCGTAGCGCCTCGCTGAGATCAAAGAGGTAATACCCAGTCGGTAGTCGATCCAGTTCGCGTAAACTGTTCATTAGCTCCGCAGCCAGCAAACCGCTGCCGGCTCCAATTTCCAAGATGTGTTCGCCATCACTGGCCTCCAGCACTTGCACGATCTGGCGCGCTATGCAGCGGGCAAAAAGGGGTGTTAACTCTGGCGCGGTGACGAAGTCCCCCTCTCGGCCGAACTTCACCCTTCCTGATGTGTAGTAACCCCATTGCGGCTCATATAAGCAGATCTCCATGAACCGGGCCATGCTCAGGCTGCCGCCTTCCTGTGTTGCGGCCAAACGCAGCGCAGCGGTCAGCGCCCTAGTGGCTTCCTGCTCCTTTTGCCCGGGTGCGGGCAGCCCTGGCGCGCCGATTATGGGTGGGGGCATGGCCGAGATAACGCGCTTTGGTGGTAATCATCGAGCACGCATCGCAGCCCCAAAATCGGGCAGGTCGCCGTCCAGAAACCAGCGCTTGGCTGCTTCGTCAAACCACCACATTTGGCGATCATGAAACCGATGTACGATACCGCTATCGACATCATAAAAGCCGAGGGTAACCGCGACTAAGGCTTCTTTTTGGTTGTCGGATAATCCCTGGGATAGAACTTCATAAAAGGTGACCCGCACCCCTTCCAGATTATCTCGAGCCCTGGGCGGGGGGCCCTCTTTTTCGCGATGACGTATATATTGCGCCGCGGTGTCAAAATGTCCCCATCGGATCAGTTTGAGGTAGGTGTTTAAGCTTATATCCAGATTCTCCTGACGCTGGGCGGCTTGCATGGACGCACAGCCATCCAAAAAGCACAGGCAGCCGAGCAAGAACGAGAGACAAAACCGATGCGACAAATGGGAATAGAACACGCTCTCCCCCGTTGATAACTTATTGCCAAGGATCACGGTTTGAACGCGGCAGGCCACATGCCTCCCCGGTGCCCAGGGTAATTTGCCCACAGGTCCGCTAAGCGTTGGCCCGTCTCCGGGTGCACGCAATCAGGCGCGATCTCACACAAGGGGCGCAGCACAAAGGCGTAATCGATGATGTCTTTCCGCGGCAGTTCGATTTCTCCTTCATGCGACACCACACCCTCGTATAATAAAAGGTCTAGATCCAGGGTACGTGACTTTGGCTTAGGCGATGTGCGCTGGCGCCCATACCGCTGCTCCATCTCTCTGAGCCGCTGCGCCACGCTACGCACGTCCGTCTCGGTATCAAAACCGACCACGAGGTTAAAGAACTTATCCGCAGTAAAACCCACAGCCTCTGTTTCGTATACCGTGGACAAGGTCAGTTCTCCAAATGCTTCACCGAGCGCCTTGACCGCGTTGCGAACGTTCTGCTCGCGCTCGATGTTACTTCCGATGCTAACGTAAACCCGCGCCATGGCTAACGTCCCCGGGCGCGCTCGATGATCACCCCCACGTCCCGAACGCCGCGCACGGCCCCCTGCTTATTAACTCGCAACCTCAACCAAGGCACGGGAAATTCCCGCAGCACCAATTCCGCTATCCCTTCGGCCAGCGCCTCTACCAAGTGAAAGCGGCTGTTTTCGGCGAACTCCATGACACGCTTCGCCACCTCTTTATAGTTGAGTGTATCCGATATGGCATCGGAACGGCCCGCAGCACGTATGTCTGCTCCCATCTCTAAGTCCAGCACTACCGTTTGTTTGAGCTGACGCTCCCACGCGTAGACGCCGATCACCGTCTTGATGCGCAGATCCTTCAAATAGACGATGTCCATAAAACAGGAAAAGGCAAAAAATAGGATACGAAGTTTACACCAATTATCATGTCGGCGGCCGCTGGCGCCTGCCTCAACCAAATCGCTGAGACTTGACCTCAGCGCGCCATGCCGTTGCAATAATAGAATGTTCATCGAGACAGCGTTCGTTTTGTTTTCTTATTTAATAGGCTCTGTGTCTTCAGCGATCCTCATCTGCAAAGTATTGGGTTCGGTTGATCCGCGCGCGCACGGTTCCGGCAATCCGGGTGCGACCAACGTATTGCGCCTATACGGCAAAAAAGCGGCCCTTGCAACCCTGGCCGGTGACCTCTTAAAAGGGCTGATCCCACTCCTAATCGGCAAAATGCTATCCCTTCCCGAGGCAACCCTAGCCACTATGGGAGTTGCGGTCTTTATCGGTCATCTTTATCCGGTCTTTTTCGGGTTCCAGGGAGGGAAGGGTGTAGCTACTTTCATCGGCGTGCTCTACGGGATCGCCTGGCCGCTGGGCATTCTTTTTATGCTTGAGTGGTTGGTCATCGCCGCCGTGTTTCGCATATCTTCCCTGTCGGCGTTGGTGGCGACCGCTTCTAGCCCATTGCTTGTGCATGCTGTTACTGGATCAGCGTATTTTTTGGTGGCTGTTTGCATCATGGTCGCATTCATATTCTGGCGCCATCGAAGCAACATCGCTAAGCTGGTCGCGGGAACGGAGGGAAAAATAAAAGTCAGATGACCGGGGCTAGACGGCCTACAGCTCCGCAAGCGACCAGCGCGGCCTTACTTGGAATGAGCTATCATCCCTCCACCCTGCAGCAAGACGGCAACAACCTGTGTAGGCTATCATTGCCCCGTTATCGGTGCAAAATTCTGGGCGTGGGTAGAACACCTGTACACCGATCTCCTCGCCAAGCGCGCTCAACTGCTCACGCAACTGCCTGTTGGCGCTCACTCCTCCGGCAACCACTAAACGGCGCAACCCGGTCTCCTGAAGTGCCCGCCGGCTTTTGATCACAAATGTCTCCACCACGGCATCACAAAACCCTCTGGCCACATCGGCACACATCTGGGGATCCGCTGCGGATGAAGCGATCAAACCCCGCACGTGCGTTTTCAGCCCGCTGAAACTGAAGTCCAAACCCGGCCGGTTTGTCATCGGTCGGGGGAATAGGAAGCGTTGCGGATCGCCCTGTAGCGCGAGGCGTTCCAAGGCCGGTCCTCCAGGATAGCCTAAGCCCAACAACTTTGCAGTTTTATCGAAGGCTTCACCGGCCGCATCGTCTAGCGACTCCCCTAAAATCGCATATTGTCCCAAAGCCTGCACCCGAACCAATTGCGTATGGCCCCCGGACACCAGCAGCGCTAAGAATGGGAAATCCGGAGCTTCGCTTTCTAACATAGGGGCAAGCAAGTGCGCTTCCATGTGGTGCACCCCTATGGACCGGATCCCCCAGCCCCACGCCAGGCTGCGTCCGATGGCGGCTCCCACCAATAAAGCGCCGATTAGCCCCGGGCCGGCGGTATAGGCAACACCGTCGAGTGTACGGCCGTCACTACCCGATTCTCTCAGCACATGCTGCACCAGCGGTAACACCTTGCGCACGTGGTCGCGCGAGGCAAGCTCCGGAACCACGCCGCCGAAAGCCGCGTGTATAGAACTCTGGCTGTAGAGGGCATGGGCAAGCAGACCTGCGCTGCTGTCGTAGACAGCAACCCCGGTTTCGTCGCAGGAGGTCTCAATCCCCAGGATGCGCGTGTTGGTTTTCAATGCCATGAAAGAATGCTACTATTTTTGATTTTATACGAGGTTGGATAAAACGATAATGCCGTCAGTGAAAGTGAGAGAAAACGAACCGTTCGACGTTGCTCTGCGACGTTTTAAACGTGCCTGTGAAAAGGCTGGGATCCTGGCGGACGTTCACCGTCGCGAATTTTATGAGAAACCCACCCAGGTGCGTAAGCGAAAAGCGGCGGCTGCAATCAAACGCTGGCAAAAAAAGCTCGCACGTACCACCATGCGCCGCCTCCCTCGCTCATGGTAAGCGCAGTGGCTACTACGGTTCAAGCGCTTATCGGCAGTGCGGCACGCGGAGAAACACGCCCAGGCGCTGCTATAATTCGAGCAATCATACACTCGTGGTGTGGCAGATAGATTATTGGGTTGTTCTATTTTAAAATCATTTTCGTATTAGAGTTTATTCGTAGGGAACCGCCAACTAGAAAAAACTAGTCTCAATGGCAGGCAGAATCCCGCAAGCGTTTATCGACGAGTTACTGAACCGCATAGACATCGTAGATGTCATCGACCGGCGTGTCTCTCTGCGCCCTGCCGGGGCTAACCATATCGCAAGGTGTCCCTTCCACGAAGAGAAAACGCCTTCCTTTACCGTTAGCCGACAAAAGCAGTTTTATCATTGCTTTGGCTGTGGGGCGCACGGTACGGCCATTAGCTTCTTAATGGCCTACGAGAATTTGGACTTCATCCCCGCGATACAAGAATTAGCCGCTATAGCGGGGATGGTCATGCCTTCCGACACCGCCGCTACCACCTTGTCGCAACACGCGGACTTGTATCAGGTATTGGAACGGGCCACGCGCTACTTCCGCAAGCAGCTGAAGGAGCACGCTGGCTCGAAGTCGGCCGTTGCTTACTTAAAGCAACGGGGACTCACAGGGACCATAGCTGCTCACTTCGAAATAGGCTACGCACCACCTGGATGGGACAACCTCATGCGCGATCTTGGCCAGGAACGGGAGCAGCTAGGCGCTCTCGCACGCGCTGGATTGATTATCGAACGAAACGGAAAGCGGTATGACCGGTTTCGGGAGCGCGTCATATTTCCGATCCGTGATCAACGTGGGCGCGTCGTGGGCTTCGGTGGGCGCACGATTGGAAACGAAGAACCGAAATACCTCAACTCCCCAGAAACAGCCGTCTTTAGGAAAGGCCAAGAAATCTATGGGGTATATCAGGCTATCCGGGCAACCAAAAAGCTCGACAGGTTTCTTGTCGTTGAAGGATACATGGATGTGTTGGCGCTGACCCAGTTCGGGATCCTCAATGCAGTGGCCACCCTGGGCACCGCGACGACATCCGATCACCTGGCTCGCCTGTTCCGTGTTGCCCCGGAGCTTGTGTTTTGTTTTGACGGAGACCAGGCGGGAAAGCGAGCGGCTTGGCGTGCGCTTGAAGTCGCGCTCCCTCTTTTGCGCGAGGGCCGCGGCGCCCGCTTTTTGTTTTTGCCCCAAGGAGAAGATCCGGACAGCCACGTAAGAAAATGCGGAAACGAGCTGTTCCGGCGTGTCGACGCAGCGATCCCGTTGTCTCAATTCCTTTTTACTACCCTAACGCAGCAGATCGAGCTATCCTCAATAGATGGACGAGCAAGGTTCCTTGAACTGGCACGTCCCTTGATTTCCCGTGTTCCAGTGGGGTCTTATCGGGACCTCCTGATCGAGGAGCTAGGTTCCCTCAGTAAGTTGTCACCGGAGCGGGTGAGGGTAACTCTTAAACCAGAGTCCAAACTGTACCAGCCCAAAGGTACCAAAAAGGGCGACGCGCCGTGGCCATCGCTGGTACGGAACACGCTCGGTATGCTGCTGCATGAACCTTCGCTAGGCCGCACAGTCGAACAGACGAACCAGCTGCAGGGTATTGAAATACCCGGAATACCGCTCTTAATGGAAGCGCTGGAATTGATTCAGGCCACACCGGATATCAGCAGCGGCGCTGTGGTCGAGCATTTTCGTAGCTACCCGGAAGGCCACTATGTCGCGCAACTACTTGCGCAAGAGCTTCCGGTCCCCGAAAAAGGGATCAAAGCCGAATTCAAGGCCGCGATCCAGAAACTAGCGCGACGCAAGGAACGCGATCGGAGACAGAATCTAGTAAACCGGCCGAGGGAGCAATTGACCGATGCCGAGCGCATGGAACTATCGCGTTTGTTATCTTTTAAAGACCGACTTGAACGCCGTGAGCGTGCGTGATCGCGAGTGAAAATCGAGAGTAGCTTTTTCAGGCTGCTTTGGCTTGCCCCGAGGTTTTGCCTGCTTACCAGAGACTGAGACCCATTATGGAATCCCCAGACGACATCGAAACAACAGACGAACAATCTCAACTGAAGCTCCTTATCGCAAAAGGCAAGGAACAAGGGTTCCTGACCTACCACGAGGTTAATGATCACCTTCCGGATGACATCGTCGATCCTGAACAAATCGAGGATATCATCAACATGATCAATGACATGGGTATAACTGTTCACGAAACCGCGCCGGATGTAGACACCCTGCTAATGGCCGAGAACCCTGTTGCAGCCGATGATGACGCGGCTGAAGAGGCGGCTGCGGCACTAGCCATTGTTGACACGGAATTCGGGCGCACGACCGATCCCGTACGTATGTATATGCGGGAAATGGGCACCGTCGATTTGCTGACGCGCGAGGGAGAAATCGCGATAGCCAAACGGATTGAAGACGGCCTGTACCAAGTACAGTCCGCTTTGGCGGATTGTCCACACATTATGGAGTTGCTGTTTAAGGAGTACGAGCGCGTTCAGACGGGTGAACTCAAACTCACCGATGTGATCATCGGGATCGCCGGCCTTGAGCATGCGCTTAGCGCGAACATTCCCCTGAAGAATCCGGCAGCGTTGGCAAAGGCCAGCGAGCACGCTGATACGGATGACGAAGAAAAAGGCGACAAGGACGAAGAACAAGTAGATCCCCTATCCAATGGCTTAGACCCAGAAGAAATGGCTCGGCGGATTGCTGAACTTCGCAGCTTACATAACAAGGTCATTGTATACACCAAACGGGGTGGCCGAGAACACAAAAAAACAAAAGGACTTCGCGAACGCCTGGGCAAAGAGTTCTTACAACTTAGGTTTGGACAGAGATTCCTTGAGCGGCTTACCAGAGAAGTGCGGGAAATTATCGAGTCGATACGAGAGCAAGAGCGGGTGATCATGAACGCTTGCGTCAAGGAGGCCAACATGCCGCGTAAGGAATTCATCGCCGCCTTCCAAGATCACGAGACCGATTTGGGGTGGGTTCGGGTGGTAGCTCGCGTCAAAAAGCCATGGGCTGACGCAATCAAGCAAAATGAAGCCATTATTATTCACGCACAAAAAAAGCTCTGCGCCATAGAAACCATGTTTAGAATGACGATCAGCGAACTAAAGGACATCAACAGGCGTATGTCTATCGGGGAAGCCAAGGCGCGTCGGGCGAAAAAAGAAATGGTTGAAGCAAACCTGCGCCTCGTGATCTCCATCGCCAAGAAATACACAAATCGTGGCCTACTCTTTCTTGATCTGATTCAAGAAGGAAATATCGGCCTCATGAAAGCAGTTGATAAATTCGAATACCGCCGAGGTTACAAGTTTTCCACCTATGCCACTTGGTGGATCCGACAAGCGATCACGCGATCGATTGCCGACCAAGCTCGAACTATCCGCATTCCGGTGCATATGATAGAAACGATCAATAAGCTGAACCGGATTTCACGGCACATGTTACAGGAGAAAGGCCGCGAACCGACTCCGGAGGAGCTTGCCGAACGCATGGAAATGCCAGAGGATAAGGTGCGGAAGGTGCTGAAAATAGCCAAAGAGCCCATTTCTATGGAAACGCCCATCGGCGACGATGAAGACTCTCACCTCGGTGATTTCATTGAGGATACAAGCACCCATGCACCCATTGACGCCGCTACTTTTGAGGGATTGCGGCGCAGCACGCGGGAAATGCTTGCCGGTTTAACGCCGCGGGAAGCCAAAGTTCTTCGAATGCGCTTTGGTATCGATATGAATACCGACCATACCTTAGAAGAAGTCGGAAAACAGTTCGACGTAACCCGCGAGCGGATCCGTCAGATCGAAGCAAAAGCGCTGCGCAAACTGCGCCATCCTGCCCGATCGGAACAGTTGAAAACCTTCCTCGACAAGGCTTAGAGATTGTGTTCGATTCTAATCGGCGAGGTCTCCGGCGACGAACCGCACCGCATTAGTCTGGCCGAGCGCCAACGCGCTCTCCGGTCCCACCGCATTAGTCTGGCCGAGCGCCAACACGCTCTCCGGTCCCACCGCATTATTCCAAGCTGGCTAGTTGACAATCTCTTGATGCAGCCTAACAGTGGGCCTGTAGCTCAGTCGGTTAGAGCAGGGGACTCATAATCCCTTGGTCGCAGGTTCGAGTCCTGCCGGGCCCACCAATATAATCAAATGGTTAAGCGATATTTGCTGTCTAACTTTGCTCCGCAATTTTGGCCTTGCTCCGCAATTCTCCATTCATTTTGTCGGATCGACCTTTTCACCGATCCTATTTCGGATGTAGTGTTCAGTCATTGCTATGGTCTCATGACCGAGTTGTTTTTGGGCTTCCCGAAGGTCTGTCGCATTGGCTTTGTCGGTACCCGCTTTCGCACGCAGATCGCGGAACTGAAAGGTTACTCCAGCCGCTCTCCTCGCTTTGTCAAAGCGTGAGCGTAGCGCGCACTGGGTCAATGGTTGCCCGTCCTCGTTGCATACTAAGGCCAAGCTACGAATTTTATTGGTTCGCTTGCGCTCCATGACTCGGTCGATTACCTTGGCCAGTTGGCCAATGATGGAAATCCTGACTCTCTTACCAGTCTTGTTTTGTGTAACGGCTAGCGCTCCGTCGCGGATGTCGGTTTCCTGTAGTTGAAGGGTATCGGCTAGCCGTTGGCCTGTGAGGTAAGCCAGGTCCATGGCATCACGTGTTGGTTTATCGGCCGCTTCCCACACTGCATTGTACGCCGAGTCCTCCACATAAACGTCGCGCCCTTTTTCTTTAAACCCCTTTATTCCTTGGCAGGGGTTCGGCAATGCCGTGTAACCCCATTCACGGGCCTTGTTCCAGATGTGGCTAAACAATGCTTTTTCCCGGTTGGCACGGACTTTCGCCTCTCTGCGCCAGTCGAGGTACTGCCGGATCTGGATCGGTTCAATCTGATTAAGCGGTGCGGGCGGGTTATCGAAGAACTTGTAGAGGTTCGCAAGTTCCCTCAAGTTGTCGCGTTGGGTTTCCAGTGCTTTCGTAGGGATGACCTCTCGCTGGTAGCGTTCGGCGACATACCTAAAGGTGATGATTTCAACGTGGCGCGGCTTAGCGTCGATCTCCAGCTCTGACCAACGCTTTACCGCCAAGGCATAATCTGGGCCGAGTGGAATCTCGCGACGAGGCTTCTCGCCGCTATCGTAATAGTAGTAAACCTTGCCACTGCGCTGTTTACGCGCCCGCATTCGCGGCGGCAAATTCAGATTCTTATAGGGCCTTCGGCCCATGCCTTTACACCACCACCCCGTTTACTGCTGACCGCCAAGTTCTTTGAATTTTTTCCGAACCCTTTTTCTGTCCTTCGACAGCAGCGCGAGTTACCACCGGTCGACCGCTCGCATTCACGTGGAAGGGTATCCCGCTATTCTTCAGCCAAGCGATCTGACACGACTTGCGCCGTTTGCCCGTTAGCGTAGCAATCTCATCGGCGGATAGAAAGATGGTCATAATCAAAACCCTTAGTTCGTGCGTTGACCACTGTCGTGGTACCGACCAGCTTTTCCTACTCCGAGCCGTACTCAAATACCACATAGGTATCTTTTGGTCAAGACCTATATGGGGTTTACCAGAAGAATCACCCAAAACTATACCAATCAGCGGGGCAACTACAGAAACCACAGGTCGATGCTTATCTCAAGGACCGTCTGGGTAGCACAGAAAGCTAATTGTTACTTCGAGAGGTGATGCGAAATTCAGGTTTCTCGGGTTCTTGAAGCGTGTCGTTCAGGTGGGGCAATTCGATCGGTTCGCCGAAATTTCCGGTGTTCCGCCATCGTCCCGATGACTCGACCGGCGTTATTACTATCGATCACCGCAGTCGGGTAATTCTCGTTCAGAGGGGCTAACTCGATCGCCGGTTGGCCAGTCTCATTCGTTCCTCTCAGCCGATACTTCCGGAAAATCACCTGGTCGTCTTTGTCGAGCTTTGCTACAACAAAGTCTCCCGGCTTTGGCGCAATCACGGGGTCAACGATGACGATCTCTCCGGGATAAAAGTCTTCCATCATGCTCTCGCCCCGGATCACCAATCCAAAGGTGCGGTCACTTAGTTGGTCCAAGCTCGTCCAGATGACCTCCGTGCGGTCGGTGAGGGGGTAAGGCTTCCCGCTCTGGGTCCATTGCCAGGCTTGAGTGTAGTCCAAGATAGGCACGATCTTATTCCCAGGGAACATTACCAGGTCGCCTTTGCCCGATCCGGCCCCCTGTTGCTTCTCCTCTTCGAATCGATGCGGCTCGTCGATCCAGCCCGAGGGTTTTCGCGTTATCTGCTCAATGGCGCGAGCCAGCTTGGTTCCAATATTTCTTTGATTCTTGGGGTTCAGGCTAAACACCCGTGAGATCTGCGAGGCCTGGATCCGAAGATCTTTCGCCAGGTTAG
>JBOIEE010000069.1:0-5275 GCA_050740975.1 Gammaproteobacteria bacterium | reverse complement strand
CCGAGGAGCTGATCGGCGATCTCCATCGTGATCTTGTTGTGGGTGACGAACACAAACTGCGTTTTCTGCGCCATCGACAGTAACATAGCGCAATAGCGCTCGATATTGGTATCGTCCAGCGGGGCATCCGCCTCGTCCAGGATGCAAAAAGGCGCCGGGTTTAATTCGAAAAGCGCAAACACCAGTGCTAAGGCGGTCAAGGCTTTCTCGCCCCCGGACAGCAGATGTATGGTGCTGTTGCGCTTGCCGGGCGGGCGAGCCATTAGGGTCACGCCGGCGTTTAGCGGATCTTCATCCGTCAACTCGAGATAAGCCCTCCCTCCACCAAACAAGCGCGGAAACATCGTCTCTAGACCTTGGTTCACCCGATCGAAGGTTTCCTTGAATCGGGTCCGGGTCTCTCTATCAATTTTTCTTATTGCCTGGGTAAGCGTCTCTAGGGCTTGTTCGAGGTCATCGTGCTGTTGATCGATATAGCTCTTGCGCTCGGCGATCTGCTTGCACTCCTCGATAGCGGCGAGGTTGATGGGTCCCAGGCGCTCGAGCTTTCTGACCGTAGACTCGATCCGGTCTCGTAAACGCTCTTCCGTTTCACTTTCTTGCAAGGTAGTCAGGAGTTCCTCTGGCTCGAAACCGTATCGCTGAAGCTGCCGCTTGAGATCTTCGGCTCTTACCTCCACGGTTTGCAAGGACAAGCGCGCTTGCTCGAGCTGCGAGCGCAGTCCCTCCACTTCCTTCTCCACACGGCCCTTCATCGCTTCCTGTTCCCGTATCGCCTCCTGTGCCACCTGTAAGGCTTGCCTCGCGCCATGCAGCTCTTGCTCCAGAGTCACGCGCTCCTTCAGCTTTTCCTCAAGTTCAGCGGCTATTCTCTGGGCCGGATCCTGGTTGGCGGCCAGCGTTTCCAAACAGGCGCGATGTCTCTGCATAAGTTGTTGTTCCATCTCCCGGGATCTGCTGCTCGCCTCCTCCTGCACGCTTAACCGCGAGCGCAGTGTTTCCATCTTAAGCGCTAGGGCGTGGCTGTCCTCGCGCGCTTGTTGCCAAGCATGCCGGCTTGCCGTAAGCGTTTCCATCAGCGTCTGGCGCGTCTCTTCCAGCCGCTCTCGCTCTGGGAGAAGGTCCGCACCCTGAGAGCGCAGCTGCTCCAGGGCCCTCTCGGTACGTTTGATCTCTTGCGTGCATGCGCGTTCACGTTCGCGCAATAGGTGTAACTCTTGGTTAATGACGCTGGTACGGCGGCGTTGGTGTTGTTCCCGCTCTTCTAAGCTTGCGAGTACGGATCGAAGCGCAGCGGCGGTGTTTTGCCTTGCCTCCAGTTCCTCTTGCAGCCGCGCGTCGGACTCCTCCAGCGCGCTCAGCGCACGGAGTTTCTCCTCCAGCTCCTGAGAGAGGGTGGCCTCCTGCTCGGCCCATCGTTCCAGCTCCATGCCGAGCGCTTGGATCTCGCGCTCCCGGCGTAAGATGCCCATGGCCTCGTCACCCTGCGGCCGATCGATTTTCACCCACCCCGCGCCCAGGCGCTCGCCTGCCTTGGTTACTACCGATGCGTGTGCTGGAAGGCGTTTACGTAAGGTCAAAGCCTCTGAAAGAGACTCTGCCAGGTAAATACCCTCGAGCAGGGGACCCATGCTCGGCGGCAGCTGCGTCTTATCGCTCAACAAGGGAAACCCATCGATCCGTGCCGCCGATAGTGGCACGGCCGCCGGTTGACCGATTTCCACGGCGCCTATCGAACCCTGAGGCAAGCTTTCCAAGCGTTGTACCAGTTGGTCGAAATCGACGACACAAATGGCCTCTAAATGCTCCTTAAGCACACACTCTAAAGCACGTTCCCACCCTGGTTCCACAGTTACCCGCTCTACCAGCCGGGCGGCATCTGCGAGCCCGTTCTCCTGTAGCCAGGCGAGCACCTCAGCTTGGTCTTTCCCTAAGGCAGACTGCTGCAAGACCTCCAAAGAGGCCAGGCGACCCCGTGCTATTTGAGCCTGGGGACGCGCTGCGTTTAAGGCATCGGTTTGGCTATGCAAGCTTTGGCGCAAAATCGCAAGGTCTTGTCTGGTGCGGGCGCGGTTTTGCACCAGCGGATGATATTCAGACTCCGCGCTCGCGAGATCCGCTTGGCGGATGGCGATCTCCTGCTCTAAAGATGGAAAGGAGATGGACGCGTGCTCCTCAGCCAGGCGGCGGATCCGTTCCTGGATCTCGTTAACCGCTTTAATCAGGTGCTCACGACCGGTTTTTTCCACATCCTCATTACGGGTCGCTTCATTGGCCCGCGTGTTATAGGCATTCCAGGCCATTTGCCAATCCGCGAGCGATTGTTCTGCTGCGCTAAGCGCGCCTTGAGCCGCGATCTCCGCTTGCTCTGCGAGGACAGGCTCCGGTTGCGCGCGTCTTAAGTCCTCTGCGAGCTTATCAAGCTCCTGTTTGGCCTGCGCGATGTGCGCGCGTACGCTGGTTAGATCCAGCTCGATTTGCTTCAGCTCCCGCTCTGTAGTTGCGCTCCGCTCCTTCAGGTGCTGCGCCGACTGTTCAAGGCGCTCGATCTCCGCCGTCGCAGTGTAAAAGCGCTTCTCAATGCTTTGCAGCTGTTGCGAGCTTGCCTGCCAATGTTCCCTCCCCTGTTCAATCCCGGATTCGATTGAGCATAGCTGCGCTAGGGCCGCTTCTAAGCCCGTTTCCCGTTGCCGGAGCTGGGTCGCCTGCTGTTGCTGCTGGCTGCGATAGGAACGCCATTCGAGCGCAATAAGCGTCCCTTGCAGATGGCGCTGTTCCAGCTCCAGCATCCGGTAGCGCTCTGCCGCGCGCGCTTGACGCTGCAGATGGTCGAGTTGTTTCTCCAGTTCACCTCGGATATCTCGGATCCGCGATAAGTTGGTTTGGGTATTGCGAATCCGATTTTCGCTCTCTCTGCGCCGTTCTTTGTACTTGGAAACGCCGGCGGCTTCCTCGATAAAGAAGCGGATCTCCTCGGGTTTGGCTTCGATGATGCGCGAGATCATGCCTTGCTCGATGACCGCGTAACTTTTTGCGCCCACCCCGGTGCCTAGGAACAAGTCGGTGATGTCGCGCCGGCGGCAGCGGTTGCCGTTGAGGCTGTACACGGACAAGCCTTCCCTGTCCACTTGGCGCTTGATGGCGATCTCGCTGTAGGCGGCATAGGGCCCGCCCCAAGCGCCGTCGGCATTGTCGAACAGCAGTTCCACCGAGGCTAAGCCGACGGGTTGGCGCGTGTTCGAGCCGGTAAAGATCACGTCCGCCATGCAATCGCCGCGTAAATGCTTGGCGGAGCTCTCACCCATCACCCAGATCGCCGCATCGACGACGTTGGATTTGCCGCAGCCGTTCGGCCCCACGATGCCGCAGAGGCGCCCAGGGAAAGGAATGGTGGTGGGGTCGACAAAGGACTTAAACCCCGCCAGCTTAATTCGGTTCAACCGCATGCTTACGTAGTTCCTCCAATACTTTAATCTTATATAATAATTTAATGATTATTCAATTCTTTTATGCAATTTTCTCCATCCTAATAATGATGTTCTTGCTGAGTACCCCTAAGCCGCTCTGAGACTGTGCTATGGTATAAAACATTTGTGTCTTGTCGAGTCACCATATGGGCCATGAACACTGTTCCAGATCAAAACCTCGAGATCTTTGATAACCCGATGCCGGATCGCGACTACACGGTGCGGATTTCGATTCCAGAATTCACCTGCCTGTGTCCGAGGACCGGGCAACCGGACTTCGCTACTCTAGATCTCGCATACGTGCCCGACCGGTATTGCCTCGAGCTGAAATCGCTTAAGCTGTATATTTGGTCTTACCGCAATCAAGGCACTTATCACGAAGCCGTAACCAACAAGATCCTCGATGACATCGTGGCGGCTTGCCGCCCCCGATTCGCACGCCTGGTGGCGAAGTTTAACGTGCGCGGCGGGATCACTACGACCGTCAGCGCAGAACACCGCGAGCGCGGCTGGCAGCCACCCACTGCGGTAGATCTTCCGTGAAACGATTTTATTCCACGCGATGCTAAAAAACGTTTTAAGAGGCATGAGTTATGTGTTTACCGGGCTGCGCCTGCTTACCCGACCCGGCATAAGACAGTTTGTGCTGATACCGCTTGCGATCAACGCCCTTCTATTCGGCAGCGTAATCGCGCTTGGGGCACACCAGATCGGGCTTCAACTCGAGCGATGGATCCCCGAGGGTTGGCAATGGTTAAACTGGCTCGTTTGGCCTGTGATCATCATCGTCATGATGGCCATCGTGTTCTTTGGTTTCTCGATCCTGGCGAATCTGCTCGCGGCTCCCTTCAACGGCTGGCTGGCCGCCGCGGTGGAATCCCACCTTCGCGGGGAAGGATTCGCGGCCCTCAAGCAAAGGGGATTGGTACGCGAGGCACTGGTGGTGATCTATTCCGAACTGCGTAAGATCGCTTACATCGCCTTCAGAGCTGTTCCTTGTTTGCTCCTGTTTCTGATCCCAGGGATACAAATCGCCGCTCCCTTTTTATGGTTTCTGCTCGGCGCATGGCTGCTCGCGCTGCAATACCTTGACTATCCGTTAGGAAATCACGGGTTGAGCTTCCCGCAACAACGTTCGGTGTTGAGCGCTCGCCGGCTGCTCACGCTCGGCTTTGGCGTGGGGACTTTGGGGATCACGCTGTTTCCCCTGGTCAATTTCCTCGCTGTGCCCTGCGCGGTCGCGGGAGCTACCGCCCTGTGGGTGGAACAGATCAAGCCAGGGTTGAGCGGCCAAACTTCGAGTGATTGAGGGGTGGAAAAAAGTGCGTAATCGTTGCGTCGACGCCCCATTTTTGGGGATAATCCCCGCCTTTAGATGTGGTGTCAGGAGTGCGATAAAGTGTCTGTAGAGAAGAAGGCAAGCAGCAAGAAGACCGAGCGAAAGAGGGCTAAGAGTGTGGCGGCAAAGGCTGCGACCACATTCTTTGGGTTTGAACCGTACCAGTCCAAGCGCGGTGAGGAGTACATGAGCCCGGGACAGGTCGAACACTTCAGAAATATTTTAGTGAGTTGGCGTCGCGAATTGATGGAAGAAGTGGATCGAACGGTGACCCACCTACAAGACGATGCCGGAACCTTTGCCGATCCCAATGATCGGGCCACTCAAGAGGAAGAGTTCGCTTTGGAGTTGCGGACTCGTGACCGTGAACGCAAATTGATCAAGAAAATAGCCGAATCGCTTAGACAGTTAGGCACCGGAGATTATGGGTATTGCGAAGCCTGTGGGGTTGAGATCGGAATTCAACGCT
>JBOIEE010000068.1:0-11074 GCA_050740975.1 Gammaproteobacteria bacterium | reverse complement strand
ATCCCAGCGCGGCGTGGGTCCCGCTCCTGGCACGCGTTGCAACTGGAACCCACGCTCAGATACATCCAGCCGTCAGGGCCAAAACGCACGCTGCGGCCCAGTGGGCGCCACCGCCGGGCAGACCGGTGACAATGCGATCGTATTTACCGCTCACACCTCGGGTGCTGGCATCGAAACGGATCCGCCCTACCGCGTTGGTTTCGGCAACATAAAGCCAACCATCATATATATCCATACCATGTGGCCGATTCAAGTCAGTCAGAAGATCACGACGAACCATCGGCTGAGCCATCACCATTGGTGTCACGCTCAAGGAGTACGATGCGCCCCGGCCCTGGCAGGCTCACCAGCAGATCTCCGGTGTCCGTAAACCGCAGGATACGCGCGCCGGACAATCGGCTCGCGTGAAGCCGAATGGAAAACCCCGCAGGCAGCCGGAGGCGGTCTTGGATTTCCTTGGCCGCTGGCGGGCGCGTTGCCCCAGCCGAATAGTGCGATGGGAACGTTCAACGCGAACCGCTCAGGGAGCAACAACCACAGGAGAGCTGCGGCGACAGCCGTATAGGCGAGATCACGAAACAGCCTCTTCATATCGGGTCCATGGCGAAAATCAGGGTGCCCAGCGATGTGATGGTAAGACTGTTTTTCTTAAACGCGTCGGTGTTTGAGAAATGCTAGTCAAAAGTAAAGCCACGCTTTTCCCTTTTCGACTCTCAAAAATCTGAAGGAGATGGGTTTTTCAGAGCTTCCCTAAGAGCGACCAGACCGCACAAAGAATTCGAGGATGGCGCTGTTTAACCCGGGCCACTTTGAGTGGGACCGATCACCTTCGCAATACAAAGTCTCCACCCCGTTAGCGCAACCACGGTAAGCAACGCACCCGTTGTCCATCGTTTCAGTGGCTTTCAGATCACATCCATTGCACTCCGCCCACCACTCGACGGACTGCGCTCCATACCCTGGGAAAAGACGGTCATCCGCGCTATGCATCACCATGACCGGGATCGGATCGGGACAGTCGCGCTCCGACAGGTCGCGCTTGTTGATTCCCACGGCGCTCGGGGCGATGGCCGCAGGCATGTTCTTGGTCCCACTAATGAGTGCAGGCCCCATCGCGACCGTTCTCCCATCGGAATGTCCAGTCAAAAAGATACGTTCCTCGTCGATACTCCACTCTTGCGCCACCGAACGGGGAATGGTCCCGAGTTCGATCATCGCCGGCGGCGACAAGCGTGGACGGTTCGCGCGCTATCATCACGGTCAATACCAAGACCTACCCGGTTCGGCAGCGCTTCTCCATCGCCCATGAGCTAGGCCATTGGATAACTGACTGCGGTCGCGGAGGGTTCCTTTGCGCCACGGAGGACATCGGGCCCCAAAACGCCGAGGCGCAGACCGTGGAGGCGCTCGCCAACAGCTTCGCCTCGCAACTGATCCTGCCCGACTACCTCTTTGGGCCGAAGGCGGAGGGCAAGCCCATCGCTCGATGTGGCTGATACCCTCGGCAAAGAATTTAACACCAGCCTCACCGCCACCGCGATCAAGCTCGTAAAGCGCTCGCGTGAGCCTGCGGCCGCGATCTGTTACAGCCAAGCGAATCGCGAGTGGGGCCATCACGAACCTGACCTTCCCGTCGAATCTATGGATGCAGAAGGAGCTTCATTCCGACACGGACGGATTCGCACTTACGGGAAATCACGTCTTAAACAGGAGCCCGCCTCGCGTTGGCTCGCTGGGCGGGACAGTTTCCGCCTCTCCGTCCGGTCACAGTCGGTGAAGCTCCCGGACGGAACGGTCCTAAGCGTGATCAAGCTCACCCTTTGAGTCAAGTCTCTTAAGACGCGGTCTATGGTCGGGATCGCTGAGTCGTCCCGCCGGAGATCGCCTTCTCGGGCGCTCCCAAGCGGCGAGCCCTGCAGTACAGGACAGTTTGGTCTTGTCCAACACATCATTGAAAGCGACCACGCAATAACCGGCGCCTTTTGCCGCCGGTGGTTCAAAGAAGAGCCCTGTCCAGTTTCGCCACCAGATCTTCGGCCCGCAGATGCGTATAGCGTTTGAGCATCTGCATCGACTTATGGCCCGATATGGTGGCGACTTCCTGGTCACTCAGTCCGGCCTCGACCAGACGGGAAACCGCTTCGTGGCGAAGATCGTGAAAACGAAAGTCGCGCAGCCCCGCGCGCTGCATGGCCTGCGCCCAGACCTTGTGGATCACATAAGGTCGTCGCTTCCCATCTCTTCCCGGCTCGCCATAGAAAAGCAGGGGTGTATCGACGAGCTTATGCATGGGATGTTCGATTGCCTCGCGGAATACGGCTGCCGCCCGAGTCGACAGCGGGACTGTCCTCGCGTCGCCATTCTTCGTTTTGTCCAGACGTACTAGGCGGCGTTGAAGGTCTACCTGATCGCGGTGGAGACTCAGGATCTCGCCTTGGCGCATGCCGGAATAGAGGGCAATCCGCGCTATCCAACTCAACATTGGGTTACTGTGTTGGTCCACTGCGGAAAGTAGCCGTTCTTCTTCGGCGAGAGACAAGCGGCGGTTCCTGCCATTTCCTGGTGAAGGTTTTCGGATATTCGCGACAGGATTGTAAACCAGACCGAGCCCCCATTCGCGGATCGCCGTATTAAACAAATGGCTGAGCATGGCCAGCTCCAACCGTACAGTGTTATTGGATTTACCTTCATCCAGCCGGTTGTCGCGGTAACGGGCTACAATATTCGGCGTTATAGCTGCCAGTGAGTAACTTCCTAATCGCTCAGATAAGATCTGAGCGCGGACTCGCTCTCGATCATGGGTATTCGCTTGTTTAGCGGGCGCGACTTCGTGCATATACCGCTCCAGTGCATTCTTGAGCGTTATGCGTTCCGAGGGTGCCCGATCCAAGTAGACTCCGCGCACCATCTCATCTTCGACACGGCGCGCCCAATCTGTTGCATCGCGTTTGGTACGGAATGTTTTTACAGTAGTTGGCCAACCCGTCTTTCGGATGACGGCTTTCCATGTGTCGGACTGGGTCTTGACGAGCGTCGCCATGGTACATACACCTCCTTCGGTATTGCGACTGTACCGCAACTGTACCTCAGGGGCTCCTAAACTGCAATTTTATGGCCTACATTCTCATAACTTATTGTTTTTATGGTGGGCCGTGGGGGAGTCGAACCCCCGACCAACGGATTAAAAGTCCGATCCACAAGCGCGGCTTAATGTGTTGAACATCCTTTCAAAAACATCCCAAGCACTGGAGAAAATAAAAGCTAATTAGGGCCAGGAAAGCCGCGTTTTTGCTAGATATGCTAAGAAATATTCTCCAATTTTGCGGATGGCTTTTATTGGCTCGGCTCGGACACGACTCGCGCTCACCGACCTGTTCTCCAATAAGAAAAATATTCTCCACGAGGCAATCGAGAGGACTTTTAAGCTGTGGGCCCGGCAGGACTCGAACCTGCGACCAAGGGATTATGAGAACCCTGTTCTCTGTATAGGGTATTTTAAAACAATCACTTAGACGCACCGGCCCCGCGCTAACGTGACTGGAGATGACAAGAAGTGACAGGAAATGACTGGAGTACGTCACGATTTGGTCACGGTCACCAGTAACCGGAGCCCTACTCTCCTACTTCCGCGAGCGCTTGCGCCCTCAGGTCCGGGTCCGGGTATATTTCTGAGTCCACAAGCTCGATCATGAGGGGCCGCGTCGCTGGGAATAACGCCGCGCGCTTAGCGCGAAGTGACACGCCAAAGTACCACTCGCAGACCCACATGCCCAGCAACGAGGCTGCCAGGCTGCTGGGCTTCGATTAAAAGACGTAGGGCAAGAGCCTCCAGCGCACGCGCTGCATGTATTGATGATAGGTACGGTCAAGCCTGAGGTGCCGTTCCTCGCTCACGATCCGCGCCACCAGAAACGAGATCGCGATGGCGCAAAGCATGAGATTGTAGGGCGAGAAATTACTCAACTGATATCCGGCAAATGTGAACAAATAACTGAAGTAGATCGGATGGCGCACGAGGCGGTACATGCCGCCTGTCTTAATCCCACGATTGGCGGGCACGATCCCGAAGCTCCTGTTAAGAGACAGCACCCCCGCTATCTGTATCGAGACCCCTACCAAGATCAAGCAGGCCCCCAGGGTTGGGTCGATCGCGTGATCCGATGGGCGGAAGAAAAGCGGCGTAAAGGTTCCAGCCAAGGCTACCATCCAGTCAAACGGGTTCTTCGACACCCTCGCATCCGTGTTTCGAAACAGGAATATGATGGCCAGGAGGCTCTCGGAGAACACGAAGAGCAGCAGAGATAACTGGTGCGATTTCATGTAACCGGCATAATGCGCGTAGGCAAACATGCCATACATCAGGCACAATGCGATATTCACAAACGCATGCCACGCGTTTGCTAGTCTTAGTCTCATAGCTATCCCTATGGGTAAGGTAATCGGGTATTGGTTTACTCGGATGGCTTGCGCAAGCGCTGCGCCTAAAGCCCCTGCAGCACGCGGACGACGCCGATTACCGCCGGGCCCACGGCGACCACGAAGAATGCGGGGAACATGCAGAACACCAGCGGAAAGATCATTTTGGTGCCGATCTTAGCGGCCAGCTCCTCGGCCTTCTGCATGCGCTTATCGCGGAATTCGTCCGAGTAAACACGCAAAGCATCGGCGATGCTGGTCCCAAAGCGCATGCTCTGAGCGAGCGACGAGACCAGCCCCCGGATCTCGTCCAGGCCGGTGCGCTCGGCAAGCTCCTTCAAGGCCTGTACGCGGTCAACGCCCGCGCGCATCTGCGCGATCACCAGCGCCAGTTCTTCGGCGAGAGGCGGATAGCTCACGGCGATCTCGTTTGCGACCCGCTGGAGCGCGGCGTTGAGCCCCATGCCCGCCTCGGTACAAGCCACCAGCAGGTCCAGTGCGTCCGGGAACGCGCGCGTGATGGCGCGCTTGCGCTTGTCGATCTTGCGCGAGAGCACCATCCCGGGCAGCAGCATGCCGGCGAAGCTTGCCGCCAAGGCGGCCATCACCACCTGCGGTGTAGCGAGCTTCGGAAAGAACGTCGCCCCGAACACGACCGCGGCGGGAAACAAAATCCCTGCGAGCAGCTTCATCGCATAGAACACCGCCGTTGCATTCTCGGAACGGTAGCCCGCTTGCCCGAGCTTGGCGCCGGTCGCCGAAAGCTCCGCCGCTTTCTTCGGCAGCACGTATTGCGCGACCGGCGCGATGGCTCGGCGGATGGCATCGCCCGAGGTTTCTGCCCCCACTCCGGCGAACACCCGCATGCGCCGTTGCATCGGACCGAATAAGCCCACGCCCAGATAGATGGCGCCGGCCGCGAATAGAAAAAATGCCATCCCGATGGTCGCCGCGAACATCCAGCTTGCCTGCGCCGGGTTCTTCGAGATGCTTTGGAAGAAATCGATCAGGTATTCCACGGAGTCACTCCTTTATACATCGATGCGAATGATGCGCCGCATCCAGAAGATGCCGACGATGATGGAGAAGAACGCCGCCGCGATGAGGTTGCGGCCGAGCGGGTCCTTGGTCAGCATCGGGAGATAGTCCGGGGAGCTGAACCACAACGCGCCGGCCAGGACGAAGGGGACCAGCGACAGGATCCAGGCCGAAAGCCGCCCTTCGGCCGACAGGGTGCGCACGCGCCGCTGGAAGCGGAAGCGGCCCCGCACCACAGCCGCGATTTTATCCAGCACCTCGGCCATGTTGCCGCCGGTCTCGCGCTGCACCAGCACGGCCGTGGTCACCGCCATGAGGCTCACGCTGGGGATACGCGCCAGGAGCCCCATGAAAGCGGCCTTGGTGCTCATGCCGTAGTTGAGATCGGTGAAGGCGGTGCGAAACTCCGTGGCGATCGGATCGTGCATCTCCTCGCCAACCAGCTTCAGGGTCTCGACAAACGGATGCCCCGCGCGCATGGCCCGGCTCATGATGTTGAGCGCCTCGGGGAGTTGCTCTTCGAACAAGGCCAGGCGCTGGTTACGCTCATGCAGGATCTTCATGAACGGCAGGCCGAACGCGATCGCCGCGGCCGGGAGACCCAACAGCGGCTGATGCGTAACCATCCCCACCAGCACCCCCACCCCTAACGCGAGCCCGAGAGCGATCAACACCACCCGGTACGCTGGGATCTTGCGGCCGGCCTGCTCGATCATCTCGGCCAGGCGCTGCATCCCCGGCAGCCCCTCGAAGCTACGCTCCAGCGGGCTAAGATCCCGCAGATAGCGGTCCCGTAACAGCTGAGCCGTGGCCGGGTCGTGGGAATCCATGACACCGCGGATGCGGGAGCGCAGCCGCTTGGCGGCCTGGGCCTCGGTCCCGAAGGCCGGGACGATAAGCGAGGTGGCGAGCAGGGACACGGCCATGAAGACCATTCCCGCAAAGATCACATGTTCCATGGGCACGCCTCCTTATTTGATGCGCCGGTTGGGATCGAACAGATCGAAGGCCAGCTTGATGCCGCGCTCGCCGAGCCGCTCGTTGAACTTGGGCACCAAACCCGTAGCCTGGAACTCGCCGAGCACGTTACCCTCGGCATCGATGCCGCGGCGCTGGAAGCGGAAGATCTCGGTCATGGTGATCATATCGCCCTCCATGCCCTGGATCTCCTGCAGGCTCACGATGCGGCGTTTGCCGTCCTCCATGCGCTCGAGCTGAAGCACCACGTGAATGGCGGAGGCGATCTGCATGCGCATCGAGCGCACCGGCAAATTGAGGCCCGCCATCGTCACCATGTTCTCCAGGCGGGTGAGCGCATCGCGGGGATTGTTCGCATGGATGGTCGCGAGCGATCCCTCGTGGCCGGTGTTCATGGCCTGGAGCATGTCCAAGGCCTCTCCCGCGCGCACCTCGCCGAGGATGATCCGGTCGGGCCGCATGCGCAGGCTGTTCCGGACCAGATCGCGCTGGGTCACCTCGCCCTTACCCTCGATGTTGGGCGGGCGGGTCTCGAGCCGCACCACATGGGGTTGCTGCAACTGGAGCTCCGCCGAATCCTCGATCGTGACGATGCGCTCCTGCGGGGGAATGAATCCCGAGAGAATGTTCAACATCGTGGTCTTGCCGCTGCCGGTGCCGCCCGAGACCAGGATATTCAGCCGCGCCTTCACCATCCCCTGTAGGACCTCGGCGGTCATCGGCGTCGTGCTCCCCAGTCGGACCAGATCGTCCATCTTCAAGCGGTCCACCGGAAAGCGCCGGATCGAGAGCATGGGGCCATCGATGGCGAGGGGGGGGATGATAGCGTTGACGCGCGAGCCGTCCTTAAGCCGCGCATCCACCATGGGCGAGGACTCGTCGATGCGCCGCCCGACGTGGGAGACGATACGGTCGATGATGTTGGCGAGATGTAGATTATCTCGGAAGCGGACCTCGGTGCGTTCGAGCTTCCCATTGCGCTCGACAAACACCGAATCGTGGCCGTTGACCAGGATGTCCGTGACGGTGCGGTCGGCCATGAGCGTCTCCAGGGGCCCGAGCCCGAGGATCTCATCCTCGATCTGCTTTACCACCCGCTGGCGGAGCACGGCCGGCAAAGGCACCGACTCGTCGTTCATCACCCGGTGGGCGATCTCCCGGATCTGCGCCCGCGCCTTCTTCTCCTCGACCCCGGCGATGAGCGAGAGATCCATGATCTTGAGGAGGCGCTGGTGCACGCGATGCTTCCACTCCTGCTCCTGAAGCGTTGCGCCCGGGCTCATCGCGGCGTCGTGGGACCCCAGTCCCGAAGCATCCGTCGGCTCGTCCACCACTGACTCATTCATCGAAAAGAGGTTCTTTTTGAAGTTCATGGCGAAGCTCCTTTAGCGTCCAAAAAGCTGGGCAACCGCGTGGCGTAAACCTCCGGTCTTCACTCCCTGCTCTCCTGAGAGCTTGGCCGCCAGCTTGACGAAGGATTTGGTGATCGCGGCGTTGCGTTCGGTGTCCCACAGCGAAGCGCCCACGTTGACCGCCTCGGCCACGCGCTTAAAGTCGTTGGGGACCAGCAGCACCGCCCCCGGCTGCACCGCTTCGCGGATATCGTTCAAGGATACCGCGCTTTTTTCCTGATAGCGGTTGACAATGACCTGCAAACGCTCGTTGGGGATGGCGAACTCGTCCTTTAGCACCCGCAGCAGGCGCTTGGTGTCGTGCAGGTGCCCGAGGCTCTGCTGCATCACTACCAGCACCCGGTCGGCGCGCTGCAAGACGGTGGTCGTCAGGGGATCGAGTTGCCGGGGCAGGTCCACGAACAGATCGTCGTAGACCACTGTGGCCATGTCCAGGAGCTGATTCAGGCTCTTCGCCGGGAGGGTCCAGGGCAGCGCGATCTGCTCCGACACCGAGGCCAAGAGATGCAGGCCGCTAGCATGTTTGGTCATGTAGCCTTCGAGCGCCGCCGGGTCGAGGTGATCCACCGCCCCCAACGCTTCGATCAACCCATGCTGGGGCTTGAGATCCAGGTACACGGGCAGCGAGCCGAACTGTAGATCCAGATCCACCAGCGCGACCCGGTGCCGCATTTCCGATACCAGGATCTGCGCCAGGCTGCAGGCGACGAAGGAGGCGCCCGATCCGCCCTTGGCGTTGATGATCGCCGAAACCGATCCCTTCACAGTTGTTTCCTTCTGGCCGGTGCGATGGATGGCCGTGAGCAGCTCCTCGGCCGGAACCGGATGGGTGTAGAAGTCCCGTGCCCCGGCCTGCATGGCCATGCGCATGATGCGGGTGTCGCCGCCCCGGCCGACGGCGATGAGCGGGGGCCGTTGCGCGCCCTGGCGCAGGCTGAGCGCGCGCAGCTCATCTTCCCACAGGGGGCTCAGATCTAACACCAGCACATCGGGTATGGAAGGGACGCCGTAGAGCGGATCCAGGTAACCGTTGTCCACCCGGCGCACCCGCAGCTCGATGCCTGGCTGTCCCTGCAGCATCCCTTCGAGGGAATCGACGCCGGGCTTGGAGCGCCCGGCGAGGAGAACGGATATCTTGTCTTTCATGGGTTGAGTCCTTTGGGGAAATTGCGGTGGCCGTTATCGGCGTTATGTCGCGGTGCCGAAACATGCCCACGTCGCGGTGTCCGGCAAGTATCCCAGGCTCTCAACCGGCACGGTGGTCGCGAAGGGGGGCACGTTGAGGGTCGGCATGATGAACGGGATGATCATCGTATGCTGATAGTTGTTGATACTGACCCGTACATACTGAATGGCGCTAAAGCTCGCGGCCGGATCCGCCAGCACCGTGCCGCTTGCGTTCAGGTACTGGACGGTGACGTTGGAGGTCGAAAGCCCGCTCAGCACCGGGCTCGCCGTTGCCGATCCCCAGCCGCTGCCGAAGACCGCCAAGCGTTTGATGGCCCCGTGGTTCACCGGGCACACCTCCGCCACCCGAGCGCCGCGCCGCGTGGCCTCGCCGATGGTGTTCCAGACGAACAGGGCGCGTGACACCTCGATGACCCCGAAGAGGACTATGATCAGCGACGCGGCGATGATGGCGAACTCGACCGTGGTCAGTCCTTTTTGTCCGTATCCCAGTTTCTTCATATCACGGTTTTTCATATTACAGCGCCCTCATGGTGTTCGCTGCCTGCAAGACGACACCGTCGACAACGATATCTCCTGCCCCGAAACCAAAGCTCGGGATCACCGGAAAGATCGAGTCATAGGTATAGCTGGCCGTAACCTGCACGTGTAAAGGTGCGATCTGATTCACCGAAACGTCGCTCTCGGCCAAACCGTACAGCAACTTTTTATTTGGATCGCAGCTCCCACCGCAGTCCGCCCCGTAGACGACGAGCTTCTTCACGCTGTCAACGACAGCGGCCCACTCGGGACTCGCGATGTCTTTAAAAGCGCCCGCCCCATTTAGCGCCACCGTGGACGAATAGCGTGCCCCGTCGCGCACCGCCTTGGCCAAGGTGTTGTATTGATAAAACGCCCGTCCAAGCTCGGCCGTGGCCAGCATGAGCAGCAGCACCACGGGCAGCACGATGGCGAATTCCACGGCCGCCACACCTGCCTGCCGCCGGATTTTCGGTGCTCCGTTCGAACGCTTGATCATATGCGTTACGCCTAGGAATCCTGGTTGATCGGATCTTTGTACAGCACGATCTTGTAAAGCGTCGGCCCGCCACCGGGAGGTGGCCCCGATGTGATCGAACCATACGCTTTACATGCACCGATAAACTGCCCGAATACCATCTGCTTGCCGTTATGACCGGCCGGTTTGGTTAAGAAGAAGCAGCCGATACCTACGACCGGCACTGGTCCGCTTCCATTGCTTGTGCCGGTGCAATTTCCAATCGGCACCGCCAGCTCCCGGCGCTCCGGGACCCCCCGGCCGCCCTGATCCTTTGGGACGATGTCCGGCGGGGAATAGCTGTAGTAATCGTCGTGCCAGAAATCGTTGGTCCCATCGCCGTCATAGTGCACGACGGTATCGGGGGGATAGTTCGAATCGTTTATGTCAGGCCCGCCACCCGCGTAAATATCAAAGCGGGTGTTGAGGCCTTGGAAAACAGGCCCCACATTATTTCCGGTTTTCGTCTCCACCGTATCTCCAACATCAACGCACTGCGAACCGCCCGCGAGCGCTTCCCGAAGGCAGTCCGCGCCCGGACAGTCGAGCTCGAGGAGCTGGAAGTTTCCGGAACCGATCGTGCCTGGCGGGCATTTGCCGTTCTTGTCCGATCCGGCTTTCAGGCAGAGCTCCTGCTCGCCGCCGACCTGATAGCCGTAGCAGGTGCCGTCCGAGCAGTCGTCATCGCCCACATTCTCGGGCTCCGGGCACATCATCATGGGTACGAGATCGCACAGGTTGCTGGGAGGCGTCGTATCTAGTGGAATCGGCCCTGACACCGCGGCCCCACCTACATTTTGCGTGGTCCCGACGCCGGGCAGCACCCGCGCCAGCCACACGGTCATAGTAAAGCTCGGCGCCGAGACCCGCACGTATTTGGCGTCGGGCTCGACGGCTCCGGGCGTCCAGGGGTTCAGGGTCGCTGAGAATGCGACCGTCGGCGCCGGCAGGGCGCTCAGGCTGCTCAGCTCGCCCTCCCGGTGCTGATCAAAGGTGTTGAGAGCCG
>JBOIEE010000067.1:0-5005 GCA_050740975.1 Gammaproteobacteria bacterium | reverse complement strand
GTTTATACGACCGGGATCAGAACGGGATTGAAACGCAAGATCAGAGATAAGAACACCGTACTCAAATTCCTGCTGTTTATACGACCGGGATCAGAACGGGATTGAAACCGAGAACCCTGATCTTGGGGCTCAACTCGCCTGCTTGGGCTGTTTATACGACCGGGATCAGAACGGGATTGAAACCTTTCCTTTCCTCTCGCAATGATTTAAAGATTATGAACGCTGTTTATACGACCGGGATCAGAACGGGATTGAAACTTTACCTTGGATGAAACTCCCAGCGCATGCGCGCGAAGGCTGTTTATACGACCGGGATCAGAACGGGATTGAAACGGACTTGCCTTCGCGGGCGTGGATACAATGTTGTGAGGCTGTTTATACGACCGGGATCAGAACGGGATTGAAACGCCTGAGTGACATTCCGTTCCTGTATCGCACAGTTCGCTGTTTATACGACCGGGATCAGAACGGGATTGAAACGAGCCTCAAACTGGAGCTGTGGTGGCCGTCATAAGCGAAGTTCTTGTGCAAGCGGTTGTGGCCGCTATCTTCACCTTCGCCCTGGTAGAGGAGAGGAATACAAACGGGACAGGGCTGCTTGTTCCGAGCCTCAAGCGACCTGCGTCTGTTGGCGATAATTCAACACTAAACGCAGCAAGAACCGCCCGGGTGTTGTATCCCAGGGGGTAAAGCGCGGCAGCTGGAAGAGATCGCTGTCTACCGTGCCGGCGCCCCAGGCCGTGGACACCGCCGCTTTAAATCCCAGATCCCGCACCATCTTCACGTGCTCGGCCGTGTAATCCCGCCTTGGAAAACCGTTAGGATAGGCAAAAAGCTCGACCGGCTGCCCCGTCAGTGTGGCGAGATAGTCCCTTCCCGAAGCGATCTCTGAGTGCGCTTCCTGCGCGTTCAGGCGCGCCAGGATCGGGTGCGTGACCGTGTGTGCGCCGATCCCCATACCGGCCCTGCACAGTTCCAGCACCTGTTCATCGCGCATCATGAGCGTTGCGGGCAGCTCTGTTCCCACGATGTCGCAGATCCCTTGGGTCAAGCGGCTTCGCTCTGCCTGGGGTCGGTGCTTGAGATGGCGAATGAGGGCTGTCGCCGCTTCACGCCGCTCGCCGATGCCCACGCTCGAATAAGATCCCAGATGCAGCGAGCAGAGGTCCAGAATGGGCTCAGGGGTCCTGCGCACGGCCTCGATGATGGTATCGTTCCACATCCGGCCACCGTTTAGATACGTGGTAGCGATAAAGAACGTAGCGTTTAGACCGTAGCGCGTTAGCACGGGGAGCGCGTTCTCCACGTTGTCTGCATAACCATCATCAAAAGTGATCGCGGCCGCCCGGGCGGGAAGGCAGCTCGCGCGCAGCCGCTGCACCGCCTCGACCAAGGGCAAGACATTAAAATTGCGTGCGAGGATCTCCATTTGCCAGTCGAACGCGGCGATGTCCACCTCTCCTTCAAGCATCGCATCGGGCTTCGATAGCACGCGGTGATAGATGAGGATGGTAATCCGGCCGCGGGGGCCCGCCGGCGAGAAGCGGCTGGCCGCCCAGCGCAAGGGCGCTGTTAGAGACATGTTCTTCTGGGAGGGAAAAGTTCGTTATCGGCGGCCGCGGTTTTAGATAACTATAATTACCTTATGCTTATCATAGACTACCCTATAGGTTTTCCAAGTTGTTAAAAATAATGAACATCGTTGGCGCAAGGCCGAACTTCATGAAGGTGGCACCGCTCATCCGGGAGATGCAACGCTGCCCCGACATATCCCCGCTGCTTGTGCACACGGGGCAGCATTACGACGACAAACTGTCGCGAATTTTTTTTTCTGAATTGGGGATCCCCGAACCCGATATTAACTTGGGTGTGGGTTCTAGAAGCAGGGAAGAGCAAATCAAAAAAATACGGTACGCATTCGAGCCCTTGCTGGTCAAAGAAATGCCGGACCTGGTGCTGGTGGTCGGGGACGTCAATTCTACCATCGCCTGCGCTAGCGTCGCCAGGAAGCACGGAGTAAAAGTCGCACATGTGGAGGCGGGATTGAGGAGCTTCGACCTCGGCATGCCGGAAGAACGTAACCGAAGAGAGACCGACCAGATCTCCGATTTCTTGTTCGTCACCGAACAATCAGGACTGGAAAATCTTAGAAAGGAAAAAATCCGCGGCGAGTGTTTTCTGGTAGGCAACGTGATGATCGACACCCTGGTGCACAATCTAGAAAACGCTCTGCGTTCGTCCATCTTGGAGACTCTGTCGCTTTCCCCTAAGAGCTACATTGCCGCGACCTTTCACCGCCCGAGTAATGTAGACCGGCGGGATGATCTGCGACGCCTGATCGATGTTTTGACGAATATCGCAAAAAAGGCTCCGCTTGTTTTCCCCATACACCCCCGCACTAAGAGATCACTGCAGAAGTTTGGCTTTTTTGAGGCGCTTGCAAAAACTGAGCAGCTTATTCTGATCGACCCGCTCGGCTATCTGGATTTTATCAAGCTCGTAAGCGGCTCTTTGGCAGTGGTTACGGATTCAGGCGGCATCCAAGAAGAGACGACGTTCTTAAGTGTCCCGTGTTTGACCCTGCGCGAGAACACCGAACGACCCGTGACCATTTCGCTTGGCACCAACGTTTTGGTCGGGGCTGAGCCTGCGGGCTTAATGGATGAACTGGACAAGATTCTTGCGGGCAAGAACAGGAAGGGCGAAAAACCCCCCTTGTGGGATGGCCATGCGGCATCGCGTATCGTGCAGATAGTGCGGGAGCAACTGAGCCCTAGGCCAGGCGAGCGCAATCGGTGATCGAATTGAGCTGGGATCCTTCACGGTCACCACCAAAGTTTACTCCGCGCTGTTGATCACGCATTACTTTGGCCACACCCCATCCCCTAGCCGCCGGCACATCGCCGTATTCTACTTGGGTGTTGGTTGACCCATACTTGGCCGAGTCGGCTGCAGGAGTACACGCGTGACTTGGACCTTTGTGACGGCGAAAGAAGGTTTCTCGAAATTTGCCCCCGTGTGGGACGAGTTAAACAGGCGCTTGTTTAAAGGGCATCCCTTGCTCGACAGCCGTTTCGTGGGACCTCTGATACAGCATTTCGCCACCGAGAAGGACCTCTTGGCCTTGCACCATGCGAACGGTAGCTGCGCCAGTGCGTTGTTGCTGACGCCTTCTCGAATTGGAGTATGGAGAAGTTTTCTCCCTAGCCAAACCCAGATCGCGCCCATTTTGCCGGAACCCGGCTTGGACCTGCGCGAGCTTGCTCGAAAACTTCCCGGCAGCGCGTTCGTGATCGAAATGCTTTGCCAAGATCCGCTCTACACCGCTCTTGCTCCCGGCCGCCTCGATCTCCCCCACGAGATAAGCCCCCATGCGACCACGCTGAATATACAAGTCGATGGGGAGTTTCAGGATTATTGGCGTAAACGCTCAGAAGGCCTGCGCCAAAATATCAGGCGTACGCTAAGGCATCTGGAAAAAGATGGGATCATGCCGGATTTTCGCATCGTGGACTCGATGGAGGAGCTTTCGAAAGCACTAAAGCGCTACGGTGATCTGGAAAGCAAAGGCTGGAAAGGCAAAGCGGGCACTGCCATTCACGAGAACAACACACAGGGATGCTTTTACCAAGACGTGCTATTGGGATTTGGCGAGCAAAAGCAGGCGATGGTGGTTGAGCTTTATCTCGATAAGCACCTCGCTTGCTCTACACTGTCTATCGCTAATGATTTTATGCTGGTGATGCTGAAGACGACCCACGACGAAGCACTGAGAAAATACTCTCCCGGCCGTATCGTGGACTATTTCCATCTGCAGCACGAATTCAGCAAGAAGAGATTTTCGGTGGTCGAGTTCTATACCAATGCCAAGCCGGAGTTGCTGAGTTGGGGCACCAGCAGCAGGTTGATTAACCACATTACGCTGTATCGCTCACCAGGGTTGCAACGCTTGACGCAGCTTTACCAGCTCATGAAAGCACTGCGACCTCTGAAAACATCAGTGCGATGAGTGCCATCCCCCTCACGCACCAAACTCCTTTCCCTTTCGCTGTTGTGAAGGATTGCCTTGAGGTCGGCGGCATGGCTATTACCCGCTTAGCCCAACGCGTAGGGAGAACGCCCTTCTACGCCTACGATAGGCAGCACATCACGCAACGGGTGGCATTGCTGCGCCAAACGTTGCCCGGAGATATCGCACTGCACTACGCGATCAAGGCCAATCCCATGCCTGCCGTCGTGCAGCATCTCGCCCGTTTAGTCGATGGACTGGACATCGCATCAAGCGGCGAGTTGCGGGTAGCCTTGGACACCTCCATGCCTTCGCAGCACATGAGCTTTGCCGGCCCAGGAAAATCGAATGCCGAGATCTCGCAGGCGATTGCCGCGGGGATCACCATCAACCTCGAATCGGAAGCTGAGCTGGAGCGGGTCGCCCGCACGGCGCGCGAGTCGGACTTAGAAGCGCGGGTGGCAGTGCGGGTCAATCCCGATTTCGAGCTGAAATCCTCCGCGATGAAGATGGGCGGTGGCCCTAAGCCGTTTGGCGTGGACGCCGATCGCGTGCCCGCAATGCTGCGCCAAATTTCCCTACACGGTCTTTCCTTCCAAGGATTTCACATCTTCAGCGGTTCGCAAAATCTCAAAGCCGAGGCTATCACGGAAGCGCAAGAAAAGACCTTTGAGCTGGCCTACCAGCTGGCCGTAAACGCTCCAGAACCGATAACCCTGAACATCGGCGGAGGGTTCGGGATCCCCTATTTTCCCGGAGATATCCCTCTCGATATCGGGCGCGTCGGTGAAAATCTGGAGCGACTGATGGATCAGATGCGCGCGCGTCTTCCGGGCGCGCAGGTGGTGATCGAGCTCGGCCGCTACCTGGTCGGTGAAGCAGGTGTTTATGTCTGCCGTGTGGTAGACCGCAAGCTGTCTCGCGGTCAGGTGTTTCTGGTCACCGATGGAGGACTGCATCATCATCTGGCGGCCTCCGGCAATTTCGGCCAGGTGA
>JBOIEE010000066.1:0-8784 GCA_050740975.1 Gammaproteobacteria bacterium | reverse complement strand
GCAAGCGGGTGAAGCGCTGGAGCTGATCTTCCCACTCCGTTTTGAGCGAGGCGGGCGTCACGATCAGCACGCGCTCCGCTTTCCCCAGCCGGTGGATGAGCGCGCAGGCCGCGATGGCTTGTACGGTCTTACCGAGCCCCATCTCGTCGGCCAGCAGGGCGCGCTCGGTGAAGACGAGATGCAACATGCCTTCCCGCTGGTAGGGGAACATCGGGACCAGCGTTTCCTGCGGCGGCCATTCACCGGCGTGCACCCGGCGCTCGTACTCTTTGCGCAGCAACTTGCGTTCGGAGGCTTGGCGCGAGGACTGCAACCACGGCTCGACCTCCTGAGAGATGCGCAGCGCTGGGATCGCCGCCTTGGTCAGCCTGACGATGGCCGCTTCGGCGGAACCGTCTTTCAGCACGCCGTGCTCATCGAACAGTCTTCGCACCGGCCCCGTGAGATCCTTCAGCCCACTCGCCACGCGCAGCGTGTTAGCGGCGTGGTCCGGTACGATGTCGATGCGATGGCCGCCGTTTTCTACGGCGGCCTTGAACAACTTCTTGAATCGCCCCTCCAAATGCAAGACCACTGCTTCGACGTGCTTACAGGTGCCTAGGCCGTTGATGCGAAAGTCTACGCAGTTACAGGCGAATTGCCGCTCGCGAACGCTCCGGATCTCGACGGAGTAGGTGAGCCCGCTGCCTGAGCGGACCCGGAAGTTGGAAAAGATCGGGTGCCTCGAATCGAGATTGCTGATAGCAAAATGCTCGGATCGAGCGCGGATCCGGCGGCGCTCGAGCTCATCCTCGTCCGTCGTGCGCCAGTTGTGGACGGGCGGGATCTTCGGGGCAGAAACTTTGCGTTTGGGAAACGGCATCCTGGTTCGAAGGATAAGGAATCCGAGCTTATCTGTCGACTGGGGCTTAACCTGCTGCGGATCAGCCAAGCCGCCTCGTCTGCCTACACAGCCAGGCGTTGCGCGCCGACCAACGCAGAGCTAACCTGCAAGCTACGAGGCGCGAAGCGCCGACGTAGCGAGTCAGGTTGAGCGACGTGTTATACGCGCGGTCATTCATGAGAAACCAAACGTAAATATTTGGCAGTCTCTATCCCTCTTGGCAGGCGTGACGTATTCAATATGCTTCGTTTCGGTTAACCATGCGCCCTTAATTTCTAATTGATCAGGAATAGGTGCCTGCACTCCATTCACCACCGCGTAGTACAACTGGTATTCATCGTTATATACCCCCTTCTTAACGTCCCTCGCGATATCCAGGGTTTTTCTCCAGAACTTGGAAACCGCGCGGGGTTATGCGGAAATAACCTCGTCGGGGTGATTCTAAAAGGCCCGCCTTTTTCATGTAGGTGCGAGCCCAGCCTACACGGTTATCAAAGGTCGGCTGCCGACCGCTAGGTAGTAATTCCTTTTGCTCTTCTTCAGTGAGCCGAAATTCAGCCGCCAAGACTTCAATCGCCTCCCGAAGAGAATGTTCCCGCTTATCGCCTGCGAAGCGGAGTAGCGGCAACATGATTGATTCATAGTCTGGGATTGCCATTGTTAGTTTTAACTGCGCACTCCTTTTGTTTCTTGGCGGCTAACGAGGCTATAGATGTTGGCTTTTCCTTTTTTCGGGTCCCACTCGAAATCCATGCCCAAGCTTACCACCATGAGTACCCTTCGCTCAGCGTAACAGAGCAATCAGTTCCGAGCGCGAGCCTTGCGCTGGCAGATGCGGGCCACGGCTCGCTTTATCGCTTCGTGCTTCAAAGTGACACTTAAGCCCGGTCAAAAAGGTACCAAGGGCCTCCTCATGCAATACGGTGAGCGACTCGTCTGTGTCCGCTACCGCTATGACAAACTCAAGCGGAAGCGTTTCAAAACCATCGAATTGATCATCGCCGAAGAAGCCTGGATCGAAGGGCTTCTAATAGGCAGGATTCATCCAAGAGCGATCTCGTCGCTCATGGTCTTCGCAACGCCAAGCTGGGGGATCTCCAGCGTCATCTTGACAGCAAGCTTTTGCCCCTCGGAGAGCTTGCCTTGGGCTACAGCATCCCGGACGGCGTTTTCCATCTCGCGCTGCGAGCTCACACCAACCTTCTTGAGGAATTTCCGGATCTCGATATTCAGAGTTTCTTCATCCATCGTCTTCGCTCCCGATTGATGCCGCTACCCGCTGATTGTCATTCCAGCACCGGCCTCTGATAATACGCTTTGTGCTCCAAAACGTCATTCGATCACCGCCCGTAACCGAAACCGATTGGTTGTGATTTTAGCCTTGAGATCCCGATTCCTCCCGTGATGAACCATCCCCCCACTCCCAGCACTATCAGCGCCGTCATCCTGGCAGGCGGCCGCGCGACCCGCATGGGGGGAGAGGACAAGGGTTTAATCCATTTAGCCGGAAGACCTTTAGTGGCTTATGTCATCGACGCCTTGCGCCCCCAGGTCGGCGCTATCCTCATCAATGCCAACCGCAACCAAAACCAATACGCGCAGTTTGGGTATCCCGTTATCGCCGATGAAATCCAAGGCTATTGCGGGCCCTTGGCGGGCATCGCGAGCGGAATGCAAGCGGCCGGTACGGAATATATCATCACTTCCCCTTGCGACTCGCCTTTCCTGCCCCCTGATCTGGTCAAACGCCTGGCGAACAGAATGCCCGAGACTGGCGCCGAGATCTGCGTGGCCCACGACGGGAGTCGGATCCAGCCCGTATTCTCACTGATACGCTGTGCGCTTCTGCCAGCGCTGAGAACATACCTGGATACCGGTGGGCGTAAGGTCGATACTTGGTATGCCACTCGCTCCACGGTGGAAGTCGATTTTTCCGATGCGCCGGACACCTTCTTAAATCTCAATACAATGCACGAGCTGGCGCTGGTAGAAGAACGGCTTGGCCACAACGAACGGCAATCGCCCCCAGACTACGAACTATGACCACCAGCGCCAAAAAACCCATAGCGCAAACGCCGACCTGTCAGGATGACTTCGACCACCAGGCGCTGAGCTGCGAGGAAGCGCTCAAACGCATTCTAAGCGATGTTGCGCCCGTCGATGGATTTGAACGCGTGCACATCAAAGCGGCCCTGGGAAGGATCGTGGGCGAAGGCGTGCAAGCGCGGATCAACGTGCCCCCCCACACTAACTCCGCCATGGATGGGTATGCTTTGCGCTCGCAAGACCTTCCTGCCGAAGGCGAAATCAGCTTAGAGGTTGCGGGAACCGCCTGGGCCGGGCGCCCGTTTGGTGGCGATCTGAATCCCGGGGAATGCGTGCGCATATTCACCGGCGCCGCGCTGCCCAAAGGCACAGACACCGTGATTATTCAGGAGCACGTCCAGCGCGATGGGAACAAGATACGGTTCGCGGGAGCTTTTCCTGCGGGGCAAAATGTGCGTGCGGCCGGCGAAGACATCGCTAGCGGGCAAACCGTTCTATCAGCCGGCCGCCGACTCACCCCCGCAGATCTCGGCTTGCTAGCCTCCGTGGGTGTGGGCGAGGTCAGCGTGCGGCGGCGCCCGCGGGTAGCGTATTTCTCTACCGGCGATGAGCTGCGATCTGTGGGCGAACCCTTAAGCGAGGGGGCGATCTACGACAGCAACCGTTATACCTTGCACGGTGTGTTGACCCGCCTGGGAGTGGAAATCCTAGACCTGGGCGTGGTCCGGGATACCCTTGAGGCGATCCGCGGGGCTTTGGGGCAAGCGGCCCAGATCGCGGATGCCGTCATCAGCTCCGGGGGCGTGTCGGTGGGTGAGGCCGACCACGTGACCGATGCGCTCGGCGCGCTGGGCCGGGTCTCATTCTGGAAGGTGGCGATGAAACCGGGGCGCCCGCTCGCGTTTGGAAAGGTCGGCGGGGCCGTCTTTTGGGGACTTCCGGGAAACCCCGTCTCGGTTATGGTGACCTTCTATCAATTCGTGCAGCCCGCCTTGCGCCGCATGATGGGCGAATCAGACATCAGCCCCTTGACGATAAAGGCGCGTTGCGCGAGTAAGCTAAAAAAACGCCCCGGCCGGGTCGAGTTCCAGCGCGGGCGGCTGCTTCGCGATGAGCAGGGAGACCTGATGGTATATTCGACCGGTAGCCAGGGCTCGGCGATCCTGAGCTCGATGAGCCAAGCCAACTGCTTCATCGTCTTAGCGCTAGAGAGCGGCCAGGTGGCGCCCGGCACGATGGTGGATGTGCAACCGTTTTCGGAGCTGGTTTGATTGTAGGGCCGACTTTAAGCGAATTTCTGTTCTTGGGACGTAGGTCTCTACGCCATGAGTTCTAGCTACTACACCTCGAGCAACGGAAGCTCTGCCAGCTTTGCCGCATCCTTCAGCCCAGTATCAAACACGGCGAAGAAAAAGGTGCGTGACCACGAAAGATACCAAACGCCGATTCGACGGCCGCAAGGTGAACACTGTCGTAGGCGCGCAGACGGTAGCGTCCGGCCAGGTCGGCGGCACGGTGCAGCAGCGGCTCCGTGACCGCCGAGATTTCCCAGGCTGCCCATTGACTATCAAGGTGGCGCCGCAATCCGGGGAAAAGCGTCTCATCTTTGCGCTCATGGGCGACGCGGGCGAATGCAGCGCAAGCCTCCACATAGGCAACGGCATGGGTAGTAATCAGTACACTCCGCACGCCTGATCCCATCGGAGTGTGCCTCTCGTCGAAGAGCTCATCTTCTCCATAGCGGGCGGCATCCCGAGGACTTTATAGGCCCGCGCTTGCTTCGCGATGGCATACACGGTTTGCAAGTGTCATTGCAGCATGCGACGCGGGTGGCTCGCTTGCCACCGTGACCCATTCGATCGCTTACTGGTGTCGCAATCACAGATCGAAACGATCGCGCTGATTTCCGCGGTTCCGATATTCTTTGGTCCCCATGTTTCAAACAGTTGCCTGTTTGAAACGGCGTATCCCTATGCCGCGGGCACTCAATTTACGAAGTACCTAAACTTCTTCCAAGTGTTGCCGCTAATTCTCATCGCACCACCGGCTTGAATTCCGTTCTCCTTTTCGGCCAGGCGGAACTTCCGCCTTGACGTTGAGTTCTCCGGTGGTCCGCCTTGCACATCTTCAGGAACACAAGCCTATGGTTCAGCCTGGGTTAACCTTCCGATATCAAAAATGTTTCCAGTTGTTCTATACTCTCGAAACGCTTCTTCTTTGCGGAGGGCTTGTGATGAAAAATGGTCTGATTACAGTCTCGCTCGCTGTTACCCTGCTGCTGGGAGGCTGTTTTACCGGAACCAAGCAGGGGATAGGGACGGCCACAGGGGGCGCCTTGGGCGGTTTTGTCGGCAGTCAGATCGGCGGCGGAAGTGGAAAGCTCGCGGCCACAGCCGCTGGCGCTATAGCAGGCGCACTTATCGGTAGCTCTGTCGGGCAAAGCATGGATGATCTCGATCGCATGAAGGCCGCCCAAGCGCTAGAGTCAAGCCGGACCGGTTACTCGACGACCTGGCAAAATCCCGATAGCGGGGCGCAGTACACGATGACGCCAACCCGAACCTACGAAACCGCTAAGGGTGCGTGTCGCGACTTCACCACCCAAATGAATGTGGATGGCCGCGCCGAGACCGTGTACGGAACAGCGTGTCGCCAGCCTGACGGCACGTGGAAATCCATTAACTAAATCCTTAACTAAGGGGCACTTCGAAACGCCCTAATCCCTCTTTAGGACCGGGCCAGCCACGGTGCTGGCCCTCCCGTTATCCATCCAGTAGTTCGATCCAATGCCTGACCGGCACGGAGGCCGCCTGCCGTATGTGGCCGTAACATCCGATATTCGCGGTCACGATGAGCTGCGGTTGATGCGCCTCCAAGGCCTTTATTTTTTGCTGCAGCAAGCGCATGGACAGATCGGATTGGAGCAGCGAATAAGTGCCGGCTGATCCACAACAGGTTTGCGCATCCTCTACGGGAACGAGCGGGATTTTCAGGGCGCGCAACAAGGATTCCACCCGTCCGTGCAATCCTTGCGCATGGGTGAGCGTGCAGGGGGAATGAAACGCCACCCGTTGAGGCACCCACGCGGAAGGGGCTAGCTTGCTGAGATCCTCAATCGAAACCACCTCGGCGATATCCTTAGCGAGCTTAGAGACCGTATTGGCTCTTGCTGCATAATTGGGGTCTTGGCGCAGCAGATCTGCGTAGTCCTTGACCATAGGTGTGCAGCCGCTGGCGGTGATCACAATGGACTCTATGCCTTGCGCAACATATGGCCACCAGGCGTCGATGTTGCGGCGCATGAACTGCTTGGCTTCCTCTGCCGCCGCCAGATGGTGACTGATAGCGCCACAGCAGCCTGCCTTCGGGATCCGAATCAATTCGATACCCAGTCGATCGAGCACACGGGCCGCAGCCCTGTTAATCGCCGGCGCCAGTACCGGTTGCACGCAACCATCGAGCAACAACATCTTGCGCTGGTGCCTGCTAGCCGGCCAGAGGCCAACGATGGCCTCCTTCGGCGTCACCACGCCGCGCAAACGATGGGGTAATAAGGGACGCAGCCAGCGCGCCAGCCTCAAAAGGTGTGCGAACCGTCGGGGATAGGGCACGACCCGCCGCAACAGATAGCGCGCGGCGCGCTCTCCAGGCGGCCGGCGCACCTGCTCCTCGACCACGCTGCGTCCGATATCCAGCAGACGCGAATACTGGACACCGGACGGACAGGCCGTCTCACAAGCGCGGCAGGTGAGGCAGCGATCAAGATGCTGTTGCGTTGTTTGCGTCGCGGGATGGCCTTCTAATACCCGTTTCATCAGGTAGATCCGCCCGCGTGGTCCGTCGAGCTCGTCTCCTAATAGCTGATAGGTGGGGCAGGCCGCGGTGCAAAAACCGCAATGCACGCACTTGCGCAGGATACGCTCTGCTTCCTGTCCTTCGGGAGTCGCTCGAAAAACCTCAGCGAGCAATGTTTGCATGCGGGGTTTGCTCTATGTGCGTGGTCACAGCGCCGGATACAGGCGCCCCCTATTGAAGATCCCGTGGGGATCGAAAGCCTGCTTTAAACGTTGGTGAAGTTCCCACATCGCGAGTGGCAGTGGGGTGAAGACCTCGCCGCTGCGGTCCCCGCCCCGAAACAGGGTAGCATGTCCTCCTGCTGCGACCGCTGTCTGCCGAACCAAGGTTGGATCTGCGTCGGTTCTTAGCCAGCGCTGCGCCCCGCCCCAATCGAAAAGCCACTCCCCGGCCAGATCCAGAGGCGAACTGGCGGGCGGCAGAGATAAACGCCACAGAGGCTTATCCCGCGGATAAAAAAACGGCAATTCGTGCTCGCGCAACTTATGCCAGTGGTCCTCTCCGTCCGGCACTCGATCTCCGCCTATTGTTTTCTCGGCGGCGGCGACTGCAGAGGGGACACCGGATAAGCGCAGCAACATGTTTTCCCCATCAAAGCTCGCCGCCGATATCGGTAGCGGCCGTCCGGCGAAATGATTCATGAGATCGAGCGCTTCTGTAACCGGCAGCCTGCGCGCAACCGTCGCTTCAGTTTCCGGTCTCGGCAGCACCTTGAGCGAGATTTCCAAGAGCACGCCCAGCGTTCCCATAGCGCCCGCCATCAAGCGCGAGATATCGAATCCCGCGACGTTTTTCATCACCTGCCCGCCAAATGTTAAGCGTTCACCGTTAGCGCTTAGACACACCACTCCCAGCACGAAATCGCGCGCGGCTCCGACATAAGGGCGGCGTGGTCCGGACAACCCGCAGGCGATGGTGCCGCCCAAAGTCGCTGTCGCGCCAAAATGCGGCGGCTCAAAAGCCAGCATCTGTCCCTGCTCGGTCAACAGGCTTTCGATATGTTGCAATGGCGTGCCCGCGCGCGCGGTCAACATCAACTCCGACGGTTGGTAATCCACTATCCCGCGGTGCCCCGCTAGTTCCAGTACGCTCCCCAAGGGCTCGCGCCCCAAGAACCGCTTGCTCCCACCACCCAGGATTTCTAAAGTACGGCGCTCCGCGCTCGCCTGTTGCAGGCGGGATCTGATTTCGGTGATATCGCTAGTCACCCAGGAAGCCTACCTCCCGCGGGCGAAGAACAAAAGCTCGCTCTGGCCGAGCTTCCCTAGCTTTTCGCCTTCGCCGCGATTGCTTGCGCCTGTCGCACCACGTTCTCCGCCATGCGCGCGGAGGCCGCGTCGATCATCTTGCCATCCAACTGTGCCGCCCCCCGGCCGGCCTTGGCCGCTTCCTCCAAGGCCTCCAAGACGCGCTGCGCCCGGGTTACTTCGGCCTGGGGTGGTGACATCACCTCATTGGCCAGAGGGATCTGAGAAGGATGGATGGCCCACTTGCCCTCATACCCCATGGTCGCCACCCGCCGCGCCCCAGCCCTATACCCTTCGGGATCGTTAAAATCCCCAAAGGGGCCATCGATGGCCCGCAAGCCATAAGCCCGGCAGGCGACCAGCATCCGCTGTAGACTCCCATGCCACTGGTCGCCGGGATAATCCGGGTGCAGCCCTCCGATATTTACCGTACGCGCGCGGCAACTCGCGGCATAGTCCGCCACCCCGAAGTGCAGCGCTTCCAAGCGTGGGCTGGATTGGGCAATGGCTTCTACGTTGGCCATACCCAGGGCCGTCTCGATCAGGGCTTCCAGCCCGATGCGGTGCGCGATCCCTTTGGCCTGCTCGATCTGGGTTACCAGACAGTCCACCACGTAGACATCCGAGGGAACGCCCACCTTGGGGATCAGTATCGTATCCAGATGCTGGCCGGCCTGCTCCACGATATCGACCACATCGCGGTACATGTAGTGGGTGTCCAGACCATTGATGCGGATGGAAACGGTCTTGCCC
>JBOIEE010000065.1:0-7352 GCA_050740975.1 Gammaproteobacteria bacterium | reverse complement strand
CCGGTAGACCAACCAGAGATCGTAATAGGCTTGTTTTAGCTGGGCTACGGTGTCGATCTCTGTAGCCCTTAGCCCCGCCTCCATCCTCTCTGCCTCCTTGGAGGCGATCTCACCTTTTAAGCGGAGCTTGCCCGGAAAGGGGATCTTTTGAGAGAGGCGGAAGATATTGTTATTCGCCTCATTGAGGCGGAAGTTATCAGGAGCATTCCAGCTCTCCCAGGACAACATGGGATCCTCGTAGGCCGAGGCCTGGGTAGGCGCTTTCTGAGCGGCCAGTAAGCGACTCTCTCCCGCCTTGATAACTGGGTTGCGCTCTTGGGCGTAGGCCAGGACCTGCTCCAGATTCAAGGCTTCGTCCATCAAGAACGCTTCTTCCGTTTCAGCATCCCTGGTTTTAGCTATCCCCAGGTACGGACGGGTATCGAGCGGCTTTGGACCCGTAAACGGGTTTTCCTCGGCGGCTAGTGATAAGGAAAACGCCGCGACGCAGAGCAGCGCCGGGAGACCGGCGTGTTGAGCTGGCGTGCAGATCTGATACATGAAACACCTCCGGGAGAGTGATTTGCCGTGCTCTAAAGGCGCGGCGAGCAGGCGTTGGGGAACGATCCGGAGGTGTTACTTAGATACGAAGCCGGTTTGTTATGAGGTAGGTATTATTTGCCTTGCGGTATGAGGGCGCGATGCTAGGCTGTCGCGTAGTGATGCTTGCCCCTAACTCGACGGTGGCGCTGGGCAGGGAAAACGTCGGTAGTTGAAGTGGGTCGAGCATTCCGGCCTGAGCGCCGGGTGCGACCGCCCTCGCGGCGTCGGAACGTTCACCGATGAAAACCTGACAACAGTCCTCGCTGCTGGGAACCCCATCGTGGACCTTACAGCCTCCACCCATTTGGCAACCGTCGCTCACCGGATCAGCACAGCAACAAACCGTGCGTGGCCGGCCCTCCAGCAACTCGCAGGCAAACAGGGTTTGCAGCTGCGACAGGAGCCCGTTTAACAGAAAGAGCGCTGCGAAAAGGCGCCGCGCGGTGGTGCTGCGAACCAAAGACATGGCTTAATCAGTTTGGTCACGTTCAGATGCAATGATCGTGGGATCGGCCCGTAACGTCAAGCGTACATCCCAGATCGAGCGTTGAAACATGTTTTGATCGATCCCGTCGTGCTGTTTGTTGCTGACCGTGGTTCGGGCTCTCCTAACACCACCGACGCAGCGGACGGAAGGTCAGAAACCGCCGACCGTCTTAGGTTGCAGACGCGCGTTTGCCGCGAAGCCCAGAATGGATCGCCGCATGAGAGACAGGCTCTTTAGCCGCCTTACCCGATTAAGGCTTTATGGCAGTCAATCCTCGACGGCACCTGTTTCGAGGATCCGTTTAAGACGTCGCAGCGACTCGGCGGACTCCGCCTGCAGGCGATATTCGAATGACAGGAAGCCTCCTGGTGCTCCGAATAACGCGGGTATGTGATGAACAAACTGGCGTTTGAGTCGGGTTCCCTGCGATTCCGGTGTGAGGGTATAGGTGATCGTCGCTGTGCCCCCGTCATCGGATTTGCCGCTAATGACCCAGCGTCGCGGCGGGCGGCTTTCGCGCACGATCCAGTGGATCCGCCCATGACGGCCGCCAAGCGAGAACTCTTCCGTGACATGCTCTCCCGGCTGTAACGGGTGGCCAATGGTACCCGTCCACGAAGAAACGTGCCACTTGGGGCAATTGGATGCGGTGGTTACGAACTCAAACACCCGATCAATGGGTTGGTCAATAGAGATGGCCGTTCGAATACTCGACATTCCTATCCTCCGATGTTTGCGCTGTCATGATCCCAAACGGCGACACGGCCTAGTGCTCAGGCGTAATCGCTGATGACATAGCCAGCTTAATGGATTCGATGAGTTCATCTCTTCTTTCGGGAGGGACGATAAAAGTGGTGTCAATGGTGGTTCCGTCATTGAACACAAGCTTTATTCTAGGCATCTCGCTCGCCGCGTCGCCTCTAGGGTTGGAATAATAGTCAGTCCTAAGTTCCTTAAGCGCGGAAACAGGTTTGTGCACGACCGAAGACCTCCACCGTCGGTACTTGATATCGTGTTGGGTAACCAGCAAGTAGGTATTGGGCACAGCTAGGCACAGTTACTTTTGTAACGGGGCCATCACTACCAAAACGAGTCACCCTTTCTAAGGGCTTGGTTTTCCACGCACGATACCGGCGTTTTGGTCATTCCGCATTCCGTGCTGTAGCGACTGCTTCCGGGGTTTCCGATTTGACAAAGAAATCGATGATAGTCTTGTTCAGCCTTGGCCACTTAGAGTGGGAATCGCTGCCTTCACAATACCAAGTCCGTACTCCATTGGCGCATCCCGAATAGGCGACACACCCGTTGTCCAGCTTTTCGGGTGCTTCCAGCTCGCATTCATTGCACTTGGCCCACCATTCGACGGCTTCCGCTCCGTAACCGGGGAAAAGACGGTCGTTGGCGCTGTGCATCAGCATAACCGGGATCGGATCGGGACACTGACGGTCCGCAAGATCGAGCTTGTTAATCCCGACCGCGCTGGGCGCGATAGCCGCGGGCAGGTCTTTCGTACCGGCGATGAACGCCAGGCCCATAGCTACGGTCCCCCCATCGGAGTGTCCGGTCAGGAAGATGCAGTCTTCGTCGATACACCACTTCTGGGCCACCAAACGGGTCACCGCCGCGAGCTCCACCAAGCTGGATGGCGACAAGGGCCGATGATCGGCATAGGCGACAACAAACCCAGCCGCAGTTGCCTCTGGAGTAAAGTCAGTAAACCGTTCGCTACTCATGCGACTCCGTTTCGCGGGCGCATAGATCATCAGCAGCGGATGGGCGATCGTCGGATCGTAGTTCAGGGGGGTACGGACGTTAAATTTGATCCCTTCACGGGTGGATTCGTCGTTGGTAATACCGGCCCCCCCTGTTCGCGCACCGGGTGCGCAGCGTGCGCAATTGGCCCCGTCTTCATAGGTCGCTTCGCGCAGCTCGGGATCTGGGGCACATCCCGAAAATAGCAGCGTTACAGTGACGAGTAGCCCCGCGTTCCCCCCATAAATCACTCGCACTTCTCCGATACGCGATTCGCTCAAAAAAACTCCGCGTCGCCGAAGGGTAAGGCGACGCGGCAAGGAGGGAGCGCGTAAGCGCAGAGACAGATGGTCGTCGGTATGATTTGAGCTGACTCGATGGGAGAAAAGACACCGCATTTTTTCTTTCTCTTTGGAACAGGGAGGGAATATCCGCGCGGTCAACGACATCGTGCTTGCTGCAAGGATAAGCTTGGTATTCGGGATTCGGTTGAGTCTGCTTGCTACGAGCCCATGGACAAAACTCGCGAAACGCGCCCAACCGAATCCGCGAATACCAAATCCTTGATTCATGTTCAAGAGACAAGCGTCAAGGCGGTTTGTGGGCTGCTAGCTCCATAACTCGGTGAATGGAATTGGACCGCGCTTTATTGGCTAAGGCGGTCACCATTACCGGTGAACTTGTCTTCCATTCACGCTTCATTATCTCTGCGTTTTTGCTCGCGTCTGCCGGCCCATCGATATCCCGGTAGAAATTCCACCCATAACAGTCCAACCCCCGCAGGAATCGCCAAATCGCGATCCAGGACGCCAGCTCTTTATTGATTCGAGAAAAGATAGTAATCATGGTGTTTGCTCCGATACGTCAATACCGCATGTCCCGCTAAGTGTGCTTTCTATTGAGTCGCAACGTGTTTTGAGCCTTTCGCCTTGAGGCGTAATAAAGCAATGCGCCGCCGGCTATCGCCACGGCCGCGAAAATGACCACGAGTTGGTTACGGCCGCCTGCTCCACCTGAGAACGCCCCAATCCCATAACCTACGGAGAACGGGAACAGAGATCCAAGCTGGCCCACGTCACTGGCTGCGGTCATGACGCCGACGAAATAGCCGGGCTCTGCAAACCGATGGTCAAACCGGATGGAGCCGTTTTGGTATTTTTGCGGTGGAAGGTAGGTGATCTCCTTGGCTTCCTCTCCCAGCTTATACGCTTTGGCCTCGCTCCAAGAATCCGTTTGAACGATGCGTAGCGAGGTGTCCATCTTTCGCAGTTGTGGATCTACGAAGTCCATGACGATAATGGCGTGTCCGGTGCTGGGGATGTCTTCACAGAACTCCTCGCTGCCACGGCTCTCCGGCTGGTAACCGGTAAAATGGACCAAAAAAGTGCCAATTTTCAGCACGCACTTATCCGCTTCGATGCTCACCCCCCCGTGCGCCTAAGCACTTGCGTTCCCTAACAGCAAAAGAACACCGATAAGGCCAGCTACCTTTTTCATCATCACGTCACCTCCGGATACAGCGTATCGATTTTTAGATCGCCTCGTAGTGGTTTCGTCAATTCATGACCTATCGTTCTTTAATAAAGCAAAAAATTATTCCAACGCCTCTAGCGTCACCTCGACCACATCCTCTAGGGCCGCACGATCCGTACGGATCTTACCGATCACTAGAAGTCCCTGCAGGCAGCTGGTGAGATAGTGCGCGAGTGCGCGAGAATTCCGCCCCCGGTCGATCTCACCGGCACCCTGAGCGCGCAGCAACGTCTTATAGAACCCCTCCTCGAGCTGCTTGAGGCACAAGCTAACCTTCTTCGCCGTCTGCGGATCACTTAAGCCCCGCTCTACAGCAGAATTCGTGACCAAGCATCCGCGCAGCGGCCCGCCCGTGATCACATGCTCGACCACGGCTGCAAAGAACTTCCGGATGGCCGCTTTGCCCGACGGATCACTATCGAGAATGTCCAGTAGTTTGCGCACCACGACCTTGCGATAGCGATCAATGACCGTTAGAAAAAGGCCTTGCTTGTCCCCAAAGGCGGCATACAAGCTGCCGCGATGGATCCCCATGTTCTCCACCAAGTCTTGGATCGACGTGGCTTCGTAGCCCTTGGACCAAAACGTCTCCACGGCCTTGTCCAGCACCTCCTCTAGCGCGAATTCTCTCGGTCTTGCCACATGCTTTGCATTTGTGCTTTCGTTGTCAGTGAGGGAAGCATAGCTGTTTATGACTGTATAGTCAAGAACTCCAGCCGGTGAAAAGCTGCCATGCGCTTTACTAGCTCCAGAAATCACGTGAAGGGTTTTGTATTTCTGAGCCTATTGCCTAGGAGCCTGCCGGACTCTCACTACGTCCAGCAGAGCGCGCTCGGGATAGGGCTGCAAGCTGTACGGGACCCCCTCATCGTAGTGTTTGAGCCAAGGTTTGGTATTCATCTGCCGCTGCATCCCTCTTCTTTTGGTCGACCTGCGAATATTCTAACGATTGCTGCCGTAGCTTTCGTGGCTTGAGACTTAAAATACGGAGGCGGTCAGTTACAGTTCCCTGGAGGGTGGGCCGGTCCGGCGGGGCGTGCAAGGGCGCCGCTCGGCGAAAGAGCGTCGCCTCTAACGCTGCGTCATTGAGCGACGCGGCAAAAAAATACTCATGCTCGATGGGCTCTATCGCAGCACCGACCTGTCCGTCTGCAGGCGGCCGGCAGGGGGCATAGCAACTCGAAGACTCGCGTGCTTGACACCTCACTGGCCCATCACTACCCTCCTTCCGGAGAAAAGGCGTTAACGTTTCCGATACGCCTGTGCTACGCTACGAAAAGTTCTGATAGTCGTTCTTGATCCCCCGAGGAGCGAGACTTCGCACTCCTAAAAGTCTTGCTGCTGCGCGCGCGAGAGGCACAAGCTCGGGGGAGAGGGGAGGTAGATGCGGACGGAGACGATTGCCCCAAAGGGCACCGAGGATACTCACGAACTCATTCAGCGGATCGCAGAGGGCGATGGCGATGCGTTTGAGCGCCTCTATGACCGCTACGCCCAGGTGATGCTGAACCTCGCATTTCGAATCGTGGGCAATCAAGCAGACGCAGAGGAGGTGGTGCAAGAGGTCTTCTGTCAGGTGTGGCGCGACGCTGCGCGTTATGACCCGGCTCGGGGTGTCCCGGACGCCTGGCTTTTCACCCTCGCGCGCACGCGGGCGCTCGATCTCTATGCGCGTCTCGCGCCGCGCTCTCAAGGAGAGCGCGGATCTATTAGCCGAGGTAGCGGAAAACGCGGAATGCGACGATGACGACCCGTTCGCACGGCGGATGCTGAACGCGGCCTTTCGCGAACTCGCCGAGGAGCAGCGGCAAACGCTAGAGCTCGCCTATTTCGAAGGGCTGACCCAGAGCCAGATCGCGGCACGCCTCGGCGCGCCGCTCGGTACGGTCAAATCCTGGGTGCGTCGCGGTCTCGAACGAATGCGCGATACGCTGGTCGAAAACGGTTGGACGGCTTCATGATGCACGAACCCTTTGCTGAATGGTTAGCTCTGTACGGCGCGCTGGACGACCACGAATTGACGCGCTTGGAGGCGCACCTGTCTGGCGGTTGCAGGACCTGCGAAGATAGGCTGTACGAACTGTCGGCGGTGGCGGCAACGCTGCCCTATACCCTACCACGGGTCCCGTTACGCTCTGAGGTACGCGCCGCCGTCATGGATCGGGTTACAGCCGACGCGGCACAGCGCGGTGCCGCATACCGGCGGTCCACGGCTACCGCTGCAGAGCGGACTGCACGACTCAAGCGCCCCTCCGTGGGCGCCCGAAGGCGGGTATGGCCCTGGGTAGGCAGCGGTCTGGCCGCGGGCCTCGCTGGCCTTTTGGGATGGAACCTCTATCTCGCCCAACTGGGCCTGGCCGAGCAGCAGGCGATGATCGACCAGCTTACGGATCATGGGCGAAAACTGGCTGCCGATCTGGCCGGTCGGGAAGCCGAGCTCGCCCAGGCGCACTTGCTCCGGGACATCGTCTGGAGCAAGGATGCCCGGGTAGTCGCCCTTGCCGGAACCGACGCCGCCGCCCGCGCAGAGGCTTTGATCGTGTGGAGCGCAGGGAAGAAACGTGGAAGTTTCGTGGTCCATTTTCTCCCGATGCTCCCGCCGGAAAAGCAATACCAACTTTGGGTGATCGCCGGAGGCAGGACCTTTCCAGGCGGGGTGTTCAGCGTCGATGAGGTAGGCCATAACGCGCTGGTAGCGCAGGTCGAGCCCGAGCGCCCCGATGGTTTTGCGATCACCGTCGAACCGGCCGGGGGTGGCTCGGTGCCCACGGGACCCGTTATGATGAAGAACCGCTAAGCGCCGCGAGCCACACTGGGGCGCGCTAGGAGCCCGTTCTTATGCAATGTTATTAACGGAACTCTGCACTAGAGTGGATGTTCCTTCTGCTGGTGGTGCAGCCGTGTGAAAACCCTTTGTTTATTTTGATTTTCTACGATGAGGAGTTTGGTCTTAGTGGTTACAACGACGCCGCGGCGGGGGAGTTTGTTGGGGAGGTGG
>JBOIEE010000064.1:0-4518 GCA_050740975.1 Gammaproteobacteria bacterium | reverse complement strand
CGGAGGTCTCTCCGATGACGATCCCCATGCCATGATCGATAAAAAACCGCCGCCCGATCCCGGCACCGGGGTGGATCTCGATGCCGGTCAACCAGCGGGCGATGTGCGAGAGCATGCGGGCGGTCCACTTCAACCCTCGTTTCCACAGAAAGTGGCTGAGGCGGTGAAATAAAATCGCGTGTAAACCAGGATAAGCGGTCAGCACCTCGAAGGTGGTGCGCGCCGCGGGATCGCGCTCAAATACGCAGGCGATGTCTTCTCTTAAGCGCTGAAACATGGCGGTGTAGTTGCCATTGACTCTAATCAGCGCACGCCGCGGTTACGTCGGCTCAGTGGGCTTGCTTAGGCTCAAGCGACTGTATCCGGCGCAACTGCTCTTCGAGCTTGTGGATAGCGCTCACGCTTTCCGCGCGCCGAGCGCGTTCCTGTTCTGCGACATGGATGGGCGCCCGTTCCAGAAAACTGGGGTTAGCGAGTTTGGCTTCTGTACGCAGCAAACTCTGACGCAGCTTGTCAAGCTCCTTGTTCAGCCTCGCTGCCTCTTCTTTCGGATCGATGAGATCTGCTAAGGGAATGAGGATAGTCATGCTCCCGGCTAAGGCCGTCGCAGCCTCGGAGACATGGCCTTTGGTGATCCGGCGTATCGCATCCAAACGCGCCAGTTCCCCGATCGGACCCGCGTTTCGGCCCAACCACGTTAGCTCTTGTTCGTCCTCCCCCTGCACCAGCACTTGCAAGCGCTTGCCAGAGGTGATGTTCATTTCCGCCCGGATGCGGCGCACGCCGAGGATGAATGTCTTGACCCAATCAAACTCCGCTATGGCGGCTTTATCGATCTTGCCGTGGTCCGGCAACGGGTAGGGCTGGGTCATGATGGACATTCCAGCAGCGTCCGGGAGGCGGCTCCAGATCTCTTCAGTGATAAACGGCAGGAACGGATGCAATAAGCGCAGCAATTCGTCCAGAACCATTAATAAGGTTTGACGGGTCGCTCGTTTGTTCTCTTCCCGAAGCTTGCCATCGTTCAGCACATACTTGGAGTATTCCAGGTACCAATCACAGTATTCATCCCAGGTGAATCCATGCAGCGCCTGCACAGCTAAATCGAAGCGATAGGTGGTGATGGCTTCGATCACCGCCTCTTTTGCTTGCTCAAAGCGGGAGAGGATCCAACGTTCGGCGATCCCCAATTCTGCTGTGCTTTGCCCAATAGAATTCTGCGTCGCCATCAGCACATAGCGCGCGGCGTTCCACAGTTTGTTGCAGAAGTTGCGATGACCTTCGATGCGTCCCAGGTCAAAGCGGATATCCCGACCCTGCGTGGCCAAGGACGCGAAGGCAAAGCGCAGTGCGTCGGTTCCGTAGCTTGGGATCCCTTGGGGGAACTGGCGCCGCGTGGCTTGTTCGATTTTGGGCGCATCGGAAGGCCGCATCAGTCCCGTGGTCCGTTTCTCCACTAATCGATCGACCTCGATGCCATCGATCAGATCGATGGGGTCTAAGATGTTGCCCTTTGACTTGGACATCTTCTGCCCGTCGGCATCGCGCACCAGGCCATGGATATACACCTCTTTGAAAGGCACCTTGCCGGTGAACTTCAATCCCATCATGATCATGCGTGCGACCCAGAAGAAAAGGATGTCGAACCCGGTGACCAGCACGCTGGTAGGATAAAAGGTGTTCAATTCTGAGCTTTGCTGCGGCCAGCCTAAGGTCGAGAACGGCCACAAGGCGGATGAGAACCAGGTGTCCAGCACATCCGGGTCCTGCTTAAGGACTAAATCGCCAGCGAGACTATGCTGGCTTCTTACTTCTTGCTCCGAGCGGCCGACGTACACCTTGCCTTCAGCGTCGTACCAAGCGGGGATCCGGTGACCCCACCAAAGCTGGCGGCTGATACACCAATCCTGGATGTTTCGCATCCACTCGAAATAAGTCTTGGACCAGTTCTCAGGGATGAAGCGGATGGCGCCCTCCTCCACCGCCCGGATCGCTGGCCGGGCCAAGGGTTCGACCCTAACGAACCACTGATCGGTGAGATAAGGCTCGATCACCGCGTGTGAGCGATCACCCCGCGGTACCATCAAGCGGTGGTCCTCGACCTTTTCCAACAAGCCCTGGGATTGCAGATCTTGTACGATGCGCTTGCGCGCTTCGTAACGATCCAGACCGCGATAGGGCGGTGGGCCGTTTTCATTGACCTTGGCGTCCGGGGTGAAAACATTGAGCATAGGCAGGCCATGCCGCAGCCCGATTTTACAGTCATTGAAATCGTGAGCCGGAGTTATCTTGAGGCAACCTGAACCGAATGAGGGATCGACATGCTCATCGGCGATGACGGGGATCTTGCGCCCCGTCAAGGGTAACTCGACAAACGCGTCGATCAATCCCTGGTAGCGCATGTCCTGCGGGTGCACGGCGAGGGCCGTGTCTCCAAGCAGGGTTTCCGGACGCGTGGTGGCAACCACGACGTGGCCCGCTCTATTTGCTAAAGGATAGCGGATATGCCACAAATGTCCCTGCTCTTGCTGCGAAACCACCTCGAGATCGGAGATCGCAGTGTGCAGCACCGGATCCCAGTTCACCAGGCGCTTGCCGCGGTAAACGAGCCCCTCCTTGTAGAGGCGGCAAAACACCTCGGTCACCGCCCGCGATAAACCCTCGTCCAGGGTAAATCGCTCTCTGCTCCAATCCATGGATGTCCCAAGCCGCCGCAATTGTTCGGTGATGGCCCCGCCGGACTGCTTCTTCCACGCCCATACGGCATCAACGAAGCGTTCCCTTCCGAGGTTCTGCCGGCTTCTTTTGCCTTGTTCGGCCAATTGCCGTTCGACGACCATCTGGGTGGCGATCCCGGCGTGATCGGTGCCGCACTGCCACAGGGTGTTGCAGCCACGCATGCGGTGGAAACGGATAAGGATATCCATCAGGGTGTCCTGGAACGCGTGGCCCATGTGCAAGCTGCCGGTCACATTCGGAGGAGGGAGCATGATGCAATAGGGACTCCCGCTGCCGGACGGGGCGAACAGCTTCGATCGCTCCCACCATTGGTACCATTTTTTCTCGATGGCGTGCGGATCATAGGTCTTGGCCATCTCCGGCTCCGAGATCGGCTTCTCCCTCGCTCCCGCAGGAGAGCGCTGAGCGCCGAGAGCCACCTCCAGCTCTGATTTCATCGCGCCGATCATCTGTTGTACGTCGTTCAAAATGCGTTCATGCCCCGCCGCCAAGATGGCTTTGACGTCCGCTAGGATGCGCTGACGCAGCTCTGTGTCCTGCGAATCGCCGGAATTGGGCAAGCGACCGACGGATGGCGGCGGCGCACCCCGATTGACGACCTCGTGCAGCACAGGCACTCGATCCGGGTCGTTCCCTCCATCTTCGCTCGCGCTACCATCGAGTGGCTGTATGGTGTCGACTCGCTGCTCGATCAGCTCCTCCAGCCGTTCAATCGCCTGGTTTAGCGCCCTGCCATCCCGGGCCGGGGGATCCTCACTCGCTTGATTCATCGTCCGATTGTATCTCGTGGGTGCTGGGAGTGTAACCGCGCTCCTGGTAGTAGCGGTAGCGGGCGCGTGCCTGTTGTCGTCGCTCTGCGTCGACCGCTTCGAGCACGCGTTGAAAACGCGAAAAAAACTCGGGCGCGGGGTGGGCCAGGTTGATCAGGATCTGGTCAAACCCATGAGGAGGCTCCCCACACCCGACCAGGATCGGTGTCTCTGGCTGCGGGTTATCAGCAACCTGGGCATGCGGCACAAAGCTGATGTCGCGAAAAGACCAAAGCAGATCATCGATAGCCGCCGCCTGGAGCTCGGAGCCGGTGTGAATATAAATCCGATGATTTTGCCGCCACGCTTTGGCGGCCAACTTGCACACAAATCGGTCGCCGGCGGTGTCGTGCAAAATATAAAAGTCGATTTGGGTCATACGGCCGCATTTTTCCGGGTCAGGATCGCCGGAGCAGAAATTCCACCAGCAAGGGTATAGGACGGCCCGTGGCGCCCTTGGTCTTCCCGCTATCCCAGGCTGTGCCTGCGATATCCAAATGAGCCCAGCGCAAGCTCTTGGTAAATCGAGACAGGAAGCAGGCGGCGGTAATAGTGCCCCCTTCTCTGCCGGCGACATTGGCCATGTCGGCGAAATTGCTATCCAACTGCTCTTGGTAATCCTCCCACAGCGGAAGCCGCCACGCGCGATCGCCGGAACGTTCTCCTGCCGCGAGAAGCTCGCCAGCGAGATCTTCATCGTTGCTTAACAGGCCGCTCGCGTGCTTGCCGAGCGCGACCACACAGGCCCCGGTAAGAGTCGCCACATCGACCACAGCCGCCGGTCGGTAGCGCTCCGCGTAAGTCAAAGCATCACAGAGGATAAGGCGTCCTTCGGCATCAGTATTGAGCACCTCTATGGTCTGTCCCGAAAGGCTGGTCACGATATCGCCCGGCTTGTTGGCATTGCCATCCGGCATGTTTTCACAGGTGGGGATGATCCCCACCACCGAGATCGGCAGCTTGAGGCTGG